>JACOUI010000231.1 GCA_016177915.1 Planctomycetia bacterium
AGGTCCGCGTGGTCGAGAGACTGGACGCCGTCGAGCTGGTGCTGGCGGACCTGGCTGTGCGATTGGGCGGCCCAACGCACGTTCCCGGTGCGCTGGAAGGGGAAGGGGTTACGATCGAGCGGATGCGCCGGTTTGCGGAAGCGGCCGCGGCGTTTTATCGTGCCGCGCCCTGGCAGCATTTGACGGACGTCGATCTGCTCTGCATCGAGGAGCCGGGCGGACCCCGCGAAATGAAATGGGCCGCAGTGCTGGGGGCCGGCGGCCTGCTGTATGGGCTGGGCTTCTACTCGCGCGCGGACCATCATTTCGAGTTACGTCAAGCGGCGGGCGCGCTGAAGCCGAGGGGTAACTGGCATTTCAGCCTCGGCCGAATCACCCAGGTTCCCCTCCCCGACGCCGACTTGTGGGAGGCCCACAACCTGCCGCTGGCCGGCCGGAAGGCCTATCCCTGCGCGATGCGGCAACTTCGGAACGGGAAGATCGGGCGGCCGAGGACGGCGGAGCTGACGTTTCTCGAAGGGCTGCTGTGGGCGCTGGCAGAGACGAGCGAGGCGGAAATCGATTCGGGCAGGTGGCAAAAGGCGGTCACCACGTTCGAGGGCGAGGCGACTTACGTGCTCGCTATTCCCGACCTCTTGCACCCGCCATCGCCGGCGGAATGGATGCGTCGGGGCTTTTTGCCGGAACGGCGATCGATGGAGCGGCTCTACGCCGACATGGACCGCTACTTTGAGGAGCACCCGCCCGCCGACACCAACGAAATGAACGAGGTCCTGCAGCGCGCGTTCATGGGCAAAAGGATCGACGAGCTCGTCACGCAGCCGCGGACGCCCCTGGAACAGGCACAGGAGGTGTGCTTCCAGGCGTTCGAAACGTACGGCAGGCGGCGCGTGCAATTGGCTCGCCAGGCCCTGGGAATCTGCGCCGATTGTGCCGACGCGCACGGCATCCTGGCGGAGCTCGCCGGTACGGCCCAATCGCGCATCGAGCACTACGGCAACGCGATGGCCGCCGCAGAGCGCACCTTGGGGCCGGAGACGTTTGAGAAAGACGCCGGCCATTTCTGGGGCGTTTCGCGCACGCGGCCCTATATGCGCGCTCGGTTCGGATTGGCCGAGAGTTTGCAGAAGCTCGGCCGCAAGGAAGAGGCCGTCCAGCACTACCAGGAGCTGCTCGGGCTCAACCCGAATGACAACCAGGGCGCGCGGTATGTGCTCATGCCGCTACTCCTGGAACTCGGGCGCGACGCCGACGCAGCCAAGCTGCTCACCGATTACAAGGAGGCGTCGGCCAACTGGGCCTATGCGCGGGCCTTGTTGGCGTTTCGCATTAGCGGGCGGTCTTTGGCGGCCCGGCGCGAGATGGAAACGGCGTTTCGCACGAATCGGTACGTGCCGGAGTACCTCCTCGAAGACGGGCCGCTGCCTGTGCCGGACCATTACAGCCCCGGCGATCCCGACGAAGCGCTGGTTTGCACCGAGGAGTTGCGTCCGGCCTACCGGAGCACGCCCGGCGCGACGGAATGGCTGGCTGCGGAATGGCGCCGGCGAGAGAAGGAACTCGACGCGCGCCGCCGGAACCTGCGCCGCAAGCAGCGAAAGAAGCAAAAGCGCAAGTGAACGAAAGTGGTCAGCTCGTCACCAGCACCGCCGCACCGCGGATCCGGCTGCTTCTCAGCCGTGCGAGCGCCTCGTTGGCCTCGGCCAAGGGAAAAGTCTGGACTTCCGTGCGCACGGGGACTTTCGGCGCCAGGGCCAGGAATTCCTCGCCGTCGCGGCGCGTGAGGTTCGCCACCGAGCGCAGCATCCGCTCGCCCCAGAGGATTTCATAGGGGAACGACGGGACGTCGCTCATGTGGATGCCCGCGCAAACGACGGTCCCGCCTTTGGCCACGGCGCGGAGCGCGAGCGGGACGAGGTTTCCCGCGGGAGCGTAGAGGATGGCCGCGTCCAGCTCCTCGGGCGGCGGCGAGTCGGAGTCGCCGGCCCAGACGGCGCCAAGCTGGCGGGCGAATTCCTGGGCGGCTGTGTCGCCCTGGCGCGTGAACGCAAAAACCGTGCGTCCTTCGTGCCTGGCGACCTGGGCGACGATGTGCGCGGCCGCGCCGAATCCGTAGATGCCGATGCGGCGGGCGTCGCCAACCATGCGGAGCGAGCGATAGCCGATCAGGCCGGCACAAAGAAGTGGCGCCGCTTCGGCGTCGCCGTACTCGTCCGGCAGGGGGAAGGCGAATCGCTGGTCGGCGAGGGCGAACTCGGCATAGCCGCCGTCGAGCGTGTAGCCGGTGAAGCGCGCCTGATCACAGAGGTTCTCGCAAGCGTTCCGGCAATAGCGGCAGTTTCCGCACGTCCACCCCAGCCACGGAACGCCCACGCGCTGGCCGATCGCGAAGCGCTCGACGCGATCGCCCTTCGCTTCGATCGTGCCCACGATTTCGTGGCCGGGAATGAGGGGCAGCTTGGGACGCGGCAGCTCGCCATCGACGACGTGCAAGTCCGTCCGGCAGACGCCGCAAGCCCGAATGCGGATGAGGATCTGCTGCGGACCCGGCACAGGTTGCGGCAGTTCGGTCCACTGGAGCGGACGGCCTGGGGTCGAAAGCAGCATGGCGCGCATGCGATTCTCCGTCCTCGCGACTCATAACGATCAAATCACCGGCACCTTCATCTTATCACCGTGTGTGGGGCGGCCAAGAAACGCCGCGGGGAGCGCCCAGTTTGCGCTCCCCGTAGCCCCGCCGACGGTCCCGCACTCTCTGGCTGCACGGTTATCATTCGGCAGCGGGTAGGACCTCCATCAGCGGCTGCCCCATCATCACCGTCGCGCCGTCGGAGACGAGGATGCGGGCGATCGTGCCGTGGACGCCCGAGGGGACCCTGAAATGGCTCCTCGGCGGCTCCATAATCATCGGTTCCACGATCCCCACGACGGTCCCCACTTCGACCTTGCTCCCCACCTCCACAAACGGCGGCCCGCCCGGGTATTCCGACGCACGAAACACGCCGAACCACGGGCTAACGATCGGCACCGTCTGCAGAGGCGCCGGCGGCGCGCTGGTGGTCTCAATGGCCAGTGCCAGGGCGATAAGCACGCCCAAAATCACCAGGATGGCCCACTTAATGAACTCCATCGTCATCGCATGTCGGCTGGAGACGAACATGGGTCACCTCCTTCGCAGCTACTCCGGGAGGAAATGCCGCAAAGTTCGTGCCGAAGGGACGCTTTGTACGCGGAATCGGTCGATGGCCCAACTCCTTGCTGCATAGGACATTGAGGAACAGGGCCGCGATGACAAATTGCGTCATCTCACCACGCCGCGACCGGAGCGCGTGCGGCGGCCTTGCCGCACGCGCGCGGCTCGCGATGCGCAAGCGCAAGATTACCGCAGCGGCTCCAGGACGCGCTCAAACACGTGATCGCCCACGGCCTGACCGCTGGCCACGCCCTCGTCGGCGTCGAACTGCCAGTGAATGCCCAGGTAGGGTCCGGGTCCGTTTCGTCGTTTTCGTCCTCGTCGGCGCGGCGGATGCCCAGGCAAGGACGTAAAGCCGCTGGGCGACGACCACGTGCCGCGCCAGCGGCCCTTGAGGGAATCGTCGATCGAGTTCGGGCGCGGGGGTTGCGCCGCGGCAACGCCGCAACTGGAACACGCGGCGCCGTAGCAAAGCGCCAAAAGGACAACCCGCGCTGCAACGGTCGAAATGCCGGACATGCTTGCCTCCCGAGGTTCTTAACACCCGTCGTCGACTCCACCCAGACTCCCAATGCGAACCTAATAAACGACGAATCGCCGGAACGTGTGACCGCCACTCCATGATTCTGGCAAGTCGCGGGCGGCACTACCCTCGCAGGCCGAGTTTCTTGAGCAGCTTGTCCGTCTCGCGGTAGGCCTCTTCCACCCACTCGACGATGCGCTCCGGGTGCGGCGAGTATTCCAGCTCGATGGAAATAGCCCCGTCGATGTCCAGGGCCTTGATCTCGCGCAGGTACGGTTCGAACTTGACGACGCCGCGCCCCGGCGGCAAATCGCCGTGCACCTTGCCGTCGCAATCGGAAATATGCACGTGCGTGGCCTTCCCCTTGAGCCGCCGCAACTCTTCCGGCTTCACGCCCGAGAGCTGCAAGTGCGAGACGTCGATGTTCGCTTTGGCGCCGGGGTGGTTCACGTCGTCCAGGAAGCGGACCATGGTATCGACGCTGTTGACGAGCGAGAGCTTGAATGGCTCCAACTCCAAAGCCAACACCAGCCCGAGGTCCTGGGCGTATTTGGCCAGCTCGCGGACGGCCTCGACGCCGGTCCGCCATTGCTCGGCCGGCGGAATGACCTCCTGGTTCCAGATATACTCGCCCAGGACGAGCAGCACGTTCTTCGCCTGATACTCGTAGGCCAGGTCGAGGTAGCCCTTCACGCGCTGGATATGGAAGCGGCGCACGCTGGGGTTGAAGTCGACCAGGCCGACCGCCACACAGGCGATCGACACGATCGGCAGCTCGAGCCGGTCGCATTCGTCCTTGATCAGCCGCCGCTCCTTGACGTCGATGTCCAGCGGATCGACGAAAACGTCGATCGTGTCGAAGCCCAGCTCTTTTGTTTTGCGGAGCCCAAAAACCGTCGGCTGGTTGGCTTGGACCCAGGCCGAGTTGATCAGTCCCAGCTTCATGGCGGCAGAGCTCCGGGAGACGTGCAAGACACCGGCGTCGCGCTCGACGATGATAGCGGGTGGACGCGGCGCCGCCAAGAAACTGGGTATGTCGGAAGTTCGGACGCTGGCCGCCAGGAGTCTGGCAGGGCCTTCCGGGGAAACATCAAAATTCCGGTATGTGGCTGGCAGGCGGAGCGGTACAATGCCAATCGCACGTCCGGAGTGTCGGCAGTCTGTCATCGATGCGGTGGGGAAATGAGCTCGTCCGAAGCTGAATCGCGCGATCCGACGCCGCCGGTCCGGCCGGCCGGCGGCCGGCGGCGCCCGCGAACCGTCGTTTACGGCGCCCTGCTTTTGCCCGTCCTGCTCGCCGGGGGGATGGGCTGGGTTTGGCCCAAGGCGGAACTTGCCAGCCGGGAGCAAAACGCCCTGGCCTCGCTGGAGAGCGTGCAGGTGCGGCCGCGGATCGAGCGGACCGCCTTCGGCGAGCTGACCAATACGTACTGGTTCGACCGGGTGGTGGGCGTCGATTTTGACGACCATCGCTACGTGCGAGATAACGCGATGGTTCACGTGGGCAAGCTGACGCACGTGAAGCGTCTGCGGCTGGCCATGACGCAGATCAGCGACGAGGGCCTGCAAAAGCTGGGCGACTTGCAGCAACTGGAGTATCTGGACATCAGCGGCACGCGGGTCATGGACGGCGGCATGGCCACGCTCGGCCGGCTGCGAAGCCTGCGCGTCCTGATGATGAGCGGCGTGCAAGTGACCGACGGCGGAGTGCAACCACTTGGAAAACTGGCGAACCTGGAGTCGCTCTGGATGGACGCGACGCCCGTGGGCGACGCCGGCGTAGCCCATTTGCAGGAGCTCAGCCAACTCAAGAAGATCGTCCTCAATTCCACCCTCGTGGGAGACAAGGCGGCGGAGCGCCTGGCCGCGATGCCGAACTTGCAGCACGTCGAGATCGCGCAGACGTCGGTCAGCGACGACGGCGTCGGGCGACTGAGCCGGCTGCCGCAGCTTGAGGCGCTGGTGCTCAGCGGCACGCACGTGGGCGACGACGGGGTATCCGCGCTTCGGCAATGCACGGAATTGCGCCTGCTGGAACTGGCCTCGACGCGCGTAACCGACGAAGGAATCGCGCACCTGGCAGGGTTGGCGCGTCTCGAGGAGCTGGACCTGAGCGGCCTGCGCATTTCCGACGACGGCCTGCGGCACCTGACGGGGCTCAGCAACCTCAATACGCTCAACGTCTCCGCTACGCCGCTGACGGACGGCGCCGTCGAGCACTTCAAGCAAATGAAAGAGCTCGAGGAGCTTCAGCTCCTGGGGACGAAGATTTCGGCCAAGGGCGTGGCGGCCATTCGCGCGGCGCTGCCCGACTGCAAGATTGTGCGGCCGTAACGGCGGATCAGGCGCGATCGAGGCGGGCATTCACAAGCTCAGCAACTCGCCAAGCGTGTGAGTGACACGGCAGCCTTCGCGCGGCGTGCGGCCTCCGCGCACGAGCAAGATCGCCTGCCAGCCCGCGCGACGCGCTCCTTCGTAGTCGTTCTCGAAGTTATCGCCCACGAGGAGCAGCTTCTCCGGCGGCAGCGACAGCTTCCGCTGGATCGCGGCAAAGAACGCCGCGTGGGGCTTGCGCGCGCCGACCTGTGAGGAGATGAACAAGCGGCACGAGGCGAGCGGCGGCTGGGCGCGGCAGATTTCGAGGAGGCGCGAGTCGAAGTTCGAGGCGATGCCGACGGCCTTGCCGAGCGCCCGCAGGCCCTCGATGGCGGCGGCCGCGTCGTCGGCGAGGGCCCAGTTGCCGCCGTCGGCGAAATGCCGCCACAGGGCTTCGAAGAGGCCCTTCGGATGGGGAGCGTCGGGAAAGACATCTGCGACGATCTGCCGCCAGCGCTGCCGCTCGCGCTCGTCGCTGGTGCGGCCGTGGCCCAGCGCGGCATCCAGCTCCTCCTGCCGCCGGAACGCGCGCGAAAACCGCCGGTCGACCTCGTCGAGCGCGACCTGGATTCCAAACCGCTCCGCCGCCCGCTGGTAGGCGACCGCCACCGGAGGCGCCGGGCTCAGGAGCGTGCCGACCGCGTCGAAGAGCACGGCCTCGACACGGTCCAGGAGCGGGCGCGAGGCGGGTGGTGAATCGTGAGTGGCGATGGCGCGCTTACCCGTCGCGGGCCGGGCCCTCCTAGCGGATCAGCCGGCTGATGTCCAGCGTGATGACGAACACCATCAGGCCCAGGATGAAGAGGAAGCCCATGTAGCTGCAAATGACGAAAGCCCGCTCGGAGAGCGGCTTGCGGCGGATGCCCTCGATGGTGAGGAACATGAAATGCCCGCCGTCGAGGACGGGGATGGGAAGCGAGTTGATGACGGCCAGGTTGGCGCTGAGCATGGCCAGGAAGATGAGCAGGTCGGCGAAGCCGCGATCGGCGTAGTGAGCGGCGGCGCCGACGATGGCGATTGGGCCACCGGCGTGCTTCCACAGCCTGTCGATGTGCTTGATGAAGTCCACGACCATCAGCACGGATTCCTTGGTCTCACGCAATCCAAGCGACGCAGCCTCGCCGAAGCCCTCGGCCTTGCGGATTTCCTTGAACTCTTTGAGGCGGAATCCGCGCCGCGGAGCGAACCACTTCGCCCTAGAAGGGTACTGAAACTCCTGGGGCGCCAACTCGATGGGTTCCTTGCTGCCGTGGACCGTAAGACGGACCTTGCTTCCATCCATCGCCAGTTGGACAAGGGTCTCCTGAAAGTAGGCCCAACTCGGCTTATCGGCTGATAACTTGACCTCCGTCTCCTCCTTGGGGAGGCCGCGCTCGTCCTCCTCCCGCGCCCTCGGCTGGACAACCACTGCGAATGTGATCAGGTTTCCCACAGCGAGCTTGCCCGATTTTTCGGCCGGGCTTCCCGGCTCGATCGCGGCAATGACGTTTCCGACGTGATAGGCGATTCCCAAGGCGGGTGCCGACAAGGGCCGGCCTTCGTCCGGCAAGTGAATCTCCGTGGGGACGCGGACTTCCACGGGCCGCAGCTCGACGTCTTGGTTACCGCGCCGAACGGTCAGGACGACTGTCTGCCCCGCTCGGCCCCGCATCCGGTCCGGAAACGTCATCGGGTCGCCGGGATCCTGGCCGTCGACCTTGACGATCACGTCGCCCTCCTTCATGCCGGCTTTTTCCGCCGGAGAGTCGGGCTGAACGCCGGCGACGCTCCCCCAGCTCATCACGAGCCCCAACCCGCGCTTGGGTGTGCGCTCGATCAGGACTTTTTCGATGCGCTCCACGTTGGTCGCGTCCGGAGAACCCCTGCGCTCAACGGTGATCGAGAGCTGCTCGTCGCAATGCCGTGCGAGGGCGGCGAACAGTTCCACTTGGTTGCGGATCGGCGTTCCCTGGACCTCGACGATCGTGTCGCCGGGCTGAAGGGCCGGCGCCGCGCGCGCGACGGGCGAGCCTTTCGGCAGCGGTTTTCTGGGCTCCAGGGTGACGGTCGACATAGCCCCGATGCCCAGTCTGTGAATGTCGCTATCGTCGAGCACGGCCGGCTGGATCGTCACGGTGAATGTCCGCGCAACTCCTCCTTCGCGCCGCTCAACGAGGAGCGTGACTGGGTCGCCGTAGGCGGCCGTTCGGAAAAGGTCCTCCTCGAACCGCGGCTTGTCAATGTCATTGACTTTCAGGATCACGTCGCCCGGGCGAAGGCCGGCTTTCCAGGCCGGGCCGGCGGGATCGAGGCTGCCGACGATGCACGGCGTGTACGGCACGCCGATGCCATAGGCCACCGAGGCCATGATCACGGCAAAGATGATGTTCATGATCACGCCGGCAGAGATGATCGCCATCCGCTGCGGGACGCTCTTGGCCAGGTAGCTGCGCGGGTCAAGCTTCACCGGTCGCGCCGGCGCTGCGGCCTCGACGGCCTTCTCGTCTGCGACCTCTTCCGCCGCCGCGGCCGCTGCCGCGTTTGGCTCTTCGCCGCCGGCTTTCGACCGCTCCACCTCCTCGGCGATCTTGTGCGGGTTGTCGTCCTGGCCCAGCATCTTCACGTACCCGCCCAGCGGGATGACGCCGATGCCGTACTCCGTTTCGCCCCATTTGCGCTTGAAGAACGCGGCGGGCAGCTTGATGCCGTACTTCCCCCAGCCCAGCTTGATCGGCACGTCGAAGCCCACGTAGAACTTCTCGCACTTCACGCCGCAGGCCTTGGCGACCAGAAAATGCCCCAGCTCGTGGACGAAGATCACGAAGCCCAGGCCGACCACGACCTGGATCGCCACGTACCAGAAGTCCAAGCTCAACATATCGACGGCAATCAGGTGCAAACCCACCGTGCTACCTCCTCGCGGGCCCAACGATCGAGACGAATCAGGTCGTCGAGCGCGGGATGGGGATCAAATTCGTGGTTGGAAAGCGCGGCCCGGCAGGCCGGCACGATGTCGGTAAAGGCCAACTCGCCGGCCAGAAAGCCGCCGACGGCCGCCTCGTTGGCGGCGTTGACGACGGCACCGGCCGTCCCGCCGCTCTTGGCGACTTCCTGCCCCAATTCCAGGGCCGGAAAGCGCTCGTAATCCGGCGGCTCGAAGTCCAGACGCAGGGCCTGCGCCCAGTCGAGCCTTTCAGCAATGCTCTGCATTCGCCGCGGGTACGTCAAGGCGTATTGAATGGGGAGCCGCATGTCGGGCGGGCTCATTTGCGCGACGACCGACCCGTCCACAAACTCGACGAGCGAATGGACGACAGATTGCGGATGAATGACAACCTCGATCTGCTCGGGCTGCAGGTCGAACAGCCACCGCGCCTCGACGATCTCCAGGGCCTTGTTCATCATCGTGGCCGAGTCGATCGTGATCTTGCGTCCCATCGACCAGGTGGGATGCGCCAGGGCCTCTTCGACCGTGACGCGCTGGAGTTGCTCCAGCGAGTGGCGGCGGAACGGCCCGCCGCTGGCCGTGAGGATGACGCGCTTCACCTCCTCGCGGCGGCCGGCTTGCAGGCACTGGAAGAGCGCGCTGTGCTCGCTGTCGATGGGGACCAGGCTGGCGCCCGAGCGGCGGGCCTGCTCCGTCATCAGCGCCCCCGCCATGACGAGCGTTTCTTTGTTGGCCAGGGCGAGCGTCTTGCCGCACTCCAACGCCGCCCACGCGCCGCGCAGCCCGGCGCTGCCCACGATCGCCGCCACGACCACGTCGATTTCCGGGTCGGTGACGGCGCGAATCACGCCTTCCTCGCCGATCAATAGCTCCGTGCCCGGCGGCAAGTCGTTCCAGGAGCGGGCTTTGGCGGCTTCCGGCTCGGTCGCCACGACGCGCCGCGGCCGGACGCGCTGCGCCTGCTCTGCGAGCAGATCCAGGCTGGTGTGGGCCGACAAGACCGCCGCCCTGAGACTTTCCGGCAGCGACTGAATTACCTCCAGCGTGCGGCAGCCGATGCTGCCGGTCGAGCCCATCAGGGCGACGCGGGTGGGGCGCTGGAGCATGTCAGGGAATTGTCGTGGTTCGTGGGGCGCAAGCGGTCGCCGCAGGGCGGCCTTAGTCGGGCCGGGGCAAATGCTATTCGTCGCAGCCCCGCCTGTATTTTAGGTCGATCGGGCACGGGGCGGGAGGGCAAGCCGTGATGGGGCGTTGAGAAGGCGATGCCGCTGACTGGAAGCCCCGGCCGCGAAAGGTTATGATCGCGTTGAGGCGCCAAGCCGTGCCTGCTGCCGCGGTCCTATGCGGCGCAGCAAGGACGGCGGCGGAAAGGACTTCCGCGCGTGCCTCCCCCGCCCAGGGTCCGCTGCCGAGTGGGACCGGCAACACGTCGCCATGATCGGCCAGGTGAGAGTCCTGGCCCTCTCCGGTTTCCCGCCGAAGCCTTCCTTTTTTCCGGTCTCCCGGTGTCACCATGGCCAAAGCCAATTCGCGGCCGAAGTACGACGAGGACCTGTTTCGTGAATCGACGATGACCTTCGGGGAGCACCTGGAGGAGCTGCGTAAGTGCCTGTGGAAGGCGATCGTCGGTCTCGTGTTCGTGTTCATTCTCACGCTGATCCCGCCGGTCGACCTGGCGGATCGTGCGGTGGAATTCATTTCGGGTCCGCTCATCCAGGCGCTGCGGGACTACTACGTCGGCATTGCGTCGAAGAACTACACGAATGACCAGGTGCGGCTGAAAGCATTGGGCGTAAGCGTCCCCAGCGCCGCGGCTTTCGACGACACGATCCACACCGACCGCATGGTCCCGACGCTGGTCTTCATCGACGCGCCGTCGGTGTTGAAGGACTTGCAGCAGCGGTATCCCGGCACGTTCGAAGGACCGACCGTCCCGAATTTCACGCCGGGCGACTTCGTCGACGTGCGCAACTTCTGCCAATACGTCGAAGGCGAGAGAAAACTGACCGAGGCCAACCCCTCGAAGCGCGTCTGGGAGCTGCTCTCGGCGGAAGTCCAGAAGCTCGTTCAGAAGATCGCCGCGATTCCCGACGGGCAAACGCCTGAGCCGGGCGACGTGCAAGCCCTGGCGGCGGCCGTCGAAAGAATCGTCAACGATCCCAAGTTCTTCCGCGAGGCGGACTATCAGCAGATCGCCGCGGCCGGGCTGGTCGAATACGCCATCACCACCTACCACGGGCGGCAGCACGACCGGTATCTGGCAATCAAGGACTCGGGCGTCGCGCCCAATAGCCCCGCCTATAACCGCCTGCTGCTCAGCGCCGCCTATCCCGACGCCGTCGCCGCCGGGCCGAGGCAGTCGGCCATGATGCCGCTCTTCACCTGGCAGCCGGTGGAGAACGATTTCCGGGCGTCGCTTAAGAGCCTGAACGCCCAGGAAATGTTCATGATCTGGATCAAGGCGGCGTTCGTCGTGTCGTTCGTCGTCGCCAGCCCGTGGGTTTTTTACCAGCTTTGGACTTTCATCGGCGCCGGCCTCTATCCGCACGAAAAGCGGTACGTCTACCTCTACGGTCCGATCAGCGCCGGGCTGTTCATCGCGGGGGCGCTGTTGGCGTTTTTCTTCGCGTTCAAGCCGCTGTTGGGGTTCCTGCTGTACTTCAATGAGAAAATGGGCGTGGACCCGGACATCCGCATCAGCGAGTGGTTCGGCTTTGCGCTTTTCCTGCCGCTGGGATTCGGGATTTCGTTCCAGCTTCCGATCGTGATGCTGTTTTTGGAGCGGATCGGCATTTTCACCGTGAAGTCGTATGTGTCGCGATGGCGCGGTGCGATCCTGGTGATCTGCATCGCGGCGATGTTTCTGACGCCCTCGGGCGACCCCTACAGCATGCTGCTGATGGCCGTGCCGCTCGTGTTCCTGTACTTCGGCGGCATTTTCCTGTGCAAGTACATGCCCAAGGGCAGGAACCCGTTCGCGGAAGAGTAGCCGCCGCAGCCGCTACGAAAGTAGCCATCACGCTCCGCGTGATGTAGCGATTGGGCGAGCAGAGCGTTGCGATCGATAGGCGCTCCTAATGCAGACGACCGTCGTGGCGCGCGCCGCCTCACGCGGAGCGTGAGGGCTACAAATACTCCGTCCAGCCGCGCTCCTGCAGAAGCTTCGCCACTTGCCGCATCGACTCCTCGTCGTGCTTGTTGGCCACGAGCGTGGCGTCGGGCGTGTGGACGACCACGCAGTCGGACAGGCCCAGCGTGACGATCAGGTGATCGTCCGGTCCGCGGACGATGCAGCCGCGCGTATTGACGCCGACGTGCCGGGCCGAGACGGCGTTCCCGTGCTCGTCGAGCGGCAAATGCCGGCCCAGCGCCTGCCAGCTCCCCAGGTCGTCCCACTCGAAGGGCGCCTCGACGACGAGCACGTCCTGGGCGTCCTCCATCACCGCGTAGTCGATGGAAATGGCGCCGATGGCCGTGAACTGGCGGGCGAGCACTTCCTGAAAACTCGGGGTCCCCAGTGCCTGGACGATCCGTTGCAATCGCTCGTGCATCTCCGGCTGGCGCTCGCGGAGCGCAGCCAGGATGGTCTGCGCCTTCCACACGAACATCCCGCAGTTCCAGTAAATACCGCCCTGCGCGAGAAACTCTTCGGCCAGCTTGCGCGGCGGCTTTTCGCGGAACCGGCGGACTTGAAACACGGCCGGAGCGCCGGCCGGGAGAATTACGCGGTCGCCGCGTTCGATGTAACCGAACGTCTCGGCCGGATAGGTGGGCTTCGCGCCGAAGGTGACGATCCGGCCGGCGGCGCTTGGTGCGTCAACAAGTTGGACGGCCAGCGCCACGGCGCGGCCAAACGCCTCCTCCGGCCGGATCACGTGGTCCGCCGGCAGGACCAGCATTGTCGCTTCAGGGTCGGTCCGCGCCATGATCATCGCGGCCAGGCCGATGCAGGGGGCCGTGTCGCGCTTGCACGGCTCGCCGACGATCGCCTGCCGGGGAAGCTGCGGAAGCTGCGCCGCCACGGCCTCGGCCAGGGCCGAATTCGTCACGACGAGCGTCCGCTCGGGCGGCACGATTCCCGCCAGCCGGTCGAGCGTTCCTTGCAGCATCGACCGCCCGCCGACGAGGCCGAGAAGCTGCTTGGGTTGGGCGGCGCGGCTTTCGGGCCAGAACCGTGTGCCGGACCCGCCGGCCATGACAAGCGCGTGGAGCATGACGTTGATCTCCGTCGTGGACGTGCCCGCGGGCGGCGGCGCAAGGCATTCCGACCGCCGCCGGCAGCTCGTACGACAGGATACGTCAAACCGGACCGTCCGGCGATGGACCTACTCCAGAAACGTCGGCGCATCAAGCCCCTCAGGCACCTTCCGCTCGCGTACGCCCTCCGCGTCCAGCGCAAAGAGCGGACGGATTTCCACCGGTAGGTCCTGCGGCAGCTCGATCCCCGCCGACTGCAGCCATTCGCGGTGCACCGCGATCATCTGCGCCTTGACCGACTCCGGCGTGTCGCGCCCTTGTCCGGGACCGTTCTTCACGGGCGCAAAGTGCGTGCGCGGATCGGTCTCGACGACGATCGCCTCCGCCGCGGCCGGCAATAGATCGAAGATAAACCGCTCGAACTTCCAGGCGTTCGGCTCGGCAGGCTCGACGAGCTTTCCGGCGGCGTCGACGAAGGGAACAACCTTCTTGACGCGGTGCAGCGGCATCAGGTCGCCGCGCCGCGCGCAGCGGGCCAGAAAATCGACGCCGAACACGTGGACGGCCGTGTTGCCGGCCCAGAAGACGCGCTCGCCATTTTCCTGCCGCCGCAGCACGATCTCGTCCGGCAGCGCGTTGAATTCGCTGTATTCGATGACGCGCAAACGCCCATCCACGACGACCACGTTCCCCAGGTTCTCGCGCGGCTCCCGCTTGGCCACGACCTGCGTCGAAAGCTCCGAGCCGCACAAGATGTGATGGCCCAAAAGCTCCGCATCGCAGACGGCCACCAGCGGGTTATCGACCTGCATGTAGAAAAGGTGCTTGAGGCCGCGGCGCTGCGCAGATGCCAAGGCCCGGCTGCTCGTCATCGCCGAAACCAGCCCGCCGTGGCCGTCCGGCGACAGGGCCAGCCGCCCCTTCTCGGCCAGGAGCACGTTGCCGCTCGCGCAATCCACTGCCGGCATTGTCCCCTGGCAGAAGATGAACAAGTCGTGCTCCGGCAGGCCGAAACGATCGTGCCGCTGGAGGAACTCGATCGTTTCGTCGTGCGTGGCCGGGCTGGTCATCACAAAGACGGGCACGGGCCGGCCGTGGCGCCGCGACGTGGCCACGACTTTCTCCAGCAGGATTTGGTACAGGCTGTGGCCGGAGAGCGGACCGATGGGGAACATCCCCTTGGGATGGTCGAATCCCAGGCGCGTTCCCTGACCCCCGGCGACGAGCACGACGCCCACCTGGCTGGCCTTGAGCGCGGCTACGCCGGCGACGCGGGCGACGCGGGCCTCCTCGCGGCTGAAGCGGTTGCCTGCGCCCGACAGCCGGATCGCCGGCGGCAGTTCGGCACGCCGGGCAAGGTCTTCGATGTCCGACTCCGGCGCCGCGGCCACGAGCTCCTGAAGCTGCTGAAAATCGACGCTCTGGATGTCGACGGTCAGCGCAGACTGCTGCGACGGCGAGAGCTCTTCCCAGAACGCCAGCAGATGCTCCTGGCCGAAGGCGGCCAGATGTCGAGCGAGGGGTTCCATGCCTTGCTCCGTGAGTCCGTTCACGCGAGGGGGACGAAAATCGTTTATCTTGTCAAGTCAGCGGCAGGCGCAGACCGTCATAGGCCAATTCCATCCCCGGCGGCAGCGTCTGGTTCGTGGCGTCGTGCTCCAGCTCGTGCGCCATGTGTGTAAACAGCGTTCGTTTCGCCCCCACCTGCCCGGCGACCTCGACCGCTTCGTCCAGCGACAGGTGCGTCGCGTGCGGCCGCGGACGAAGGCAATCCAGGATCAACACGTCGAGCCCCTGCAAGGCCGGCCAGCTCTCGTCGGGGATTTCATTCGTGTCAGTGCAATAGGCGATGTTCCCCACGCGAAAGCCCACGACCAGGCAGCGCCCGTGCAAAAGCCGCAGCGGCCGGATCGTCGCCCCCAGCAGCGAAAACTCCTGCCCCGCGGCGATGTTCTTGATCTCCAGGTGCGGGATCGAGCCGGCCGGCAGGTCGAGGTTTTTGGGACGGAAGGCATAGTCGAACGATCTCCGCAGCCGGTTCTCGACTTGCTCCTCGCAGTAGAGGGGCAGCGGTCCGCCGAGGTAGTAGGGGAACATCCGCACGTCGTCGAGGCCGAACAAATGGTCCGCGTGCTCGTGCGTGTAGGCCACGGCGTGGACGATGCCGATCCCCTCCCGCAAAAGCTGGCTCCTCAGGTCCGGCGTCGTGTCGACCAAGAGGTTCCCCTCGGGCAGCCCCAAAACCACGCTGCATCGCGTGCGGTTGTTCCTGGGGTTCGTGCTGGTGCAGGTCGGGCAGTCGCAGCCGACGACGGGCACGCCCACGGAGGTGCCGGTGCCCAGGAACACGAGCTGTCCCTTGACGCAGGCCGAGACCGGCTGCCGCCTTTGTGCCATCCCAACCACCCGGCGCTAGCTCGAAGGGGTAAGTACAGGTCGCGTTCAATCGCGTCAAGATAGCTTAATCGTGATAGCAGGCTGCTGGGAGTGGCGTCATCACGGGCGCATGAAGAGCACGGCGGCGGACGATCCGCCAGACGGCAGGAACAGAACGGCGGCCGTCCCTGCCAGTTTTCGTTTGATCCGCGCCAATCCGTCCGGTCCGCGGGCGTTTCTAGACCAGGCCTTGCAGTTCCTGACGCAGCCGCCGCAGTACCCGGTACTTCGCCTGCCGCACGGCCGCGACGGACAGGCCCAGGTCGGCCGCGATGTCGGCGGTGGCTTGGTCTTCGACGGCCGAGCGCCAGAAGGCCCGCCAGGTCGTTTCCTCGAACTCGATGCGGACGGCTTGCATCGCCTTCCGCATGATGAAGGCGCGGGACGAGGCGTCGTCGAGGGCGGAGGAATCGTCGGGCAGACCGGCGGCAAGCGACTTGAGGCGCTCGAGGGCGGCCGTGCCGCCGGCTGCGGCTTCGCCAAACGTGGTCTTGCGAAAGTGCTCGCGAAGCTTGTTCTTGGTGATGCCCCACAGCCAGCCGCGAAAGCTGTCGCCCGGCCGGTCGCCGCGGAACGACGCGATCCGCGCGGCCACGACGCGAAAGACCTCCTGGACGACGTCGGCCGCGTCGCTGGCTTGCAGCCCCCCGCGCTGCGCCCAGCTATAGACCAGCGGCACGTAGAGGTCCGACATCCGCTGCCAGGCATCGGCGTCGTGCCGCGCGGCCCGCGCCAGCAGGCTGGAAGAAGTCGAGTCGGAAGTCTGGGTTTCCACGCGCCGCCTGTGCCGCTAGATCGATCGATATGAATTCGCAGCGGTCGTGTCCGATTATCCGTCGTGGCCTGACCGGTGTCACGTGGAAACCGCCGGGCGCTGATTGCCGCGTTCGCCTGGCCGCGGTAACTGCTAGGCCGGTCGCCGCCGCCGGGCGCTTGCAGTCGCTTGCCGCGGACAGCACAATGGTGCGTCTGAACGACCTGCCAAGGACCAAGGGTCCACGATCATCCCTTTCACGGAGCACCCCCATGCGTCGATTCATCGCCGTAAGCTGCATGTGCGGAACGTTGCTGGCCGGCGCCGCGTGCAGTTCGCCGGCCGCCGACGAGAAGAACCCGGCCTACACCAACGAGAAGGACGCGGGCCCGGACTTCGCCGTTCAGGGCGAGTACGCCGGCAAGCTCAAGTCGGACGGCAAGGAGCAGGACTACGGCGCGCAGGTGATCGCGCACGGCGACGGCAAGTTCCGCTTGGAGCTCTTCAAGGGCGGACTCCCCGGCGCAGGCTGGAAGCGCGGCGGCGACCAGGTCCGCATCGACGGCCAGACGAAGGACGGGGCGACGACGTTCACGGGCACGAAGATCTCGGCCAAGATCGCCGGCGACGCGATGAGCGTTGCGGACTCGGGCGGCGCGGCCCTCGGCACGCTGAAGAAAACCGTCCGCAAGAGCCCGACCTTGGGCATGAAGCCGCCCGAGGGGGCGATCGTGCTCTTCGACGGCAGCTCTGCCGACAAGTTCGACGGCGGCCGCATGACCGACGACAAGCTGCTGATGGTCGGGTGCAAGACAAAGCAGGAGTTCAAGGACTACACGCTGCACCTGGAGTTCCGCACGCCCTTCATGCCCAAGTCGTTCGAGCAGCAGCGCGGCAACAGCGGCATGTACCTCAACCACCGGTACGAGGTGCAGATTCTCGATTCGTTCGGCCTCAAGGGGGCCAGCAATGAGTGCGGCGGCCTCTACAGCGTGGCCGAGCCGATCGTGAACATGTGCCTGCCGCCGCTGTCGTGGCAGACGTACGACGTGGAGTTCACGGCGGCCGTCTACGACAACGCCGGCAAGAAGACCAAGGCTGCGCGGGCGACCGTCAAGCACAACGGCGTGGTCATCGCCGACAACCTGGAGCTGAAGCACACGCCGGGCGGCGCCCCGAACGAAGAGCCGGGCATTGGGCCGATCTTCCTGCAAAACCACGGCAACCCGGTCCACTTCCGGAACATTTGGATTGTGGAGAAGAAGTAACCGGCGGACAAGCCAGCCGCAATCACCGCCGCGCATTGAAACCGATGACCGTCGCTGAAACGTCGCAACCGAACTTTCCGCTTTTGGGCTGCTCGATGGACGAGCTGGATACGCCGGCCCTGTGCATCGACCTTTCGGCGATGGAGCGGAACATCCGCCGCATGGCGGAGCTTTGCCGGCGGCACGGCGTGGCCTGGCGGCCGCACTCCAAGGCCCACAAGTCGCCGCAGATCGCGCGGATGGAAATCGAAGCCGGCGCCCTGGGCGTCACCTGCGCCAAGCTGGGCGAGGCCGAGGTGATGGCGGCGGGCGGCGTCCGCGACATTCTCGTCGCCAACCAGGTCGTCGGGCCGCAAAAAATGCGCCGGCTCGTCGACGTTTGCCGCCAGGCCGACCTCATCCTGGCGGTCGATCATGTCGACCAGGTGCGGGCGATCAGCCGGGCCACGTCCGCAGAGGGCGTCTCCGTGCGGCTGATCGTGGAGGTGGACATTGGCCTGCAACGCGCGGGCGCTGCGCCCGGCGAACCAACCGTCGAGTTGGCGAAGTTCATTGCCGCTCAAAAGGGCGTGCAGCTCGCCGGCATCATGGGCTACGAAGGGCACCTGTTGACGATTGCCGATGCGGAGGAAAAGTCGCGGCGGATTCGCGACGCGCTGGCAATTCTGAAGGAAACGCGCGATGCGCTGAGCGCCGTCGGGCTGCCCTGCCCCATCGTCTCCTGCGGCGGCACCGGTTCGTATGACGTGGCCATGCACTGCCCCGGCATCACCGAGCTGCAAGCGGGGGGGCTGATCTTCATGGACGCCTTCTACCGCCACAAATGCCACGTCGCGGACTTTGAGTACGCCCTCTTTCTCCTGGTCACCGTGGTCAGCCGCCCGGCGCCGGACCGCGCGATCATCGACGCCGGCCGCAAGTCGCACCACGGCGACCACCATCCTTCGCTGGTGCTGGGCCACGAGCATGATATCCGCGTCACGCGCCTTTCGGCCGAACACGGCGAGCTGGCGTTGGGCGAGTCCGCTCGCTCCCTGAAAATCGGCGACCGCCTGCTGCTTGTCCCTGGCTATTCCGACATGACCAACGTGCTGCACGACCAGTTTTATGGCATCCGCAACGGACGGCTGGAGGTGGTCCTGCCGCTCGTCGGACGGGGGCGCTTGCAGTAGCGCCTCGCGGCCGGCAAACTGCCTTTTCGCGTCGCTTGACAAACCGCCCAGCGTGGAATAGGACAGCCAGGAATGGAGCTAAGAGCGGCGGCCGGGGCAGGAGGCGCTGCGGTTGTCGAGTCGGTCGATGAGGTTGCGTCCATGTCGTCGCTTTTTCCATCCTCGCTTTTCGAGCGACAACCTCAGCCGCGCCGCGAGCCGGCGGAAACGACGCCGGAGGAAACGTCGGGCTTTCCGCCGGATGCGGCCGATGCGCCGCTCGCCGAACCCCGCGCCAGCGAGGGGGAGGAAGACGAGGCCGACGACGCCGAGGAGATCATCCTTCCCGAAACCGAACGGGAACTGACCGACGACGACTGGGACGACGAGGACTTCGACGACGAATTCGACGACGACTTTGAGGAGGAGCTGGACGAGGAGATGGAGCGCGAGCTGGCCGAACGTTTCGGCGGCGGCGATACCGACGTCATGGAAGGCCGTGAGGGCGACATCGACGAGGAATTCGACGACGACGTCGCGAAAAAGGGCAAGGAAGAGAAACCGAAAAGTGACGACGACAAGTGATGGGACGGAGGCCCAGGATGGACTCCCCCGCCGCTTGGATCCCAGGGAGCAGCTTATGCCTCGTGAAACGACGAAGGTGCCCGACGAGAGCTCCGCGCTGGCGGTGGCGCGTCGGGCGCGGCAGGAGCAGATCGACTTCGACATCGAGTTCTTCGACCACGTCCTGGCCCGCGCTCCGCATCACGCCGAGGTGCTGCGCATCCAGGGCGAGCTTCTCTCGCGGCGGGGGCTGACGGCCCGCGCCGTCCTCGTCGATCGGCGGCTGGTGGAGATTTGCCCCGCAGACGCGCAAGCCCGCTACAACCTCGCG
The DNA here is from genome assembly GCA_016177915.1 of Planctomycetia bacterium. Lineage (GTDB taxonomy): Bacteria > Planctomycetota > Planctomycetia > Pirellulales > S012-138 > JACOUI01. The sequence goes on from JACOUI010000231.1 coordinate 19,720, forward strand.
TGCAGCCTGGCCCTGGAGGGGCACTCCGCCGACGCCCTGGCCGAACTGGGGCGGGCCATCAAGCTGGGCTACGCCGACCGCGTCCACCTGGAGCACGATCCCGACCTCCAGTCGCTGCACGCGCTGCCGGAATACAAGCGCTTCGTCGCCGCGCTCGCCGAAGAACGGTCGTAGGGAGTCGCCCGCGGTGCTGCCTATGCTCGGTATCGCCAGCCAAGTGGCCGATGCGGTCGCCGTCATCAGGCGCCGTTGGTCGGCAGCGCCGCGTGCGGGGGTCATTCTCGGGACGGGCCTGGGCGGCCTGGCCGCCGAAATCCAGGATCCCATCTCCTTCCCGTACGAGTCCCTGCCCCACTTCCCGCGCTCCACTTCGATCAGCCACGCCGGCAACTTGATCTGCGGCCGGATCGGAAAGCTGAACGTGGTCGCCATGGAGGGCCGCTTCCACGCCTACGAAGGTTACACGCACGCCCAGTTGACTTTCCCGGTGCGCGTGATGCGGGCCCTGGGCGCCGATCTGCTCGTCGTCTCCAATGCCTGCGGCGGAATGAACCCGCAGTTTTCCGCCGGCGACATCATGGTCATCGACGACCACATCAACCTGATGGGGGGAAACCCGCTCATCGGCGTCAACGACGATGCGCTGGGCCCGCGCTTTCCCGACATGTCCCGCCCCTACGACACGGTCCTCATCGACCGTGCGCTGGCGATCGCCCGCCGCCACGATATCGTGGCGCACAAGGGGGTCTACGCGGCCGTCACGGGTCCCAATCTCGAAACTCGCGCCGAGTATCGCTTCCTCCGCATCATCGGGGCGGACGTAGTGGGAATGTCGACCGTGCCGGAAGTGCTCGTTGCCGTGCACGGCGGGATGCGCGTGCTCGGGCTGTCCGTTGTCACAGACGTGTGCCTGCCGGATGCGCTCCTGCCCGCCAACATTGACCACATTTTGACCATCGCGGCGTCAGCGGAGCCCAAGGTCCGGCTGATTGTACGTGCTGTGCTGGAATGGGTTTCCGAACAGCCGGCCGGTTAGCGGGAGGCCGCTGAATGCACAACTGGCGCAAAAATTGCTCTCGAACCAGGGTGCCTTCAAAAACGGAATCAGTTACCCTGTTTCCCCAGCTTGAATATTTTGTCGTAATTGCTTGACATGCATGTTTGCCTTGTTACCTTATCAGCCTAGCCTTTGCCGCCCCTACCATTAACCCAAACGGTAAATTTTGAAGCAGGGCTCGTTTGTCGGGGACATGGGACGGACGCCAGGGCCTTCGGTCTGCTCGGAATGGATCGCCATTCTTAACGTCAGGTGGACCAGACAGAGGGCAACGCTGTTGTTGCCAAGTTTCAAGCAGTCTCTAGTGGAGGATCTGGGATGAATCGCGTGCTTGTTTTGGGCATTGCCCTCTTCCTGGCCGTCGTGGGCATTGCACTGCTCAGTTCGGATTCGAACACGGCCCAGGCCGGCCATGGTGGCTGCGCCTGTGATTGTGGTGGCGGTTGCCACGGTTGCGATGGCGGATGCCATGGTTGCCACGGCGGTCGTCGTTGTCATGGTTGCCGCGGTCGTCGTTGCCACGGCTGCCACGGTTGCAATGGCGGCGGTTGCCACGGTTGCTGTGGTGGTGGTGGCGAGGTTCCGCCGCCGCCGCCGGCTGGTGGTGGCGCAGCTCCGCCGCCCCCGCCCCCACCGCCCGCGGGTGGCACGACCTCCCTGGAACGCGAGCAGTTCGGCTTCCGGACTGTCAGCTTCCGCCGGTAGTCAAAATCGTTGTTACCCGGAGCGGCCCGCCCTGTTTGCCGCTCGTCTGGATGACAGCCGTGGCCGGGTTCCCCTCGTGGAATGCCCGGCCTTTTTCTTTGCGCCCCGCCCGAATCATCCGACGTACCAACCCGAAGCGCCAGCGAGGGAATCCCACACTAACTACAGTCTGTCGGAAATTGTGAAAAAGCCGATCTGCCGAGATTTTTTGGGAAACTTGCCGCGAAGACGGAGCACCAGAGGATGATGGGAACGCAAAATCCCGTCGTTTTTTCCTGGCTCGCTGCCAATCTTCAC
>JACOUI010000356.1 GCA_016177915.1 Planctomycetia bacterium
AAGAGGGCCTCGGCCGTCATGGGCCGCGACGTGCGCTCCCCCTCGCGGTAGCTCGCCAGGCCGCCCTGCTTGCCGGACGCGACGCTCAAGAGGAACCGCTGCATCCCCTCGCGCGACCACTGCGGGATTTCGACGCCCGCCAGCTCGCCGCTCTTGAGCGCCATAAGCTGCCAGCCGAGCTGGCTGGTATCGCCGCGCGCGTCGCCGGGTTGATAGCGCCAGCCGCCGTTTCGCGGGTGCTGCGCCGAGATCGTGTAGGCCAGCGCGCGGCGCAGGGGACGCTCCAGGGCCGGGTCGTGCGTCAGGCCGTAGGCTTCGGCCAGGGCCAACGCGGCCATGCCGTGGCAGTACATGGCCGCGAACGTGTCGGCGTTGCCTGAGAGATTTCCATCGCGGGCCTGGATGCGGATCAGGTACTCGAGTCCGGTGCGGACGGTCGGCTGGTAGTCGCCCTCCAGGTGCGTGTGACCGCCGCCGAGAAAAGCCAGGAGCGCCAGGCCCGTGATGCCTGAGTCGGCGCGGGCGCCTGCGCCCTGCCGGTCCTGGCCGTCGACGCGCTTCTCGCGGCCGGCGCCGTGTCGGCGGGCGTCCCAATGGCCGGCCTCGTCCTGGTTGTCGGCCAGCCATTTCAGGGCGGCCTTGACGGCGGTTTCAGTCTCTGGCGATCCGCCGCTTTGCTCGGCGACGGACTGCTTGTCCTGCGCGACGCGAAGCTTGTAGGGTTCCGGGACGTTCTCTCGCGCACGCGCAGTGTTTTGCGACGGCGGCTCCAATAAGCCGGCGGGATCGGGCTGATTTTCCGCCGCAGCGCCGCCGGCGCCTTGGCGCGTCGGTGCGGCCGCGGAGGAATCGTCGGGGTGGCGGATCGTGGTCGCCGGATTGGGCACCCCCGCCGCCGTCGAGCCGTCGTCGCCTTCGGTCCGCATCGCCCGCCGGGATTGCGGCGCCGGCGGATCGACCGGCTGGAGGACCGGCCGCTCGATCGCCGGCATGAGCTGCGGATCGGAAAGCCGCGGCACGGGGCTGGTGTCCTCGACCAGCGGCGAGGGCAGCCCGATCGACTGCGCCGAGCGCGACGGCGCGTCGCCGGCGGAATTGTCGGGGCGGCGTAGAACGGGCGCGCCGGGCGTCCGCTGCGCAAGGTCGTCCTGGCGCTTCGGCGCAGGCGCCTCGATCTCCTGCGGCGACGAGGCGATCTTCGGCGACGGCGTTTCACGCCCGGCGATCTTGTCGGGCGGCAAGGGCGCCGCGGCCGATGGGTCCGCGTCGATCGGCCGCAGCGACTGCGCGTCGGGCCGCAGGACGTCGGGAGCGGCGCGCTGGGGCGCTGCGTCGTCGGCCACCGGCGGCGGCGACTGCGCGGTCGCCGCAGCCGTCGATTCCGGCGTCGATTCGCTTGGAAACTGTTCCCAGGGGCGCGCGGGGCGCAAGTCGTCCGGCTCGGCCTCGTCCGCCAGGTCGTCCTCGACGATCTGCACGCGCATGCTCAGGTCGCCGCTGCGCGGCGGCCCGGGCGTGAACGTCAGCTTGACCGTCGCGGCGTAGCCCACGAGGATCGCGTGCGCCAGTAGCGACAGCGCTACGCACTTCCGCAGCGGCCGCTCCCGCCCCCACGACGTGCGCATCAGCACCAAGAGCGCAATCGTGATCCCCGTCAGGCCGATCCACAGGATCGCCAGGCCAGGGTGGTGAATCAGGGTGTCAAGCAGCCGCTCCATCAGTTACCTCGCGCGCGTCGAAGCGCCGCGTGCAATCTGGACCGTGATCCCCAGCTCCTCGATGCCGGCTTGCTTGCAGGCGTTGAGGGCCTCGGCCACGTGCTGAAACGCGCCCGAGGCGTCGCCGCGGACGACCACGCCCAGGCCAGGGTATTCCTCGCGGGCCTTCTTCAACCGGCCGACGAGCTGGTCGAGCGTCACTTCCTGCCGGTCCAGCAGGATCGTGCCGTCGCGGGTGACGTTGACGACGCGCCGGGCGGGCGGGGCGGTCATCGCGCCCCCTTCGCGCACGGTGGGCACTTTGAGGTCGATCCGGTTCTCCCACTGGGCGAACGTCGTGCTGACCATGAAGAACAGCACCATCAAAAACACCACGTCCAACAGCGACGTGAGGTTGATTTCCGGGCGCTCGTCGAAGGAAGTTCTGAGCGGCATGGCGGTCTCATTCGGCTTTCAGAAGGCGGGACCGGTCACAAAGAACGTTACGCGGCCTTTTCCATGCGGCGCGAGTGACGCTGCGACGATTCGGGCAGCGCGTCGTGGGCGATGTTCTGCACGACCTCCTCCCCCAGGGCGTCGATCTCCGCGATCCGCCGGTCCACCACGCTGGCGAAAAACGCGGAGAAAAGGTACGCGGGCACGGCCACGGTCAGTCCGCCGGCCGTCGTCAACAGCGCCTGGGCGATCCCGCCCGCCAGCAGCTCCTGGCGGCCCATCGCGTCGGCGTGCGCGATCACGTTGAAGGCCTCGATCATGCCGAAGACCGTGCCCATCAGCCCCAACAGCGGGCTGATGGTGGCGATGGCGCCGACGGCGCGGAGGTTTTTGCGGAGTTTGCTGGTGACACGCTCGCCGGCGTCGATCATGGCTTGCTCGACCTCCACCGACGACTTCCCCCACTTCCGCACGGCCCCGGCAAAGACCTTGGCCACGGGGCTGTCGTTTTCCTCGCACAATTTCAGGGCCTTGGCCGCGTCGAGCTGCCCCTGGCGAAGCTGGTGCAGGAAGCGCTTGACGAAGGGGCGCGGAATGATCGACCCCCGCCGCAGCGCGATAAACCGCTCGAAGACAAACACCAACAGCAGGAACGAGCAGAAGATGATCGGGTACATGAGGATCCCGCCGCTCTGGATGATCTGGAGCAGGTTGCGGTCGGGGATGGTGGCGCCTTCGCTTTCGGCAGCGGCGTCGGCCGCAGGCTGGGAGGCTGCGCCGCCCGACTGGGCGCGGGCCGGCCACGTTGCGGTCGCCGGCGCCAAGAGCAACAGGGCGGCGACGATCAGCAGAACTCGTCGAACGGGGATCGCTTTCATAGCGCACGTTCCTTCTTTCATCCGCCGCGGCGGCGGTTCGTTTCCGACAACAGGGCTTCGTTTCTCGGGCTTCGTTTCTTTGAGATGGTTCCATCCGTTCAGGGCTTGCGCGTCGTTCGGGCGGGAGTGCGCGTCGATCGCAGCCGCTCTTCGGCCTCGGGGCGGTATTGCGTGCCTGCAAACTCCTTGACGATCCGCTCGTACAGCCCCTTGGCCTGCGCCGGCCGCTGGAGCTGTTCGTAGCACTTGGCGGCTTGCAGGAGCGCCGCGGCCTGCCACTGCGGATAGTCGAAAAGCGGCTCCACGCGCAGGTAGGCCCGGAGGGCCGCCTCGTAGTCGCGCTGATGAAAGTACGTCTCGCCGATCATCCACTGCGCCATCGCGGCGGTTTCGGTCTTGCCGTCCTGGACGGAACGCAGCACGCGCTCGTAGGCCTCGCGCGCTTCGCGGAACCGGCCCAGGCCGGCCAGCGAACGGCCCACCACGTAATCGGCCTCGTGTTGCTGGTCGAATCCGGGGTAGTCGCGGGCGATCGGCTCCGCCGCGGCGAGCGCGTCTTCCCAGCGCGAAAGCTGCGCGAGGGTCTGCGCTTCGCGCAGAGGGATGACGGCCGTCCACGGCTCCGCGGACGCGGGAAGCTGCCTTCTCAGCCCGGCGAATTTCAAGGCGGCGGCGTCGAACTTCCGCTGACGATACGCCGCCTCGGCGATCCAGTAGCGCGCCCGTAGGGCGAGCGCGGCGTCCCTGTCATCGCGGGCGAGCGGTTCCATGTGGGCGGCGGCCCTCTCCCAGTCGTTCTGCGCCGCCGCGACCCGGCCCAGCAGGAACCTCGCGTGCGGCACGAGTTCGTTGTCGGGGTGCCGTGAAACGACCTCGTCCGACAATCGCTGGCAGGCCGGGAAATCACCCGACTCGAGCGCCGCTTCCGCCAGGCGGTAGGTCGCGTCGGGCCAGTAGCGGCCGTGCGGATGCCGGTCGTGAATTTCCTCGAAGCGGGCCAGACCGTCCGCCTTCCGGCCAAGATCGACGAGCGCCCAGGCCCATTGATAGAGGACCGCGTCGCGCTCGTGGTCGTCGGGGAACCGCTCGTCGAGCTGCCGGCAAAGCCGTTCGGCCTGCTGGTGGCGGCCGAGTTTGGCGTTCAGTCGGGCGGCCGCAAACAGCGCCTGCGGCTGCTCGCGCGGCGTGCCTCGCTGGATTGCCAGATCGTACATGGCCAGCGCCGCGTCGTGCTGCTCAAGCTGCTGCAGGATGTGTCCACGGGCCAGGGCCGCTTCGCCGACGAGCGGGCTATTCGGGTAGCGTGCCAGAAGCTGGGCAAATTCCGCGGCGGCATCCTCCTGTTGAGCCTTTTGCATCTTGGACCAACCCAGGCCGGACAGGGCGCGTGCGGAAACGTCGTCTGCCGCGGCGGTCTTGGTCAGCGATTCGTACAGTTCGGCGGCCCAGGCGTAGTCGCCTTGCTGGTAGACTTCGTCCGCCAGGCGGAGCGTGGCCGTCCGCGTCTGTTGAGTGGAACCGTGGCGGCGCAGCAGCTCGTCGTGGACGCCGCGGGCCTCGTCCAGCTTGTGCGTGCGCGCCAGACAATAGCAAAGCTCGCTTTTGCAGGTGGCGGCGCGCGGGCCGTCGGGCAGTTCGGCCAGGTAGTCGCGCAGGGGGACGATGGCCTCGTCGAATCGTCCCAAAAGCACGAGCGCCGAGGAGCGCACCACCTGCGCATCGGCCCGCAACGTCCCCGCGGCCTCGGCCAGCACCGCGTCGGCGGCGCGGAGGGCCTCCGTGCCGCGCTGCTCGCCCACGTAGGCCACCGCCAGGAGATACAGATCGGCCCGTGCCAGCGGGTCGTCCTTGTCCGATTTTTCTGTAAGCGGTTCGAGGATCAGCCGGGCTTGCGTGTGCAGGTTGCGTTCCGTGAGCGACCGCGCCAGCGCCCGGAGGGCGTGCTTGTGAACGATGGTGCCGGAGAATTCCTTCTCGATCCTGTCGGCCAGCGCGTCGACCTCAGCGTGCTGACCTTGCGCCAGCGCCGCGCGGAGCTTGCAAAGCAGCGCGTCGTCGTGCCAGGGTCCGACCGGCCGCGCCAGGAGCCGCTCGAGAAGCGCGATCGCCTCGGCGTGCCGGCCTGCGCGGCGGGCCGAGTCGCCGGCGTGAAAGAGCAGGGCCTCGGCCAGCTCGTGGCGGTCATGTTTTTCGGCCGCCTCGGCGAGGACGCGCTCCGCGGCGGCAAAATCGCCGCGGGACTTCGCCGACAGCCCCAGCCAATACGCCGCCTCGGCGCCCTGCTGCGGATGATCGACCAGCGCCGCCAAGAGTTGTTCGGCCTTCTCGAATTGCCGAAGTTGGACCAGCGTCTTGGCCTGGCCTAAACGCCCCGCGTCGCGCCAGTGATTGTTGCGGGCGGAGTGCGCCAGCGCGGCGAACTTCTCCTCCGCCGCGCGGTAGTCGGCCGTGGAATACTTGAGCGATCCCAGGTAATAGCCGGCCATTTCGGCGGCGGGGCTGGCTCGCTTGTCGGCCACGGCGACCAGCAGCAATTCAGCCTCCTCGGCCCGCCCTCGCTTCTCTAGCGCCCGCGCCAGGCCGACGCGGCACTCGTCCTGGCGGGGCCCGTCGGGCCAGGCCGACAGGGCGTCGCGGTAGAGCGTTTCGGCGGCGGCCGCGTCGCCGTCGTCGAGTTCCATTTCAGCGAGTGCCGGCAGCACGTAGGCGTTGAGCGCGTCGCGGGGATACTTGGCGCGGAACTCCAGCAAGTCGCGCTTCGCCGCGGCGTGGTCTCCTTCCAGGTAGCCGATCTCGCCGATACGGAACAGCGCTTGCCGCGCGTGGCGGCTCTCCGGGTAATCGCGCAGCAGCCGAGCGTAGCGGTCGCGGGCCTCCGGCAGTTTCTCGGTCTGCACCAGCGACTCGGCCAGGAAGAAGTGGGCGTCGGCCTCATGGGCGTGTTTCGGGAAGCGATCGAGGAATGCCGAGAACGCCTCCGCCGCCAGGTCCCACCGCCCGCGCGCGTAGTGTCCGGCGGCGACGGCGTACTCGTCCTGCGGCTCATCCGCGGCCGCGGAGAGCGCCAGCAGTGCGGCGAGGCACGCCGCCAGGGCGGATGTGGCTGGCCTGGTGATCATGGGGGTCGATGTCCGTATCGCGCGTCTCCCGCGTCCGTGCGGGAGCGCCTGCGAAGAGTCCGGTTCCCACGCGAGAAGCCGACGACTCTCACAGGCCCGCTGGCGGCCGTGCTGCCGGCGCGGCGCGTGCCCACGTTGGACCCGCCGCCGTGCCGCCGTTTTCGGTTCGACTGGCCTGGGCCGCGGCGAGTCGATCCGGTCCGGACCCCGCGATCTGGCGGGGAGAGGGGCAAGCCAAGGCGTGCATCGATCCGTCCCGTCGGCTCCGGCAAGTACAGGCCGCCGCATTATCGTTATCGTCCCCGACGCCTTGACGGGCTGAAGGATGCCGGGGCGACATCGTGCGCGGCAGGCTGCTAGCAAGCCCGAATGCTTGAAGATGTGCAAGACGCGGCGACCTTAGGGGCGCGTGGCGGCGTGCGGCGAGTGGGCCGGCAGGCCACGGCGTCGACCGTTTACGTTTGGCCCGCGGTGCGGTTAAATTAAGGGAGGGAGCCGCCGTCCGGCCCTCGGGTTGTCCTCGACTTTGTCGTCGGCTTGGGCACGCCCGGGGCGTGTCGAAGGCGGTCCGCCCTGCCGGACGCACTGACATGGCCCTGGCCTTCACCTGCCCTCACTGCGGCTCGCAGACCGAAGTCGCCGACGACTTCGCCGGCAAGACGGGACCGTGCGCCTTCTGTGGGCGGCGGGTGACGGTCCCGCTGGCGACGGCGGCGGCCGCCGTGCCCGTCGAACCGCCCGTCGTCCGCACGTCGCGCCGGCTCTTGGGCTGTCTCGTCACGGTGGCGTGCGTGGTGGTCGTCGGCGTGTGCCTCATTACGGTCGTGCCGTTCATCGGGCCCTATTTCCAATCCGCGCAGCGCAAGACCCAGCAGAACCAGGCGAAGGACGGCGTGAGGCAAATCGCCGAGGCCCTCATCCGGTATCACCAGGACCACGCCGAGTTTCCGCCGGCCTACACCGTCGACGCCAAGGGCAAGCGGCTCCATAGTTGGCGCGTGCTGATCCTGCCCTACCTGGGCGAGGGCAACCTGTATTCGCAAATCCGGCTCAACGAGCCGTGGGACAGCCCGTTCAACCAGCGGTTCCACGCCCAAATGCCCGCCGTGTTTCAGGAAGTCGGCGCCACGCCGGGCGGCAACACCTGCTGCGTAGCGATCGAGGGGAAGGGCTTTATCTTCGACGGCGCGAAGAAAACGAAGCTCGACGAGATCAAGGACGGGCCGGCCGACACGATCCTGGTGCTGGAGATTTCCGGCTCGGACATTCCCTGGATGGAGCCGAAGGACTACACGTCCGCGGACGTCGATTTCACGCCCGGAAACCGCGTGAGCGGATTTGTGGGTTCGTCGCACTCCAAGGGCGCCTACGCCGGCCTGGCCGACGGGACGGCGAAGCTCGTCAGCGAGGAAATGGACAGCTCGGAATTCAAGGGTCGTCTGACGATTTCCGGCGGCGAGTCGGAACCGCCGTGGTGACCGACGTGTCTCCTGTCCCCTGACTCGCTCCCTGCCCCAATGGCTTCCTTCCGCCTGCTGCTGGCCGAGCTTCGTTTCCGCAAGCTCAACTTCGCGCTGGCCTTGCTGGCCGTCGCGGCCGCCGCGGCGCTCGTGGTCGCCGGGCTGCTGCTCGTCGAGGGCTACCGCCGCGAGACCGCCGGCCGGCTGGCCGTCATGGAGGCCCAGTCGCACGCGGCCGTCGACGCGCAGACGAAGGAGCTCGCCCTGCTGGACGACGAGACCCGCAAGCTCATGCTCACGATGGGCTTCAACCTCCTCATCGTCCACAAAGACACGAACATGGCCGACCTTTGGGCCGAGGATTTCGCCGCCAAGGACATGCCGCAGGAGTACGTCGAGCGCCTGGCGCAATCGAAGGAGCTGGAGCACGTCCGGCACCTCGTGGCCACGCTGCAACAGAAAATCAAATGGCAGGAGCGGACGGTCCTGCTCGTGGGCTATTTGAAGGAAACGCCGCAAACGCATTTCCAGGACAAAAAACCGATGGGGCACGCGATCGAGCCGGGCACGGTCTTCCTGGGTTACGAGCTGTGGGCCGGGGCGAAGCTCAAGGCCGGCGACTCGGTCGAGGTGCTTGGAAGGCCGTTTCGCGTCGCCAAGACGTTGCCGGAGCGCGGCAGCAAGGAAGACATCACCCTGGCGATGAACATCGCCGACGCCCAGTCGCTGCTCGGTAAGCCCGGCAAGGTCAATCACATCCTGGCGATCGGCTGCCAGTGCGAGGGGGACCGCCTGGGCACGATCCGCAAGGAACTGGAGCGGACGCTGCCGGAAACGAAGATCACCGAGCACCAATCGATCGCCCAGGCCCGGGCCGAGCAGCGCGACAAGGTGGCCGCGACGCGGATTGTGGTCCTCGCCTCGGCAAAGGCCCAGCGCGAGCAGCTCATCGAGCAGCGGTCCGGGATCGAATCGTCGCTCTTCCGGCTGACGACGTTCGGCACGCCGTGGGTCATCCTGCTGTGCGGCCTGATCGTGGGGCTTTTGGCGCTCGTCAACGTGCGCGAGCGCCGGCCGGAGATCGGACTGATGCGGGCGATCGGCAAAACGTCGCTCTACATCGCCGGGTTGTTCCTGGCGAAGTCGCTGCTATTGGGCCTTGCCGGCGGGGCGATCGGCTACGGCCTGGGGCTGCTTGTGGCGCGCCTGGTGGGAGCGCAGGTTTACGAGATCAGCGCGGGCAACGTCGCGGCGCCGTTGAGCCTGCTCTTGTGGACGGTCGTCGGCGCTCCGGTTGTCTGCGCCTTGGCCACGTACCTGCCGACGGTCAGCGCCGTCGCCCAGGACCCGGCCGTGGCGCTGCGGGAAGTGTAGAATGGATTTTGGATTTTCGATTTTGGATTTTGGATTGGCGGCGACCAGCCAGCGCAACTCCCTCTGTACAGTCGCATGGATCTACACCGCAACCCCACGCGCTCCGTCCGCATCGGCTCGGTGACGATCGGCGGCGGAAACCCCGTCGCCGTGCAGAGCATGTGCGCCACGCCCACGCGCGACGTGGAGGCGACCGCCGCCCAGGCCAACGACCTTTTGGCCGCCAGGGCGGACGTGGTGCGGATCGCCGTCGACAGCAAGTCCGACGCCGACGCCCTGGCCGAAATCCGCCAGCGCACGAAGGCCAACCTCTCCGTCGATTTGCAGGAAAACTACCGCCTGGCCGAGCTGGTCGCGCCCCACGTCGACAAGGTCCGCTACAACCCGGGCCATCTCTACCATCATGAGCGGCAGCGGCCCTGGCAGGACAAGGTGCAGTACATCGCCGAGACGGCCGCGAAGCACGACTGCGCGGTCCGCGTCGGCGTCAACTGCGGCTCGGTCGATCCTGCCCTGGCGGAGAAGTTCTCGGCCGACGACTCGATTTCGCCGATGCTGCAAAGCGCGCTCGATCATTGCGAGCTTTTGGACAAGCTCGGTTTCACGCGGTATTGCGTCTCGCTCAAGGATTCCGACCCGCAGAAAGTGATCGAGGTCAACCGGCGCTTCGCCGAGTCCCGGCCGGACGTGCCGCTGCACCTGGGCGTGACCGAGGCGGGCATTCCGCCCGACGGCGTCATCAAGACGCGGATCGCCTTTGAGCAGCTCATCAGCCGCGGCATCGGCGACACGATCCGCGTCTCGCTGACCGTCCCCAACGCCCGCAAGCGCGAGGAGATCGAGGCGGGCCGCGGCATCCTGGCCGACATCGCCGCCGGCCGCGTGCGGAGCGTGGTCGATTACGGCCTTCCCGGCCTGAACCTGATTAGCTGCCCGAGTTGCTCGCGCGTGGAGAACGAGGCCTTCGTCGAGCTGGCCGAGCAGGTCCGCGAGATGACGCGGTACGCCCGCGATCACAAGGTGACGATCGCGGTGATGGGCTGCCGGGTGAACGGTCCCGGCGAGACCGACGACGCGGACCTGGGCCTGTGGTGCGGGCCGAACTTCGTCAACCTGAAGCGCGGGAAGGAAACGCTGGGGGCGTTTCGATACGACGAGATTCTGGAGCGGGTGAAGCGGGAGCTGGACGCTATTATTGCAGCGCGGAAGGCGGCGGGCGTTTAACGACAACGGAAGTGCGCTAGCAGTTTCTGGCGCGGTATAATCCAGGCGGGCTACGTAAACGAATTCGCTCCGTCCAACACTGCCACTTGACCATGACTTACCACGGACACGTCGTTGGCGGCAACATTATCTTGGATCCGTCGGTGCGCTTGCCCGACGGCGCTGAGGTCGAGGTCCGCGTCGTGCAACCTGCCGATGCCCAACCGGCGCACGCCGAGCCGCCGCCGGGGGGACCATCGATCGAGGATGAGATCGCCGCCATCTGGGCCGACGTGCCGGAATCGGCCTGGGCCGGCCTGCCACACGACCTGACGGACCACCTCGATTACTATCTCTACGGGACGCCCAAGGAATGAGTAGTGTGTTCGTCGACGCGCTGTACTGGGTGGCGATCGTTCGGCCGCGCGACCAATGGAAGGGGCCTTCGCGGCGGGCGCGGGCGGCATTGGGAAACATGCGTCTCGTCACGACAGACGAGGTGTTAACCGAGTTTCTTGCAGCGCTTTCTCGCGGCGGGCCACTCTTGCGCCGCAAGGCTGTTGCCACGGTGAGAAAGATACTCACGAGCCCCAACATCACGGTGGTGCCGCAATCGCGCGAGTCGTTTATCAAGGCGCTGGCTCGCTATGCCGCCCGAGAAGACAAGGGCTACAGCGTGACCGACTGTTCGTCGATGGACGCGATGGACTCGCTGGGAGTGCACGACGCGTTGACGGCCGATGTTCACTTTACGCAGGAAGGCTACAACGCACTCATCACGTCATAGACACGTCGCGCGAGCAAGCCCGTCAATCATTGTCGCTACTGCGACTCTGACGGCGCAGCCCAACGGCCATCGCTAGAGCTTCCCTTGCGCGCGAAGCCGCAGCCCGAATGGCGACGGCGGCGCTTATTGGCGGGACTGCTCGGCCTCTTGCAATTCCTTCTGAATCTCGCCGTCAATCTCCTGTTGATGGTCGAAGTAGTACGCCATCGCAGCGTGAGCTTCGGCGAGCGATAGATACGGATGCTGCCGGCACATTTCGTCGGCCGACCAGCCGTGGGCCAAGTAGTCCAGCGCGATCTGGGCCACGCGAATGCGCGGGATGCGCTTCAGGCGAGCCGCTTCGCCGGCCGGCTTCTCGATATGGGGGTAGCTCGTTTGGTCAACCATGGACTCCGTGGACCCTCGCTCATGCGCTCTTTGCCCGAACGCTCGGCGGAGGAGCCGACTGCTTCAAGTCGGCCATGCGGCCGCCCAGCGCGAACAGCGCGCGAAAGAGCAGGTCGAGCGACACGTCGACCTCGCCAGCTTTCAGCTTGGCCACGTGCGGCTGACTGGACTTGAGTTTGACGGCCAATTGCTGCTGCGTGAGTTTTTGCCGCTCCCGCAAACGACGCACGGCGCGGCAGAGCGCCAGCCGCAAATTCACGAGCTGCCGCTCTTCCTCGTTGAGGCCGAGGAAATCCTCCGCGTCGCCAAAGCGGAACCCCGCGGCTTCGAGCGCCTTCTGCTTTCTTTTGTCCATTTGTCGATCGGTTGCTTTCGGAAAGGTTATAATACTCCCGCGCGACGTAGGCTGCGAGTGCCCTCACGGATCATTAGGTAGCAAGGCGAAAATGCTGACCCCAATCGCGTTCGCGCAAGTCCTATGCCCCCGCCGTGAGTTCCTCCGCTTCGGCGCCGGACTCGCCGCCGCGGGCCTGGTGCTGCCTCGTGCGCTCGCGGCCGAGGCAAGCCGCACATCGGGCCGGGCCACGTCGTGCATCCTCGTCTATCTGCTCGGCGGGCCGCCGCACCTCGACATGTTCGACCTCAAGCCCGAGGCGCCCGCGGAAATTCGCGGGCCCTTCCAGCCGATTGCAACGAACGTGAGCGGCGTGCAAATCTGCGAGCACCTGCCCAAGCTGGCCGGGATCATGGGCAAGCTGGCCCTCGTACGGTCGGTGAGCCATCCCAACAGCAATCACACGCCGATGATCTACTACACGCTCACCGGCCGCGAAACGGAGCAGCCCGCCCAGGACAACGACATCCGCCCGCCGCAGCGCACGGACTTTCCGCACACCGGCTCCGTCGTGGCGCAGTTCTTGAAGTCCGACGGCGACCTGCCCGCCTTCATCGCCATGCCCGACGTCGCCATCCGCAGCAGCACCGAGGGCGAATACAAACGGGCGCGGCTGCCGTTGCGCGGCGGCGGGGCCGGCTTCCTGGGTCCCAAGTACGAGGCCCTGGCGATCAACGGCGAACCGGGCACGCCCGAGGCCGCCCCGTCGCTGGCTCTCCCGCCGGAGGTCACGCGCGAAAGGTTCCAGGAGCGGGCAGCCGTGCTTGCGCAGCTTGACCGCGGCGAAGCGCCTTCAGGCATGTCCGACGACTATCGCGCCGTCCGCCGGCGCGCCGTCCTGCTCACCGGCGCGGCCAACAGCGCCGGGCATGAAGTTTTCACGCTCGACGGCGAGAGCGACAAAACGCTCGACCGCTACGGCCGGCACCGCTTCGGCCGGACGATGCTCATGGCCCGCCGCCTCACCGAGGCCGGCGTGCCGATGGTCGCCGTCCACTTCAACGAGATGACCGTCTGCGACGGCTGGGACACGCACAGCAAGAATTTTGCAGCCTGCCAGACGGAATTGCTCCCGCTGCTGGACCAAGGGTTGTCGGCCTTGATCGAAGACCTCGACCAGCGCGGCCGGCTCGACGAAACGCTGATCGTCTGCATGGGCGAATTCGGCCGCACGCCCAAGATCAACGCCGCTGCCGGCCGCGACCACTGGGGAGACTGCTCGACGACCCTCCTGGCCGGCGGCGGCATCCGCGGCGGGCAGGTCCTGGGCGCGTCCGACAAGCACGGGGCCTACCCCATCGCCGACCGCGTCGATCCGGTGGACATCCAGGCCACGCTCTACCACTGCCTGGGACTCGACCCCGACCGGCTGATGTACGACCATCTCAACCGGCCACATGCGATCAGCACGGGCGAGGTGATTCGGAGATTGTTGTAGCGGCCGTTGATCGCAGCGAGCGCATTCGTGTGATTCTGTTTGCTATGAAATCCGGCACTCGGCAGCGAATTCTGCCACCGTAACAATGCGGGTCGCAATCGCGCCCCTCGCGTCGAGCAGATCTCTGTCGCCGGTGATCAAGAACTCCGCGCCGGTCGCCAGAGCCGCCGCCAATATGGGCGCGTCCTTGGGATCGCGTGGGAAGTCAGGCGTCGTTGAGGGGTCGGCGACCTTCACTGTTCGCAGATCAGGACTTCTGCCCACTGCTGAAGGGTTTCGGCGCGCAGAGCGAATTTCGGCCGCGTAAGCACATCCGTGTATTCGCGGAGAATCTCGGGCGTCACCAGCCACTTGCAGTCGTCATGCGTGGCGACATAAAGCACCACGCGCTCGGGCAACCTGTCGCGCAGCGCCGCCGACAGGAGTACGTTGGTATCGATCACGACCTTCATTTTCCGGCGCGGTGTTCGTCGATTTCTTTCTGAATCTCCTCGTCGCCGATGTTGGGCAATCGCGACCGCATCTCGCGGCAGACGCGTTGCCAGGCGGCGGCGAATTCGTCCGCCGAGCCGCGCTTTTGGCTGATGGTCACCTCGACCTCGGTTCCGGGAGCGAAAGGCACGCCGCCGACCCGAACCTCCCCTTCGACGCCCACTGTTGCAGCGGTCTCGTAGGCTTTCATCGCATTCCTCGGTCTTTAAGTCATGGCCGACGTAATCAGTCGTCTGCGCGCTCGTCGGCGGTCTGAGGGGGAAGAACTTACTTGGCAGCCACTACTGCAATTCTAGTCCTCCGTCCAACCGGCCGCAAAGAGAGCCGTTCCGGCGGGAAACGCGGTCTTCCGCCCCCAAATCGGTCGCTCCGCCGCACGCTCTTTAGGCGCGGGTCATTGGAAACGCGAGAACCTCCTCCAGCCGGCTCGCGCCGGCGGCGATCATCGCCAGACGATCGAACCCGAGCGCCACGCCGCAGCAGGGCGGCAGTCCCTGTACCATGGCCGCCAACAGCCGGCTCTCCTCCGGCAGCGCCGCCTTGCCTTCGGACTGGCGCTGGCGGTTGGACTCTTGAGCGCGGGCCCGCAGGACCTCCGCGTTCAAAAGCTCATGGTAGCCGTTGGCCAGCTCGATGCCGCGGAAGAACAGCTCGAACCGCTCCGCAAGGTCATGCCCCTTTTCGTTGCGCCTCACCTTGGCCAGCGCCGCCTGGCTGGCCGGATAGTCGTAGAGGATGGCCGGACGCGCGACGCCCAACTGCGGCTGCACGCGCTCGACGAGGATCAGGTCAAGCCAGGCGTCCTTGTCGTCTCCCAGGCCGGGCGCGGCGGAAATGCCGGCTTTACGCGCGTGTTTTTCCAGGTCCGCGCAGCTCGCCCCGTGCGGCTCGATGCCGGCGAATTTCACGAATGCGTCCGAGTACGAAATCCCTTCCGGCGCGGGACCGCCCAGCATCGCCTGACAGAAATCGGCCAGAAGCTGCATGCCGGCCGCGTAATCGTCGCCCGCGCGATACCACTCCAGCATCGTGAACTCAGGATTGTGCAGCGGGCCGGTTTCTGCGGCGCGAAAGGCCTTAGCCACCTGGAAGATCGCCGTCGCTCCGGCCGCCAGGAGCCGTTTCATGGCAAACTCAGGCGACGTTTGCAACCACAACCGCCGGCCCACGGCGGGGCGCCGCGGGTCGCTGGGCAAAATCACCGACAGCGGATCCAAGTGCCGGTCGACGACCACATCGGCCGAAAGCAGCGGCGTTTCGACTTCCAGAAATCCCCGGTCGTAAAAGAACTCCCGCGCGCGCCGCAAAAGCTCCGCGCGGATGCGCAGGTTAGGCCAGGAAGCGGTGGGAAGGAAGTCGGAGTCCATGCCGGCGGCCTCAGGGTGCGCTAGGCCGCCATTTGCCCGTTGCGCCGTTTCATCAGCCGCACCTCGCGCAGCGCCGCCAGCGCCACGCGGTTCTCCAAATTCGGCCGGAAGACCGTCAACAGCAACAAGGGGAGATACCAGTTCATGTAGAGCAAGCCGCCCTCCGGGTACCAGAACTGCGTGGCCAACATCACCGCCGCCGAACACCCGATCAGCGTCCCGAGGTTCTTCTGCGCCGGCCAGATCGACAGCGCGAAGCACAACACCAGAAACACTGCCACCACGATCACGCGGATGTACTGCGGGTTCGTCTTCCAGAAGCCCTCGACCAGATTCCGGTCCGGCAAGCTGAACATCAGTTGGATTTGCTGGATGAAGAGCCATTCGGGTGAATAGAGCTTCGAGACGATCGTCAGCGCGACGACCGTCGCCGCCACGCCCCCCACGAACCGCAATAGCCCGCGCTGCCAGTAGAACGCCACCCATAGCGGCAGCAAAAAGGCCGGGTAGGGCGGGATCATGCCGATGGCCACGCCCAAGAGGACGCCCGCCACGATCGGCCGGCGATACATGGCAATGGCCCACACGAGCAGCGCCGCGGGCACGACGTGCACCACGTCGCCCACCATCTGCGCCGTGTAGGGCAAGAGCAGGTAGAGCGTGGCCGTGGCGATGCCGGTCCAGATGTTGTCGAAATGCCGGTACCCGACAAACACCAGCCCGAGCACGACTGCCAGGTGCGAAACGATGAGCAGGATGCGGGCGGCAAAGTCGAGGACCTGCCTGCCCGGCGGCCGGTTCTGAAACGTGAAGGCCTGGCTGGGGATTCGCGGCAGCTCGTCGAGCAGCCAAAAGCGCGGGGCGGCGCGGGGCTTTTCGCCTCGCGGCGTCTGCGGGAAGGTTGCTCCATTCGGTTGCGTTTCGCTGCCTGGCGTTTCCGTGGCGGCCGGGCCGGGCGTGCCCGGCTGTGGAGCTTGCGCCGCGGCCGTTTTGCCGGCCGTATCCGGCAATTCGGCCGTGAGGACGTTGGCGACCATGAACGCCAGCAGCACGACGGCCAGACAGGCCAGGGCGTCGGCCGTCAGGTTCGGCTCCAGGAGCGGCCGGCGGACCATGAGCGGGTCCCACAGCAGACGCACCAGCAGAAACCCGCTGGCGGCCATGAGCCAGACGAATCCCCAGGCCTCCAAGGGCGACGGGCCGGTCAGGCCGGCCGCGGCCGCGGCGGCCGCCTGTTTTTGCCCTTCGGCCACGAGCAGCAACCCGGGCGAGAAGGCCATCAGGGCCAACAAGTCCAGGTTGCGCACGGAGAACAGCCGGCGGAACTTGAAGAACACCACGACGATCAGCACCGACGCGAGATAGACCCACGTCGTGGGGTTCATCTGGAACTTGTGAAGGACGTGTTCCATACGACCAAGGCCCGGCTCGGCCGGGATGCACGAAAGGCAGGCCCACGGAGCGCCGCAGCCGGCGCCAGGAGACTTACGCGAGGGCTAGTGGTTGACGTAGAACTCCGTCGCAGCCAGGAGCGACCACGTCAGATGGGAAAGCGCCGTTTCGCGGCGCTGGGTGTTTTTTGATAGATAATCGGCTACAAGCTGTGTCTCCGCCGCGGCGGGCCGGCGCGAGAGCACGCTCAGGAACAGTTCGTCGGACAGGGCGCCGGGGTCCGAATGTTTTGCCAGGCGATCCAACAGGTTGCCCGGCCGGGCCACCAGCAGCTTTTGCACTCGGTCGTCGTTCATCCAGAACAGGGCCGCTTTCACGGAAACGGCCACGTCGTCCTCCGGCTCGCGCGGCTGGTTGGCAAAAGCCTGCACGAACGCGGTTTGCACGTCCGCGAGCGCCGGTGCGCCTTCCCGCTCCGCGTCGGGCTTTTCCGGCGTCGCGAGGTCGCCCGTCGCCACGAGCACGCTCTTGGCCAACTGCTCGGCCGAGAGGCGTTTTTCGGGGAACAGCAGAAAGCTCTCCGGCGGCGACGCGCTTTGCCCCGGTGTCATGCGGCTTGCGCGCTGATAGGCTTGCGTGAGGGCCAGCTCGCGCAGCATCCATTTCATGTCGAATTTGTGCGCCGCCAGCTCCGACGAAAGCAGCTCCAGCAGCTCGGGATGCGACGGGGGGTTCTTGCCGTGGTGCAGATCCAGCGGGTGGACGATCCCCCGGCCCATCAGGATGAACCACAGCCGGTTGGCGATGTTGCGCGTGAAGTTCGCGTTCTCCGCCTTGGGCAGCTCGCGCGCCAATAGCGCCAAGCCGCTGAAGGGCGGATCGCCCTGCTGCGCCGCGGGAACCTCGAAATCCTGACCGCCGGGAATCCGCGGGCCGGTCTCGTGCTTGGTGGGGTCGAAAACGGAAATGAAATCGAGCTTTTTGGTCATCGCCTTTTCGGCGACGGCCGGCGTCTTGGAGCCGTTTTGGATCGACGTGTTCAGAAAAACGGAATACAGGCCCTGGAAGTCGAGCTGCTTGTATTCGTCGATGAACAAGTGGTTGTGGCACTGGGCGCATTGCAGGTCCTGGCCCAGGAAGAGCCGGCCGACGTCGCGCGTCAGCCCCGGATAGTCGACCGGGTTCGTGCCGTAGTTCTCCAGGCGCTTCGTGTAGAAGAAACCGGCGCCGCGGGTCGTTTCGTCCTTGGGATCGGGGTGGAGGATTTCGCGGACGAGCTGGTCCCAGGGTTTGTTGGCCGCGAACGACCGGCCCAGGTACTTGAGCCACTCGTCGTGGTCGCCGCGCCGCTCCATGAGCATGACGTGGAATAATTGCGTCATCCGCCTGGGGAACTCCTCGGACGCCAGCAGGCGGTCGATCAGCTTCTCGCGTTTGTCGGCGTTCGTGTCGTCGGCAAACTGCCGGACCTCTTCGATCGTGGGAATCCGGCCGGCAAAATCGAGGTAGGCCCGTCGGGCAAACTCGTAATCGTCGGCGACCGGGGCCGGCGTCTGGCCCGTCGCCTTGGCGGCGATCAGGGCGTCGACGCACTGCGGCAGCGATTCCTGAGCGCGGAGCGAAGCGCCGATCACCGCCCAGCCAAAGAGAGAAAGTAGGACGATCCGCCGCATGGAATCCACTCGCACGTAGTTCTGGAAAGCCGTACTCTCCACGGACCCTGCGCGTTCCGTGGAGCGGCCACGCACGGGCTTGAACGCCAGGCACTATTTTGCCGATCCGGACGGCCGCTGTAAACAGGAAGCCCTCGCCCCTCGCTTGCCCCCTGGCCCGAGCAGCCAGAAGGTCGATGGCGCAGTTAGACGACGAATCGTTGCCGCAGAGCGGCCTGGACGGCCGAAAAAGTCACTCCTGCACGTCGCCCAGCTCGCGCCGCAGCCGCGACAGGACGCGCGACTTGCAGACGCGCACGGTGCCGGGTTGCATGGCCAGTTCGGTGGCGACGTCGGCCGCCGTCCGACCCTCGACGACGACGCTCCAGAAGGCCTGCCAGGTCTGCTCGTGGAACTCGCCGCGGATCGACTTGAGCGCCCGCTGCAAGACCTCGCTGAGGGCGGCCTCCTCGGCCGCGTCGCTGCCTTGCGGCAGCGCCAAAGGATCGAGCACCTGCGCCAGGCGCAGCGTGGCCTCGGTCCCGCCCGCCGCCGCCGGCTCGCCGGCCCGCCGGCGGAAGTAATCGCGCACCTTATTGCGCGCGATCGTGGAGAGCCAGCCGCGAAACGTGTCCAGCGGCTGCTCCTTGCGAAAGCGGCCGAGGTTCCTGGCGACGGCCGCAAACACGTCCTGCAGCACGTCGACGACGTCCTGCTCGGCCACGCCCCAGGCGCGGCACCACACGGCCACCAGCGGCCCGTAGAGGCCAACGAGCCGCACCCACGCGGCGGGATCCGACTGCTGCGCGTCGGCCAGCAGGCTCCGCGAAGTCGAGCCAGCCGAGCCGCTGCGATCGTCGTCGTCGCCGTCCGCGGTCATCTTTGCGCCGCCTTTCGCCGCCGCCGCCGCTGCGCGACGATCGTCACGAAGACGCTCGCCACGACCAGCACCGTCGCCGTGGTCCCCATCAGCAGAAAAGCGCCGCGCAGGCCGTGGTGCGTGCTCTCGATCTCACGGTCGAGCGGACGGACGATCTTCATCACGCCCACGACGTCGCCCACCTTCCAGTCCTTTTTGGGGCTTTGGCCCTGGGGAGCGTTGTGGCAGCCCAGGCAGCTTTGCTCCATGTGCCTGGCCGTGTAATAGAGCAGCTTGCGCCGGCCGCTGTCCGTCACGAAGCGCGCGTACTCCACGGGGGGATTTGCCTCGGGCCGCGCGGTGGCCTCCAAAAAAGCCAAGGCTGCGGCGTCCGCGTCGCCCTGCGGACCGCCGTTCTTGCGGCCGGGGAATGGGTAACGACTGTACACACGGACTTCCATGCCCGGGCTGCGCTTGCTGATCCGCTCTCCCAGGTCGATGGCGAACGAGGCCGGCAGCGGCAGCGACGGGTGGACCGTCCGGTAGTTCTCCGTAATCGCGACGTTGGTGGTCTTGGGATCGATGTCCTCGATTTCCTGGCTGTAGAACCGCCAGACCTCGTCGAGCATTTTGGTTTCCAGGCGCGCTCCCTCCAGCGCCGTTTCGCGGACGAAGTACTCCGATAAGCTCGACAGATACGCCAGGCCCACCGACGAACCCGCGACCACCGCCAACAGCATGCCCACGGCCAGCGGATACCGCCGGCACCAGCGGAACATGCGTTCGAGGTGGCCCATCGGCCGGGCCAGGATCGGCCGCCCCTGTTGAAAGCGATCGAGATCGCGGGCCAGCTCGCCGGCAGTTTGATAGCGCTGGCCGGGCAGCTTGCTCATGGCCTTGAGGCAAATGACCTCGAGCTGCCGCGGCACTCCGGCCCGGATCGCCCGCGGCGGGCGCGGATCGTCTTCGAGCACCTGCTGCAGCAACTGGCGACGGTCCCCCTGAAAGGGACGCTGGCCCGTGAGCATCTCGTAGAGCACCACGCCCAGGCTGTAGACGTCGCTTCGCGCATCGACCTCGTGCGACGCCCCGCGGGCCTGTTCCGGCGACATGTAGGCCGGCGTGCCCAGCACGCGGCCGTCGGAGGTCATCGTCAGCTCGCCGGTCTCCTGCTTGGCCAGGCCGAAGTCCATGAGATGCGCGTGCCGCCGCCGATCGACGATGATATTGGAAGGCTTGATGTCGCGGTGAATGATGCCGTGTTCGTGGGCGTACTGCAGGGCCTCGGCCAGTTCCGCGGCGATCTGGGCCGCTTCGCGCGGGTCGAGGACTTCGTTCTTGAGGCGTTCCTCCAGAGTGACGCCGTCGATGTACTCGCAGACGAGATACCCCACGCCCTCGTCGGTTTGCCCCGTCTCATAGAGCGAGACGATGGCCGGGTGTTTGAGGCGCGCGGCGCTGCAGGCCTCGCGCAGGAAGCGCTGAGTCTCCTCGCGGGTGGCGAAGCTGCCGGCCCGCTGCACCTTGAGCGCCACAACGCGCTCCTGCCGCGGATCCCAGGCCTTGAACACCGACCCGAACGACCCGACGCCCAGTTCCGCCTGCAGCTCGAAGCGTCCCAGCCACACGCGGCCTTCGGCCAGCCGGCGCGTCAGGTCGCGGCCGGCATCGGCGACGGCCTGCCGGCCAGGATGTGCCAGGATTGCCGTCGTGAGCGCGTTTCCCCGGCCGCTGTCGTCGGCTGCCGATCCTTCGGGGAGATTCTTGAGCTGCTCGACGAGCACATCGTTGGCCGCGTCAAAGTCCTCGAGCCTGCCGAGGCAGTCCCTACAATCTTGCACGTGGGCCGCAACCGCGTCCCACTGCGATCCCCCCACCTTGCCCACAGCAAAGGCGTGCAGTGTCGCCTGATCCGGGCAGGAGCGTTCTCGAGAGGTGGAATCCGGCATGGCAGGCCCAGGGTGGTTAACGCATCGGAGAGTGTCCGTGACCCGCGCGCGGCTCGATCTATTCTAACGCGGACACGTTACAATCGCTTCTAGGACGCGCGAATTTGAGCATTTTGACCAGAACGTCTCCCCACCGAGGCGGTTTCCTTCGCTCGCGTGGAAGGTCGCACCGACAAAGGCTGCGCCTGCCGGCACCAGGCGTGCTGCAGTGACGGTCAGGGCGACTTGCGACGCCGACGTGCCGGGGCAACGCCAAGCAGTGTCAGAAGAGCGTCGAGATCATGCGTCCTCGGCACGCGTTGGCCGACCTCCTCGAACAGGGCCTTTAGGTATTTCTCCGCGGACTGCTGGCAATGGAAGCAAACCAGGTCATGCAACGGCTCGGCTCCGTGCGCGAGCCTGGCGGCGCCTCGGTAGTCGGCCTCGGCCTTCTTCACCCACTCCCGAGTCGCTCTTTTCATAAAGGACCTTGCCTCTCGTCAGGATCTCGGTGTGGAACGACTCGCCTTCCTCCAGACGCCACTTGAGGTTTTGCGGCGTGCGCACGATCAAGTCCATGGGGAACGGCGCCGGAAGCTTCCAGCGAATCTTGACCGCCTGAGAGTGCTGGTTGCGGGCCGGCATGATCACGAGCAGATCCACGTCGCTGTCCAGGTGCGGTCTGCCGTAAGCATGGGAGCCAAACAGAATGATCTTGTCAGGCTGGAAGTGCTCCGCAATTTGCCGCGCGTAGCGGCGAATCAACCTCGTGGGAACGCGCGCACCGCAATAGGGACGCGGCGGGGCTGGAGTGCTTGATAAAGCGCGATTCTCGCTCATTCCGTTATCCTACCATATGTTCGTACCGTCCGGTCCCTTTCCTTTTTGACGCCAACATGTTAGGGTTGCGGTGCCATCTCGTTTGTGGTCGCGGCAATGGCATGTAACGGTCCATCGTTTATAAAGGGAGACGGCAACGGCAAGGAGATACCCTTGCAGGACGGGCCGCCGGCCCTCCAATACCCTCGCACGCGACGTTTCCAAAACACGCCCAAACCGCCGTTCCTCACCAGGAGAAAACTCATGGTCCCCGCCAATCGCCGCGAATTCATGGAATCTGTCGGATGCGGAATGCTCGTCGCCGGCCTCGGCGCTTCGCTGTGCAGCGATTTGGGAATGCGGCCGGCCTTTGCCGAGGAAGGCGGCGATTCGCTGTCGTTCGGCAAGTACGACGCGCTCGTGGACCTGATGCAGGCGACGCCCCCGGACAAGCTGCAGCCGGTCCTCGTCGACAAGCTCAACAGCGGCGAGACGGACCTCAAGGATCTGACGGCCGCCGCCGCCCTGGCCAACGCCGAGACCTTCGGCGGCGAGGACTACGTCGGCTTCCACACGGCCATGGCCATGCTGCCGGCGTGGCAGATGACCTCGCTGCTCCCCTCTGATCGCCGGCCGCTGCCGATCCTCAAGGTCCTCTACCGCAACTCGCAGCAGATTCAGCAGTACGGCGGGGCCTCCAAGAAGACCCTCCGCGAAATGCACGCCGCCGAGGAGGCGACGGTCGAGAACCGCGCGATCGCGATTCGCGACGCCTGCCGCGCCGCCGACGTCGGCCGCGCCGAAAAGCTCTTCGCGCCGCTGGCGGGCGCGTCGCTCGACGACGCCTTCAACACCCTGCAGCCCGTCATGCAGGACGACATCAACGTCCACCGGTTCGTGTTCGCGCACCGGACCCACGGGCTGGCGGGCCTGTTGGGCAAGGACTACGCCTACACGATCCTCCGCCAGTGCGTGCGGTTCTGCGTCAGCCACGAGCAGGGGCGGATCAACCACAAGGGCCAAGAGTCGCCCATCCGCGCCCTGATGCCCAAGCTGCTCGATCAATTCAAGCTGGCCGGCATGAAGCCCGGCGACCGCGATCCCGGAGATCAGGCCGTCGAGGAGCTGGCCCGCACGATCTACCAAGGCCCGCCGGCCCGGTCGGCCGAAGCCGCCGCCGCCGCGCTGGCTGAGGGGATTCGCCCCGAGGTCGTCGGCGAGGCCATCTCGCTGGCCTCGAACATGCTCGTCCTCAAGCAGGGTCCGGACCAGTGGCGGGCGCACGGCGACTCGGCCGGCGTCCACTCGTCGGACGCCACCAACGCCTTCCGCAACATGGCCCGCGCCGTGCAGACGCGGCACGCCATCACGGGCCTGATCGTGGCCGCCTACCACGTGGCGGTCCACACGCCGTTCAAGGGCGATCCGTACCCGACGTCCGAGCACCGCGCCGCCGTCAAGGCGAAGGACGCGGAGGGCCTCTTGGCCGAGGCCGAAGACGCCATCCAGCACAACGACCAGGGGCGGGCGGCCGCGGCGATCGCCATCTACGGCGAGGCCGGCTTTGCCCTGGATGCCGTGTACGAGCGGATGCTCAAGTACACGATCAGCGAAGACGGCCGCCTGCACGGCGAAAAGTACTTCCAGACCGTGCAGGAGGAGTACCGCACGACGCGGCCGGCCTTCCGTTGGCGGCAGATCGTCGGCTTGGCCCGCGTCACGGCCAGCGCCTACGGCTACGACCGCGCGGACAAGCACGGCAGCCGCGCGCCGGGCTACGAAGACGCCTGCAAGCTGCTGAAGGTCCAGGCCTAAGCTTGCTCCACCGTGCGTGTCAGGCCGATTCAGTAAAACTGTCGGATGTCGCGGTTCGCCCGCTGGATGCCCTGGGAGATTATTGACTGGGGTTCATTGACGGGCGCAATTTCAGCCTTTCGCGCCAGGTATTCGCCGCTTCACGCTTGCCCCAGTCCTCGTACAGCTTGACGAGCCGCGAAAGGGCCTGGGTCAACCTCTTTTGTCGCTGCGCGGGTGGGATGCCGCTTTCCTTGGCAGCCAGGCCCTCGTATCCAGAGAGCAGCAGTTTTTCGGCTTCGTCGAACTTGCGTTGGCCGGTCATCGCCGCGCCCAGCAGACTTTGAATATCGTGCGGAGGCCACTGTCCCTTGAACTGTTCCTCGGCGATCTGCAATGCCTGGCGCAATGGAGGCTCCGCTTCCGAGAACTTCTCCCCCCGCATCCGGCACTCCGCGAGTTGCACGAGGGGCATCAGCAGCCGTGTCTGGTTGGCGGGGTCCGACGCTTGCATCTGTTCGATCAACTCCGCGTAGGTGCGATCGGCATCCTCGAGCTGTCCGGCGGCTTCATAGGCGCCTGCCAGCTTGGATCCAGCAGTATGGACGGTGGTATGTTGCGGACCCAGACTCCGACGAAGGCCTTCGTAGCAGTCCCGAAGGCGCTTGACTGCCTCTTGCACCCGCCGGGCCTCCAGCAAGGCCGCCCCGAGATTGCCTGTCAGCATCCACACATGCGGATGATCTTCGCCAACTTGGAAGCGCAGTCCCGCCAACGCTTCCTCCAACAGCGAAACTGCCTTTTCCGGCTGCGCCGTGCGCTGATAGGCCGTCGCCAGGTTGTTCATTGCCAGGAATCTGTGTGTGCCGTGTGGCCCCTTCTTGGTGCGCCATCGCTCGACGACCTCTTCATACAATGGAATAGCCTTTTCGAGGTCGCCGGCGTCATCGAGGGCTAGCGCGAGATTGTTCATCGTCACGAGCGTTTCCCCATCCTCCGACCCAAGCGCCGCCTTCTGCCGGCGCAGCGTCTCCTCCAAGAGTGGCACCGCTTTCGACGACTGCCCAGCCTCGCTGTAGCACAGGCCCAGGGCCGACGCGGCCGACAGCGTGTCCCGGTGATCTTCGCCCATTGTCTGTCGGCGGCGCTTCAGCACCTCCTCCAACAGCGCGACTGCTTTGGGCAGGTTGCCCTGGTCCTTGTAGATGCCGGCGAGATTGTGTTCCGAGGTCAGCGTCTTGGGGTGATCCGGACCAAGCTTGTCGAACAACTGCCGGCGCGCGGCTTCGAGCAGCGGCAGAGCCAATTCCAGCTTTCCGGTCTCCTGGTATAGAAAGCCCAGGTTGTTCATAGCGAGCGCCGTGTCGATGTGGTCGTCGCCGTACTTTTCGCGTCTGCCCTGGACCGACTCCTTGGCGAGAGGGAACGCTTTCTCAAGCAGACCGGCCTCGCGATACGCCTCCGCGAGGTTGCCGAGCGTGACGAGCGTGTCCGCGTGCTTTGGCCCGAGGACCTTGCGTCGCAACGCCAGTGTTTCTTCCAATAAGGGCATTGCCTCCTCCAGCCGGCCTGCCGCGCGGTAGGCGTCCCCCAAGTTGTTCGCGCAGATCAGCGTTTGGGAGGCCTCGTCGCCCGCCAGACGCCGGCTCGATTCACGCGCTTTTTCGAGGATGGCGATCGCTTCGTCGATCCGGCCGCGGGCCGCGTACATGCTCCCGAGGTTGCTCATCATGATGACCGTCAGTGGATTCTCGGAGCCAAATTGATCGCGACAGAGTCGAAGCGCCTTCTCCGACAACGGCAGCGCGTTCTCAAAGTCGCCCGCTTCGTGCTGGGCATTCGCCAGATTGCAAACGCTGACCAGCGTTTCCGGGGCATCTTCGCCCAGATTCTCGCGGCGCAGCTCCATCGCCTCGGCGCACAAGGGCAGCGCTTCCCGCGGGAGCCCAAGGCCCACGTATGTTTGCCCCAGGGCATGCAGCATCCGCGCCTTGACGAGGGGCTTGTCGGCAAACTCGGCCTGGGCGCGCTTGGCGGCTGAAGCGAGCATTTCGGCCACGGTGATTCGTCGCCCGTCGCGCGCCGGGTCAGGGCTCCGGAACGCGCTGACCAGGTAATCCGAAACGGCCTGCGCCTCGTCGCGTGATCGTTCGGCGTCGGTGCGTTTCTGATCGGCCTCAGCGCGTGCGAGTTTCAAGTTCCCATTCGCCACCGTCAGTTGCGCGTTGATGGCCGAAATCCTCGTGTTCTGCGCCGTGATCTGCTCGTTTCGGCCCCGGATTGTTTCATTGGCACGTGCCAAACGCCGATTCGAAGCGGCGATCACCGCCGACAGGGCCGCCAGGCCCACCATCGCGATCAGCACACCCACCACGGACGCGGTCACAAGGGTTCGGTGCCGCTTCACGAATCGTCGCCCGCGATCCCAGAGCGGTTCGACGTAGGCTGCGACCGGTTCGTCGGCCAGCCAGCGTTCCAGCTCCTCTGCAACGCTCCGCGCCGTGATGTACCGGTCGACCGGCAACGGCGCCATGGCCCTGAGGCAAATCGCTTCCAGCGGACGCGGAACATTCCGTTGGATCTCACTTGGGCGCGGGCATGACGCGCTTCGCGCGGCATCCCGCAAGGGCCTGGCGTTCCCTCGTGTGAACGGCGGCCGTCCGGCGAGGAGGTGATATAACGTCGCCCCGAGGCTGTAGATGTCCGTGGCAGGGCCCACCTGGTCGATCTGGCCGGCAGCCTGTTCTGGGCTCATGTAGGCCGGCGTGCCGATCGCCTGCCCAAGTTGGGTGTCCGCCACCTTATCGGCAGAGACCGGCCGCAATGACGGCGGCAGGTCCTCACCTTCCGGGACGCTGCACGCGTCCGCACGCCCTAGCGCCTTGGCCAGTCCCCAGTCGACGACCAGAGTTTCCCCGTACTTGCCCAGCATGACGTTGCCAGGCTTCACGTCGCGGTGGATCACTCCGCGGTCGTGCGCGTATTGGATGGCGTTGCAGACGTCGATGAACCGCCTCAGCAACTGGCGGAATTCGAGCGACTGAAACGACCCCGACTGCGCCACAGGCGTGGCGTGGAAACGCTCAATGGCCTGCAGGAGGCTCTCCCCGCGAATGAACCGCATCGCGTAGTACGGCCGGCCGTCGTCATAGGCGCCCAGGCCATAGACGGGCACGACTCCCGGGTGCTCCAGACCGCCGGTGATCTCGGCTTCGAGCAGAAACCGTGAGCGACTCTCCGGCCGCAGCGCGTGCCGAATCTGGATCTCCTTCAGTGCGACCTCGCGGTTCAATTCCGAGTCGTACGCCACGAAGACTTCGCCCAGCCCGCCTCTGGCGTGCGGGCGAACGATCCGGAAGCGACCGCCTCGATGCACCTGGCCGCTGGCGGCGATCGCCGGCGACCCCATGTCGCTCGCGCCAGGCGCCGCGCAGCGGAGCACCACGGTGTCCTGCGGCGTCGATGGCGCGTGTGGCAGCGTCGAGCTTGCGCCGCCGGACCCGTCCGGCCCAGGACAATCCTTCTGGTCCTTGCGCTCCTCGTTTCCGGCATCTGCGGCGGGAGTGGGAAGCATCGCCAGGCCTCCTCATGACGCACTGTCATCATCAAGAGTCGTAACCACGTTGCTGGAATGTCGGCAGTCCTCGCGGCCTGCCGATCCCATCTTACCAATGCTAGCGCGCAGGGTGCCACTGTTGCCGCTAGCATCGTTTGCGGCTTCCTCCCGAGCGGGTCCGGCCTTAGTAGCCGGCTTTGGCGCGCGGATGCGATTTGGCCGGTGCTCCGCCGCTTGGTCACGGCACATTCAGCACGAACGGCACGACGATCACCTTGCCCCCGCGCTTGAACTGCCCCCAGCCTTTGTAAAGGCCGGGCTTGCCCAGGTGCGCCTGGAAGATCACGACGTTTGCGGCTGAGTCATGGTCCGGCAGCGGATGTGCGTGGATGTACTCTTTCCCGTCCCGGCTGATGACGGCCAGGTGGCCGCGCTCGCCCAGGTAAGGCTCCAAGTCGGTCACTTTCTGGCCGGACTTGTCGAAGAGGGCAAAGTCAATCGTCGGTTCGCCCGCGGCCGCGGCGGCGCTCATCGTGATTTCCGCGTCCAAGGCGTCGGTCGTCACGCGGCCGGGCACGTTGGGCTCCAGAGCGGGCGCAGCGGGCGTCGGGCCATCGACCGCCACTTCGCCCATCGCCGTCGCGTGCTCTCCGCCGGCGGGCTGGTAGTCGGCGTAGAGCCAGTACGTGCCGCCGGTCGGAAAGGTGAAATCAATGGTCGCGTGGCCCGTCGGCTCGACCTCAGGATGAACGTGGTCGAACTGATCGAGTCCGTCGTGGACGACGATCAGGTGAATCTTGTGCTCGTGAACGACCTGAAAGTCCATCACCATCTTGCCGCTGGTCTCGTGGATCATGAGCTTGAGCTTTGCCGGCTCGCCCGCCTTGGGCTGCTTCGGTTCGGTCTGCACGATCAGCGATGACGTGGCGTGCCCTTGATGCTGGGCGTGGTCTCCGGCGTGATCGTGGCCGGCCGTCGAGGAACCTCCCGGCGGCGGAGTGGCCTGGTTGCCGGATCCGCAGCCCAAAACAATGGCCAATAGCGGCAGGACGACGAGTCGTTTCACGGCGTTTTCTCCAAAGCGTGGAATCGATGCGCGGAGCGCGCGAAGGAATTGTACCTTGGGCCACGGCGATCGTCTCGCACACAAACCTTGTTGGCCTTTCCAGCGAGGAGTATCATCGGCGAGGGTTGATCGATTCGCAATGCGCAGGTCGGCATGCACTTTTCGCCGCGTGTGGCGCTGGTTCTCGCCGCGATCATCGCGTCATTCTGCGGCCCGGCAGCGCTGCGCGCCGACGACCGCGTCGACTACCGCACGCAAGTCAAACCGCTCCTGGCCCGCTGCTTTGTCTGCCACGGCGCCCTCAAGCAGGAATCCGGCCTGCGGTTGGATGCGGGCAGTCTGATTTTGAAAGGCGGCGACGATGGGGCGGTGGTCGTGCCCGGCAAGAGCGGCGAGAGCCTGCTCGTCGAGGCCGTTTCTCGGACGGACCCCGAAACGCGCATGCCCAAGGAAGGCGCGCCCCTCTCATCCGACGAAATCGACATCCTCAAAAAGTGGATCGATCAAGGGGCGAAAGTCCCTGACGAAGCGATCCCGCCCGACCCGCGAAAGCACTGGGCGTTTATTCCGCCGCAAAGGGTGCCGCTGCCCGAGCCGAAGGACGCTCGCTGGTCCGGCAACGCCGTCGATCGGTTCATCGCGGCATCGCATGAAGCGCATGGGCTCAATCCGCTCGACGTGACCGATCGCGCGACGCTCCTGCGCCGCGTCTATCTCGACCTCATCGGCCTCACGCCGACGGCCGACGCGCTGCGCGACTTCCTCAGAGACGATTCGCAAGACGCTTACGACCGCGTCGTCGATCGGTTGCTCGCCAGCCCGCAATACGGCGAGCGCTGGGGCCGGCATTTCATGGACGTCTGGCGCTACAGCGACTGGGCCGGCTACGGCAACGAAATCCGCAACAGCCAGTATCACATCTGGCGCTGGCGCGACTGGATCGTCGAGTCGCTCAACGAGAACAAGCCCTACGACCGGATGATCGTCGAAATGCTCGCCGCCGACGAGGTTACGCCCGACGATCCCGCCGCCCTGCGCGCCACCGGCTTCCTTGCGAGGAACTGGTTCAAGTTCAACCGCAACGTCTGGCTGCAAGACACGGTGGAGCACACGGGCAAGGCGTTCCTGGGGCTGACGATCAACTGCGCCCGCTGCCACGACCACATGTTCGATCCGATCTCGTCGGACGAGTACCACCGCTTCCGGGCGATCTTCGAGTCCCACGACGTGCGGACCGACCGCGTGCCCGGCCAGAGCGACCTCATGAAAGACGGCCTGCCGCGGGTCTACGACGCTTACGCCGAGCGGCCGACCTACCGCTTCATCCGCGGCGACGAGCGGAAAGTCGACGAGGCGACGAAGTACGAGGCCGGCGTGCCGGCGATCCTGGGCGGCGAGTTCAAAATCGAGCCGGTCGAGCTGCCGGCGCGGGCGTGGTATCCGGGCCTGGCGGAGTTCGTGCAGACGGAAACGCTCGCAACGGCGCGGCAACAGGCGGTCGCCGCCGAGGCGGCGCTCGTCAAGGCGCAGGGCGCTCTTGCGTCGGCCGACGCGTCCGTCGCGGCGGCTGAAAAAGCGCCCGCACCGACGGACGACCCGCTCGACGTCGAAAAGCCGGCGCTCGCGGGAAGTGAAATCATCAAGGACAACTTCGCCAAGGCCGATCCGCAGGTCTGGACCATCGGCGCAGGCCAGTGGGAATACGCGGACGGCGTTTTGCGCCAGAAGCAAGCGGGCGCGCAGTTCTCCGAGATTGTCTCGGTCGCCGATCATCCGCGCGATTTTCTCGCGCGGGTGCGATTCAAGACGACGGGCGGCCAGCAGTGGAAGTCGGTCGGCATCAGCTTCGACCGCCAGGACGAGGCCAACTACGACGCGGTGTACTTAAGCGCGGTGGCGGGCGGGCCGAAGCTACAGTTCCTACACCAGCGGGCAGCACAAACGAGCTACCCCACGGGCGGGATGGTCGCCTTCCCGGCCGCGGTGGGGCGCGAGTATCTGCTCGAGTTGGCCGTGCGGGACAAGCTCTGCAACGTCTTCATCGACGGGCAGCTCGTGCTGGTCTACAAGCTCGGCGATTCACGGCGCGACGGGAAGCTGGCGATCTGGACGTTCGACGCCTCGGCCGACTTTTTCTCCGCCGAGCTTTTTGCCCTGGCCGAGGGCGCAAAGCTGGCCGAAAAAGTCTCCGGCGAGGCGGCACAGGCGGCCGTCGCGCTCGATCCGCAAACGGCGCTGCGGCAGGCGCAGCGCGCCGTGACGCTGTCGGAGAAGCAACTTCTGGCGGCGCAGGCGAACGTCGCCTGGGTCGAAGCACGGATCGCGGCCGACAAGGCGCGCTATGCAACTCCCCCAGCGTCGGACGCCGACGCCCTCGCCCTTTTAGCCGGCAAGGCGCAGTTGCAGGTTGCCCTGTGTCGCGCGGACGAGGCGCGATGGAAGGCGGAAAGCGACTTGGCGACCGCCAAGGAGACCGCCAGAACGGACGACGCGAAATCGAAGGAGTCGCTGGCCGCGGCCGAAAAGAAACTTGCCGAGGCGGTCAAGGCGTTCGAGGCGGCACAGAAAGCAACGGAAAATCCCACCGCCGCCTACGATCCGCTCACGGCACAATATCCCAAAACGAGCACCGGCCGGCGGCTGGCCCTGGCACGCTGGATCGCCGACCGCGGCAATCCGCTCACCGCCCGCGTGCTCGTCAACCACGTCTGGCTGCGGCACTTCGGCCAGCCGCTCGTGCCGAGCGTTTCGGATTTCGGCCTGCACGGCCAGCCGCCCAGCCACCCGGACTTGCTGGACCACCTTGCCGTGGAGTTCATGGACCGCGGCTGGGACCTGAAATGGCTGCACAGGACGCTCGTGACGAGCCGGGCGTATCGCCTGCAGTCGTCGCCGCCTTCCTCGGCCGCCGCGCTCGCCGCCGCCAATGCCAAGATCGACCCGGACAATCGCTTTTTGTGGCGGATGAACGTGCGGCGGATGGAGGGCGAGGTGCTGCGCGACGCGATCCTCTGCGTGGCCGGGCGGCTAGACCTCAAAATGGGCGGTCCCGAAATCGACCACGCCCAAGGGGAGACGGTCCTCCGCCGCAGCCTCTATTTCCGCCACGCCCACGAAAAGCAGATGACGTTCCTGAAGCTCTTCGACGCGGCCAACGTCAACGAGTGCTACCGACGCAACGAGAGCTTGATCCCGCAGCAGGCGCTGGTCGTGGCCAATAGCGCCATCGCCCGCGAGAGCGCCCGCGTCCTGGCCGGGAAGCTGAGCGGCAAGAGCGCGAGCGAAGTTTCCGACGCGGCGTTCGTCCGGGCGGCGTTCGAGCAGGTGCTTTCGCGCCCGCCGCGCGACGCGGAACAAAGCGAGTGCGAAAAGTTCCTCACCGAGCAGCCGCAGCGGCTTTCTGCGGCGGCTGACACCAAGCCGGCCACGTTCGGCGGGCAGGGCTACAAGGTCGCGCCCTCGGCCGACGCCCGGCAGCGCGCGCGGGAGAGCCTGGTCCACGTGCTTTTGAACCACAATGACTTTGTCACCATTCGATAGCCGAGAGGTTCCCGGAGGGTCGACGATGACTACGACGGATCAGCGCGACCGCATCGCCGCCGACGAGACTCCCAAGCCGATTCCCAAGCGCAGGCGGCCGGCGTGGTGGGTCTACGTCACGCTGGTGCTCTTGATCCTGCTGGGAGGCGTCGGCGGCTTTTACGGCGTCTGGCACTACCGCGCCAATAGCGAGCTACAGGCGGCGATTGCCGCCGCCCGCCAGCGCGGCGAGCCGGTCTGGTTCGCCGACCTGGAGCCGGAGCCGATTCCTGCGGAGGAGAACGCCGCGCCGTTTTTCATCGAGGCGGCGGAGTTGCTCGGCCCGGAGTCGACCGCCTTTGATGCGGCGCTGCGGCAAGCCATGCAAACGAGCCGGGTATCGATTCCAACCAGGCGGCACTTGCCAAGCTGCGCGAGGGGCTGAAAAAGCCTCGCTACCAGTTTCCTTACGATTACCATGCGCGCTTCCCTCACTCGTACGATCCCAGATTGTGGGGGAAGACAGACAGGATCGCGTATCTCTTGCAGGCGCAGTTTTGTCTCGCGCTTGCGGACCGCGATGTTCCACGCGCCGTGCAAGCCATCGACGACTACTACGCGGCGGCGGCCCTGTACTGGCAAGACCCTTTCCAAACGAACGAAGGGTGCTCGTGCGCCCATATGGCAACCTACGAATTGATGTTGCTGGTGAGTCAGCACGCGCTGACCGACGAGCAGATCGCTCGACTGGACGCGCGGCTGGACGCTCTGGCTTCCTCGTTCCGCATGCGAGATTCGATCCTGGCTCAACGCGCGGAATTGCTCGCGCTCCTTGACTCCTACGGCGACAGCGACTCGCCGTTTTATCGCAACAAGGCGCTGCCCGAGTGCTACTTTCCTCTTCTGGTCATGGAAGAGCAAGCTTTTCTGATGCGCTACACGAGCGAATTGGCCAGAGTGGCCGATTTGCCAGGGCCGGCGGGACTGCAAGCCGCAAGCGACCTCCAGCAACAGTACGACCAGATCCCGGAACGCTTCAAGGTCGTCGCGGACTTCTTCAGCTTCCGACCAACGAGTTTCCGAACGATGAGCCTGGCGCCCCGCCAGTGCCTGCAGAACGCGCGCGTGGGCATCCGTGTCGACCGGCACTTGCGCAAGCACGGCCGGTTGCCGGGCAGCTTTAGCGAGGTGCTCGACGACCGCCTCACCGAGCCGCCCAAGTGTCTCTTTTCCGGCTTGCCGCTCATTCTCAAACCGGACCAAGAGGGCGGCTTTGTGATTTACGCGCCGGGCGACAATGGCATTGACAACGGGGCTGAGCTTGGCCCTAACAGGGACCACCAGGAGATCGCGTACGCATTCTATGTCAGGTATCCGCCGGGCATGAAACGGAGCAAGCCCTGATCTGACGCCGCCGACGCGAGAGGAGATTCCGCGACGGAGGAATCTGCTGTGCGCTCTCCATAGCAGAATGCTTCGCCGCGGAATAGACTTCCATAGGGCGTTGCAAAACGGAGCCCCAGCTATGACGGGACTTGATGCCTTACAATCCGTGCAGTTTGTCACGCGGCGCGGCAAGCGATTCGCCGTTCTCAGCGCCGACGACTGGGAAGCGCTGATTGAGTGGCTCGAAACGGTCGAAGACGTCCAGATTGCGCGCAAGGCCTACAAGCAACTCAAGGCCGCAAAGGGGAGTCGGCGCAAGGCGGGTTGGCTCAAGTGGGACTCCGTGAAAGGCGAGTTGGCGTGAGTCGCTATACCGTCTACGTCACGCCCGGCGCGTGGAAAGAAATCAAGCGCCTGCCCGGTCACATTCGCCAACGCGTGCGACGCGCCGTTGACGCCTTGTACGTCGCCGTCTGGGGCAACGACAAGCAAGAAACGCCGGCCGAGCGCCTGACGTGGATCAAAGAGACCGTTTCGCCGGCCGCCTTCGACCAGCAGGAAACGCCCGACGGGGAGATGATCTGCTTTTCGTACCGCCTGAACGAACGGCGCGACGGCAAGCTCGTGCACGCGCTGTATTCCTTCACCGTCGGCCGGACCGGGCACGTGCAATCGGCGATCTACTTCGACGACGAGCGGGAGCTGGAAACGGCCCGGAAGATCGCGGGCAGTTTCAAAGAAAAGGCGCCGACGCGGTAGGGTCGCCGCGATTCGTCGGCTTAGGTGGGGAATCGCCCCCTGCCGGCCGCGGCGCTGCGATGGGTTCTCACCAGGTTGCGAAATCGTTCAACGGCGGCCTGGCCGTACAAGGGCAAAATCCACCCGGCGCGCTTGCGGAACGCCCGGCCGCACTTGAAGCCGCATGCCTTCAAAACTCGCCGCAGGAATTGCAACTCCCGATGCGTAGTCGCCGGCAGCCGAACTTCCCAGCCCTTTTTGTAGTTCCGCCGCTCCGACAACCGGCGCGTCTGATTGGGCAAGCGAACATAGCCGCAGGCCTCGAAGTGGGCGGCGAGCAACGCGGCCGCGCCTTCATGGGCCCGCTCGGCCGTCGACGATCCTCGATTCCGTGCGACCACGATTACCCTCGTCATTTCGTCAGTTTCCAGCCCGAGAGCTGATCGACTTCCAGTCGCGTAGCGCCCTTGTAGCGGTCGTACACCTTCTCCGCTTCTTCGATCGAATCGAAGAAGCCCGCGACGAACGCCGCGGAGAACGACTCGCCGGCGCGCAGCATCATGCGCCATGCCCTCGCGCTTGAGCGGTAGTCGAACCGAGATCTACGAGCATTTCCAGCAGGCCGCGTTCGCGCAGGATCTCGTCGATTTCACACCGTTGGTCCGAAGACAAGTCAACGGCTCGCGCATATTTTGGCCGCGGTCGATCATTGAGAATCGGCGCGTTCCACCCCCGCGTCGTGGCGATGAATCGTTCGACCGCGGCCCGGCCCCCCAGTTCCAAATACCCTGCGACGACGCAGTCGAGATAGCTTCGCCAGATGGGAAACTCGTGACTTGCAGCGCGGCGTTGGGCGGCATCGCCCACATACACCAGGCAGGCAACGTTGCGTCCCGGTCCAAGCCGGACCGGAACGCGGACACGGTGGTATCCGATCTCGCGCCGATCCAATTCGGCGAGTTGTTGCGGGTCACATGACAGCAAGACACCTTCGATCTCAGTGGCCGCATCCCGCGCGACCGAAAGCGCACAGACGTTTCCCTGGGGCGATTCGACGGCATGCGTCCATTCCCGTCTCCACCCCGGAAGCACAGCCGGTGTGGTGCGAACGCCGGGCGGAAGCGTCCGGCGGTTGACCAGAGACCCGTATCCAAAAACCAATTGTTCGTTCGTCATTGCGATAACTCCGCGCTCGGCGAGGCTACTGAATGGTCGCGCTGGCCGGCGCCTGTCGTGCAAGCGGCTAAAACCTAACCGGCGATCCTCTGCATCGGCCACAAGATCAGGTTGATAATCCACAATACCACAGCCAGGGCGAACGGGGCGAGCATTACGAATCGTACAATCCACTTGAACCAGGAATGGCCTTTGGGCAGTGCGAGTCGCAACGAAGGGGAATGCCTTTCAAAGCGACTTGCTTCCTCCTGGTAGATGACCACTAGATCAGCAACTCGCCATTCGCCAACCATGAATAGCACCGTGAGGAACAGGGACCCGATTCGGAACCAGCGGACCATCTCTCCATTCGGGATCGCGCCAATCTCGCCGAGTTCCACGGCCAACAGCCCGCCAAGAATCGCCGAAAAGACCGTGAACTGCGCGAACCGCAAATTGCCGTAGTGGCGCGCCATGTCGCAGTTTTGCTCGAAACTCAGGCGTGCATTTTCATTCTTGATCGTACGATCATCCTGGCTCATCTTGCCCTCCTCTCAGAACGGCGTCACTTCGTCAGCTTCCACCCCGCGGCCTGATCCACCTCCAGCCCCCTGGCCCCCTGGTACCGGTCGTACACTTTCTCCGCCTCCTCGATGGAATCGAAGAAGCCCACGATGAACGCCGCGGAAAAGGACTCGCCGGCCTTGATCGGCCGCCCGCCGAACTCCTCGATCATGCACACGTACCCCCGCTGGTGGCACCAGGCCTCGCTCACCACCGCCGGATCCAGCGTCATGCCCAAAAGCCAAGGGCCCTCCTTCCCCGTCGCCGGATCGCGCAGCTTGTAGCCGCGGATCATCCGCTCGGGCGGCTTCTTGCCGGCCTTCTCCCAGTCGTCGCGGCGGTAGTTGAATTTCTCGTCGGGCGCGAAATTCTCCAGAAATTCCTGCGACGGGATCCGCCCGGCGTAGCTCAAGTAGACCTCGCTGAACGTGTCCCCTCGGTTGTGGATGATGTGGCCCGGCATGTCGATGCGCAGGAACATGGCCGGGCTGTCGTTCACGGCGTCGATGCGATCGCAGGAGATGAAATACCGCCGGCGGTCCGGGAAGACCATCGTCTGCGTCCACGTCGAGCCGGTCTTCTTGCCCGGCGCGGCGGTCTTGTACTTGAACGATTGCTTCACGACGTAGCACGATCCGTCGTTGGGATCGGGCGCGCTGAAAAACTCCGGCGCAAGCTCCCGGGCCTTGGTGCAAATCTGCGGGCCTTCGATGGATCGCTTCGCCGTCTTGCCGTGCACGGAGTCGCCGAAGCGGTAGACCAGCTCCGGGTCGAGTTGATCGCGGTAGGCTTCGTCGCTGCCCGGCTCCATGATCCAGTCGACGATGTCCAGTCCGAAGCCGGCGTCGTGGAAGCCGGTCTTGCGATCGACGAAGGACTTGCCGGCCACGCCCGAAACGTAGCCCTTGCGCTGGATGGCGAACTTGAGCGATGGGATCGTGACGTTGAT
The DNA here is from genome assembly GCA_016177915.1 of Planctomycetia bacterium. GTDB lineage: Bacteria > Planctomycetota > Planctomycetia > Pirellulales > S012-138 > JACOUI01. Next base: position 36,430 of record JACOUI010000356.1, read on the forward strand.
CCGCTCGGCAGTCTGCTCGACGACCGTGCCCTCCTGGGCGTTGGCGGCGATCGGCACGAAGAGGCACACTGTGCAAAGCGCGGTCTTGAGACGCAGCATGGTTTTCAGCTCTCCGTCGTGCGATTCAAACGATCCAACCGGCAGGAATATCATACCGACGAGACGAGGGCCGCCCAATCGGCATTGCTATTTCTTTCCCAGCGCCCGCTGCTGCTGAAAAAAGCGAGTCAGAATTTCGCCGCACTCGGCCGCCAGGACGCCGGGGATGACCTGGGCGCGGTGGTTCAAGCGCGGGTCGCAAAGCAGGTTCATCAGGCTGCCGGCGGCGCCGGCCTTGGGATCGGCCGCGCCGAAGACGACGAGCGGCACGCGGGCCTGGACAATCGCCCCGGCGCACATGGGACAAGGCTCGAGCGTCACATAGAGCGCGCAGTCGTCCAGCCGCCACGACCCGATGGCCTGGGCCGCCTGGGTGATGGCGATCATCTCGGCGTGGGCGGTCGGGTCGCGGAGCGTTTCGCGCTGGTTATGGGCCGACGCGACGACGCGGTCGCCGTGGACGATGACCGCCCCGACGGGCGCCTCGTCGGCCGCAAGCGCCGCCTGGGCCTCGCGGAGGGCCTGGCGCATGAAGAAGTCGTGCATGGCAGCGTCCGTGGCGACTGGGGGGAATGCGGAGCAGGTTCGTGCAGGATAACCACGGAACGGGCGGGCGGAAACGGGGACTTCTCGCGGGACGAATTCAAGCCTGGGCCGTGTGGCGAATTCGAGCGCGATGACGACGGCGAGCAGGACGAGAAAAAACGGCTGCCAGGGAAGATTTTGCTTGCATCGCCAAAACTACCTTGGTAGTATTACCCTGGTCGTTCGAGGAGGAGACCGGACCATGCGCAAGAAACCCCGCTACAAGATGGGTGACCTCCAGCTCCGCATCATGCAGGTCCTGTGGGACGCCTCGCCCGCCACCGTCGCCCAGGTACACGAGGCCCTGGGCGCTAAGAGCGGCCTGGCCTATACCACGATCGCCACGATGCTGCGCAAAATGGAGGATCGCGGTCTGGTCGCTCACGAGACCGCCGACCGGCGCTTCGTCTACCAAGCGCTGGTGAGCGAGAGCGAGGTCAGCCGCGGGATGGCCAACGACGTGCTCGAACGGCTCTTCGAGGGCAGCCTGCCGAACCTCGTGAGCCACTTGCTCCGCAGCCGGGAAGTCAGTCCCGAGGAGCTGGACCGCCTGCAAGAGTTGATTGCCCAGAAACGACGAGCGAAGTGAGGCGTTATGTTCGCGGCGCTTGCACGGGGCGCGGTGGCGGACGCGATGCTGGTCCTGGCGGCCGGCTCGGCGGCGGTGTTTTTCGTCGCCTGGCTTGTTGCGCGGCGATTCCGTTCCGCGCGATGGACGCGGACGATCTGGCAGGCGGCGCTCGTGGCCTTGGCTGGGCTGGCCGTCTGCGAATTCAGCGGCCTGGGGTCGGTGTCGAGCGCGCTCTGGGTGCGGGGCAACGCGACGGACGTCGTCGAGACCACGGCTGCGCCGGCCGCGGCAAGCTCCAAGACGACCCTCGTCCCCTTGTCCAAACTGCGAAACGAACCGGAGCGGCTCCAGCAACCGCCGCCATGGAGCGCTGCGCCGCTTGCGTCGGGACATGAAATGTTTGCTTTCGGCGCCGGCGACGTGTCGACGCAGCCAGCCCCGCAGTCCGTTGCGGAAGACGATGGCGCGCCATTGCCGCCCATCGAGGCGATGGCTGCGTCGCCGCCTCAGGACGCCGACACGAAAACCTCGTCGGCGTGGTTCTGGCCCGTACTGGCGATCCTGTGGCTCGCCGGGACGACGGCGATCGGGGCGCGAATTATCGTAGGACATGGGCGATTGTGGCGGTCCCGCTGCCGGCTTGTGCCCGCGAGCGACGTGGAGCTGTTGCAACGCGTGGCCAGCGTGGCCGAGCGCATCGGCCTAAGGGGGGGCGTTCGCGTGGCGACGGCGGACCTGGCGGGACCGGTCGCGCTCGGTTTCTTTCGGCCGACGCTCGTGCTCCCCGTCTGGTTCACGCGCCAATTCAACCGCTTGCAACAGGAGGCGGTGCTGGCGCACGAGCTGGCGCACCTGGCGGGGCACGATCCGGCCTGGCATTTCCTGGCCGATCTGGTCGCGGCCGTCTACTGGTGGAACCCGCTCGTCTGGCGGGCCAGGGCGGAATTGCACGCGGCCTGCGAGGCCGCCGCCGACGAGGCCAGCCTGGCCGTCGCCGACGGGCCCGGACTTTTGGCCGAGTGCCTTGTCGCGCTCGGGCGGCGATTGCGGCGGCCGCGGCGGCTGGGGTACGTGGCCATGGAGGGCAGCGGTTTTCGATCGAGCCTGGGAAGGCGCGTGTCGCGGCTTCTGGGCATGCAAGGGCAGAATTGGCGGCCGCCGCGGCGGTGGGCGGGCGCGGCCGTCGGGGCGACGGCGCCGGCGCTCGCGCTTTTGGCCGTTCTGTTTTCAACGTCGTACGTTCGTTCGGAAGTTCCAAGCACAGGAGAACCAACCGTGAAGAGCTTGCACAGCACCTGGAGGCATTCGCTGGCCGGGTTCGTCCTCTGCGGCCTCTTGGGCGTCGGCGTTCCGGCCGATGCGCAGGACAAGGCCGCCGGCGACGACGAGAAGCGCGAGGAGCGCGTGGAACGCAAAGACGGCCCGCCGCGCCCGGAAGGGGAACGCCGCGAGGGAGACGCCCGCGCCGAGGGCGAGCGCAAGGAAGGCGAACGAAAAGAAGGCGAGCGGCGTGAGGGCGACCGTCGCCCTGAAGGCGAACGGCGTGACGCCCAGCGCAGGCCGGAAGGCGAACGTCGTCCCGAAGGAGAACGCCGCGAAGGTGATCGCCGCCCCGAGGGCGAGCGTCGTCGAGCGGGCGAGCGGCCCGATCGGCCCGAAGCGCGCGAGGGCGCCGAGCACGAGCGCCGTCTGAACGAGCTGCGCGAAAACATCCGCGCCTTGGAGGCGAAACGCGCCGAGCTGGCCGCGGCCGGCAAGGGCGACGAGGCCGAGGAGGTTGGGGCCCACATTCGGCGGTTCGCCGATCAAGTCGCCGAGTTGGAGCGGCATCGCCCCGGTCCGCGCGAAGGCGGACACCGTGCTGGAGGCACAGACGTCGAGCGCAGAATTCAACACCTCCGCGCCGCCGCCGAGAACCTGCGGGCGGCGGGCCTGCCCGACCGGGCCGACGGACTCTTGCGAGAGGCCGAGGAACTCGCCCGCGGGCGCGGAGAAGCCGCGCGGCTGGGGGAAGGCGAGGGCCGCGCTCGCCCCGAGGGCAGGGACCGGATCGTCGTCGAGCGGCGCGACGTCCGCGCCGAGGGACATGCCCCCCACCCTCCCGAACTGATGCAGGCCGTCCGCGAGCTGAACGAGCAGGTCCGCCTGCTGCGCAGCGAGGTCGAGGACCTGCGGGCCAAGGTGAAGTCGCTGTCCGGCAAGGAAGGCGACGATGACAAGTAGTCGCCGTCTCGCATGTCGCTAGTTGAAACTACGGGGAGCAAAGCGGTGCTTTGCTCCCCGTTTTGTAGTCGTCACGAGATATTTGTAGCCGTCACACTCCGCGTGACGCAGCCCTTTGGCGAGCAAAGGCTTGCGACCAATTCAGTGCGCTTCGTTGTTATCGTTCCGGCTACGGCGTCAGATGATCCCGTGGAGCGGCCCGCCGGGCGCGGCTAGGCGGTCGACGCGGCGCGTGATTTCCGGGGCCTCGACGAGCGGCGGCGCGTGGTGCGGCTTGGTCCGCGCATCGATGACCACCGACCCGCGGCAGCCCCAGTGCTTCCGTTCGACGAACGACGCAATTCCGTAAACGTCGGCCTCGGGATTGGATCGCGTGAACGTGACCCAGAGGAAGTTGCCTGGCGTTGCGGCCGTGAATTGGCTGTCATCGGCCAGCACGACGAGCGGGAAGCGGTTGATCGGCGCAGCCGCGTCGTAAAAGCGGCAAAAATCGTCGGCGGCCGACGGTGAATTCGTAAACGGCGGGGCCTTCACGACGAGAATCCCCGGCAGCGCCACCCGCGCTTCGCAAAGACCATTCGGCAGCGACACGTCGCGCGGAAAATCCGCCGGCAGCTCGCGACGCGCCGGACCCGCCGCCGCCACGACCACTTTCGAGCCTTCGTTGAGCGCCGTCCCGGAATAATCGAGCGTGTCGATCGTGGTCCGCGTCTGGAAGTGCAAATCGCGGGCCGGATCGAATCGCGACAGCACGTGCCGAAGAAAGGCCGGAACGTCGTGAATATCGAGCCGCGGGTCGTCGTCGCCCGCCGCGATGAACAGGTATTTCGCCAGCGACAACTGCCCCTGGCCGAGGATCGCGTTGGCCTGCGTCAGGATTTCGCGCGGCTGGCGGCGCTGGTCGTAGGGCACGTAGCGCTCGCTGCCGATCGCCAGGAGCAACGGGTGTACGCCCGCCGCGTCCACCGCGTGGACCGCCCGCACGCCCGGAATCAAGCGCGGAATCACCGGCCCGGTCAGCTCGTGGATCAGCTTGCCCAGCGTGGTGTCCTCCTGCGGCGGCCGGCCGACGACCGTGAATGGCCACACCGCGCCCTTGCGATGGAACACCTTGTCCACGCGCAACACGGGAAAGTCGTGCGCCAGGCTGTAGTAGCCCAGGTGGTCGCCGAACGGGCCTTCGGGCAGGAGCTTGTCGGGAATGACGGCGCCGGTGATGCAAAAATCGGCGTCGGCGTGGATGGGCAGGCCGTCTTGGCGGCGGATGAGCCGCACGCGACGCTTGTTCAATAGCCCCGCGAGCGAAAGTTCGCTCATGCCCTCGGGCAGGGGCATGACGGCCGCGAGCGTCATGGCGGGCGGCCCGCCGACGAAGACGTTCACGCGAAACGGCAGGCCGCGGCGGATCGCGGCCGCGTGGTGGACGCCGATCCCGCGGTGTATTTGATAGTGCAGGCCGACCTCCGCGTCCGGCTCGTAGCGCCCGCCGCTGAGCTGGATGCGGTACATGCCCAGGTTCGAGTGCCGCCAGCCGGGGCGGTCGGCGTCCTCGGTGTAGACCTGCGGCAGGGTGATGAACGCGCCGGCGTCGTCGGGCCACGATTTTTGCTGCGGAAGCCGCGAGACGATCATCTCGTGGGCCAGCACCGGCCCGCCCGAGACGAATTTGGGCCGCATGTGCCAGGCGTTCCGCGCGGTCCAGAGCGCGGATAGCGGGCGTTTGAATGCGGCAGCCGGGTCGATCTTGAGGTCGATCATCCGCCGCACGTCGTCGAGCGCGTCGCGAAAGAGGAACCGCGCCCGCTCGATCGTGCCCAGCAGATTGCAGACCATCGGAAAGGAGCAGCCTTTGACGCGCGCCAAGAGCACGGCCGGCCCGCCTGCGCGGCAGACGCGGCGCTGGATTTCGGCCGCCTCGAGGCAGGGATCGACTTCCTCCTCGACGCGCACGAGCTGGCCCGCGGCTTGAAGGTCGGCCAGGCAGGCTGGAAGGGAGCGGTAGCCCATGAACGGAAGCGGGGCCAGAGGCGGTCGGCGG
>JACOUI010000357.1 GCA_016177915.1 Planctomycetia bacterium
AGACGGAGCAGGGTGTGGCTAGTGAAGCCCCGGCGCCGAAAGGGCCGGATCGATAGGCTGACACCTAAACCACCGCGCCACCTCTCGACTCTACTGCGGTCCGCCGTTTGTAGTGACCGCATTCATGCGGTCTGGGGTGGCGCGCGAAGCGGCGCCGGACGTAGCGCGCGCGAAGCGGAGCTTCTGGAACGGCGCGTTGCCAAGCAGAGTTTGGCAACGAGGGGGAACGAGGGCGCCGGCTGAAGCCGGTACTCCGACAATCACACCTTCGCCACCACCAGCGCGATGTTCTGCCCCCCGAACCCAAAACTGTTCGTCAGCCCGTAGCGAATCTTCTTCTCCCGCGCCTGGTTGGGGACGTAATCCAAATCGCACGCCGGGTCGGGCGTTTCGTAGTTGATCGTCGGCGGCAAGACGCCGTCGCGCAGGGCCAGAAGCGTGATAATCAGCTCGGTCGCTCCGGCGGCGGCGATCAGGTGCCCCGTCATGCTCTTGGTGCTGGACATGGGGGTTTTGTAGGCCTGCTCGCCGAACACCGTCTTCGCCGCCAGCGACTCGACCTTGTCGTTGACGGCCGTGCTCGTCCCATGGGCGTTGATGTAGCCGATCTCCTCCGGCGCTAACCCAGCGTCTTTGAGCGCCATGCGCATGCAGGCGGCGGCGCCGCGGCCCTCGGGATGCGAATCGGTGACGCGGAAGGCGTCGGCCGTGCTGCCGTAGCCCACGATCTCGCCGTAAATCTTCGCCCCGCGGCGCTTGGCGTGCTCGTACTCCTCGAGCACGACCATCGCCGCCCCCTCGGCCAGCACAAAGCCGTCGCGGTGCAAATCGAACGGCCGCGAGGCCTTGGTCGGCGCGTCGTTGCGAGTCGAGAGGGCCGTGAGCAGGTTAAAGCCCGTCACGCCGAAGGGGTGGATCATGCTGTGCGTGCCGCCCGAGAGCATCACGTCGACGTCGCCGCGGCGGATCATCTCGGTCGCCTCGCCGGCCGCCTGGCTGCTGGCGGCGCAGGCCGTCAGGCAGTTGGCATTCGGTCCTTGGGCGTTGAACATGCTCGCCAGGTGGCCCGAGGGCATGTTCGGCTCCTGCTCCAACTCGCCGATCGGGTGCAGGACTTCCAGGCCGCGCTTGGTGAATTTCGAGATGTCGAAGCCGTCGCCGTCGAGTCCGCAGACGACCATCTCGGTGAAATGGTCGAAGTCCTGGTGTCCTTCGCCGCTCCCCAGGTACACGCCGAACCGCGTGGGATCGGCAAGGCCCGCGAGCAATCCCGCGTCTTCGACGGCCATTCTCGCCGCGCCGACGGCGAATTTGGTGTGCCGGCCCTGGTACTTCCAGCGCTCCGGGTCTTCGCCGGCGTCGGCGACGTTCCAGTTTTTCACCTCGGCGGCGATGCGCGTGGGAAAATTCGTGGCGTCGAAAATCGTGATGTAGTCGACGCCGGACTCGCCGGCCAAAAGCTTCTTCCACACCGGCTCAATGCGCGAGCCTAGCGGCATGACCCAGCCCATCCCGGTGACGACGACGCGCTTGCGCATATATGATCTTCCAAGTTCACTCCCTCCCCCCTTGCGGAGGAGGGTTGGGGTGGGGGGTGAACGGCTACGAACCGCCGCGTCAAGTTGACGGCTGAACCACCTGTTTCTCGTTCAGCCTCTGCCTCGACTGCCAAACTGTGCCTACTACGACTGTACCACCTACGGGCCCGCCATGCCCAGCGGCCTGGCCGCTTGCGTCTCCATCCCCGGGGGCACCTTGAGCGGCGTGCCGTCGGCGGCGTGTCCGACGTCGTAGGCCCCCAGCAATTTCAGCATCGACAGCAATTCGCCCGGCCCGAACAGGTCCCGCGTCCGCTGCCCTTCCTGGACGTTGGCGAAGAAAATATCGACTTCGGCCAGCAGCTTCTCGCCCACGTGGCACAGGCCCGAGACGAGGGCCCCCTCAGCGTTGATGTATTCCAGCTTCGAGGAGTAAACGAGCGAGTCCCCCGGCCGGGCCTCGCCGTGAAACACCGCCTTGGGCACCTTGGCCAGGATCATGTTGCCGCCGAGCTTCAGGTGCTCGCCGACCAAAAGGCCACCGGCCTGCGCGAAGCCCTCGATGATCAGGGCGCCGGGCATGACGGGATAGCCGGGGAAATGATCGTGCAGGTGCTCCTCGGCCAACGTGACATTCTTGACCGCCTTCGACGAGCGGCCGCTCTCGAATTCCAGGAAGCGGTCGATCCAGTACCAGCGCATGGCAGTCAATGCGAAAGAGAAATCCTGGTGGGCAGAGTAGGTCGAGCTTTCCGAGCGCGCTTTCCCTAGCTCGGCACCGTCGCCAGCTTCGCGTCCACGTAGTTGCAGATCATCTGCACCGTGAAGAGCTTGGAAAACTCCTTGATCACCGGGTTGGCCGTGAAGGCCTCCAGGTCTGCAAACGGCATCTGCTTCTTGAGCTCGGCCAGGCCCGTGTCGGTGAAGCGGCCGTTCTGCACGAAATTCGCGTCGGTGAGCAGGTTCTCGGGGAACAGCTCGCCCCGCGGGATCTTGATGTTGAACGCCTTCTCCAGGCGGAAGACGATGTCCAGAAAGTCGATCGACTCGGCGCCCAGGTCGCCGGTCAGCGTGGCCTCGGGCGTCACTTCGTCTTCTTCGACGGACAGTGCCTCGACGAGGATGTCGCGCACCTTGGAGAAGATTTCTTCTTTGCTCGGCATGAATGTTCCTCCGGAATGTTCTCGCCGGCCGGCCCGGCTTGTCTGCCCGCGCGCGCCCTCGATCCTGGCGCGCCGGCCTCGGTTTCAGCGGAGCAGCGCCAGCATGCGCCGTTGCTGCTCTGTCACAAAGGCGTCGGTGGCGGCCAACGCCCCGTTCGTGTCGCGCAAGTTGTATTTTGCCAGGACGAGCTTCCCGGCCACGGTGACCGTCTGGCCGACCTTGCCCTGCGCCTTGAGGCGCGTCTGGCGTTCGTCCTGGTCGATGATCTCGGCGATAATCTCCAAGGTCTGTCCCGGATCGACAAAACTCGCGTATTTGATCCCCCGCGCTTCTTTCAACGTCACCATGCTGTGGGCGAAGTCCTCGCTGATCCGCACCAGCCAGGCGCCGGCCTGGACCAGCGATTCCAGCATCAGGACGCCCGGCATGACCGGGGCCCGGGGAAAATGGTCGGCCAGATACTCCTCTGCCAGCGACAGGTTCTTGATCGCCAGAATTCTCTGTCCCGGCCGCACTTCCAATATCCGATCGACGAGCGAAAACCGCATCACGACCCCGCACGAGGCGCCGGACCAGTCCCCGGCGATCTTGAGCCTGCCAAATCTCACCTAAAGCAAGCAGGCTAGTATATTTGGGACGCGAATCTTCGTCTACTCCACATATCGTCGACGCGCGACGGCCAGAAACCGCGGCGTCAGGTAGGGTTATGCCAATCGTAGGGCAGGCCGTGGGGTAGGCGTCTCGCTTGCCGCTCCGCCGTGGGGTAGGCGTCCCGCCTGCCGCCTTCGTTGGCCAGGCACTGCCGTTAGGCGGGGGCGGCCTTTTCGGCGACCGCCTTGCCGGCGGCGGCCTGGCGGCGGCTGCGCTCGATGACGAGCTTCTCGCGAGCGGCCTTGTGCTCGGCGGAACGCTTGCCCTTCGTGCCGTACTTCTTGATCAGCACCTTCACGCGGTCGGAGGGCAGCGCCCCGACCGACAGCCAGTAGTCGATGCGATCGTTGTTGAGCGTGACGCGGGCGTCGGTGTCGGCGACGAGGGGGTCGTACGTCCCCAGCGTCTCGATCACCCGGCCGTCGCGCGGGGCGCGCGAGTCGGTGGCGCAGATGCGGAAGAAGGGCCGGTGCTTGCGGCCGATGCGTTTCATGCGAATGCGGACTGCCACGAAAGGCTCCTCGATTGGGGATTTTGGATTTTCGATTTTGGATTGCGGATTTTGCGTCGAAGCTTGGGCCCCACGACGGCCTGGCTATCAACTGCCTTCTCGTTCCTTGCGCCTCATGCGCCGCATCTCGCGTTCCTTGTCCTTCTTGATCCTGGCCTTTTCGGCGCTGGTCAGGCGCTTGCCGGTGCCGACCTTCTGCCGCGCGAGGCCCCCGGGGCTGGTCATCTGCTTTTGCAGGTCCTGCACCGCGCGCATACGGTCGCGCATGCCCAGGCCCATCATCTGCTTCATCCGGCTGCCGATCATGTCGAACTGCTTGACCAGGTCGTTGACCTCGTGCGGCTCGACGCCCGCCCCGGCGGCAATCCGCCGGCGGCGGCTCTGGTCGATCAGGTCCGGGTCGCGGCGCTCCTGGGGCGTCATCGAGTCGATCACGCCCGTCAGGCGGCCGAAATCCTGGTCCACGTCGGCGTCGCCCATCATGCCCTTCAAAGCGCCCATGCCGGGAATCAGGCTCATGATCTTGCTCATGGAACCCAAGCGCTTGGTCTGCCGCAGCAAATCGCGGAAGTTCTCGAGCGTGAACTGCCCGGCCGCGATGTCCTCCTGCTGCCGGCGCATCTCGTCCTGGTCGATTTCCGTCATCGCCCGGCGGGCAATCTCGGCGATGTCGCCCTGGCCCAGGATGCGGCCGGCCATCTGCTCGGCGTTGAACGGCTCCAGGTCCTGGATGTGCTCGCCCGTGCCGAGGAACTTGACGGGGACGCCGGTGACGGCCCGCACGCTGAGCACGGCCCCGCCCTGCTGGTCGCCGTCGAGCTTGGTGAGGATCACGCCGTCCAATTCGAGGGCCTCGTTGAAGGCCTTGGCGCTGTTCACCGCGTCCTGGCCGGTCATGCCGTCCACGACGAGGTAGCACTGGTGCGGCTCGATCTTTTCGTCGATCCGGCGGAGCTGCGTCATCAGCTCGTCGTCGATGTGCAGCCGGCCGGCGGTATCGATGAGCACCACGTCGGCCCCGGCCAGGCCGGCGTGCTGCATTCCGCGCTGGCAGAGCTCGACGGGGTCCTTGGCCGCCGTGTCGGCGAACACCGGCACCTCGATCTGCTGCCCCAGCACGATCAATTGCTCAATGGCCGCGGGGCGCTGCAAGTCGGCGGCGATCATCATGGGTCGGCGGCCGCTCTTGGCGAGCATTCGCGCCAGCTTGGCGCAGGTGGTCGTCTTGCCGGAGCCTTGCAGCCCGCAGAGCATGATCTTCGTGAAGTCGCGCAGGTGCAGCGACGGGTCGCCCGGGCCCATCAAGGCGACGAGCTCGCGGTAGACGATGGCGAAGACCTGCTCCTGCGGCCGGAGCGATTTTAAGACCTCTTCGCCCAGGGCCTTGGCCGAGACGGAGGCCATGAAGTCCTTGACGACCTTGTAGCCGACGTCGGCTTCGAGGAGCGCCTGCTCGACGATGGCCAGGGCCTCGCGCATGTTCGACTCCGTCAACCGGGCGGTGCCGGCCAACGTGCGAAAGGCCTTATTGAGCTTGTCTTGGAGCGCTTCGAACATGCGGTGAGATAGCCGGTACTTGAACGACGGAGTCCGCCTTCAGGCGGAAAAACGCCGGCTAAAGCCGGTGCTCCAACAGTCGCAAGCCCCGAATTCTACAAGAAGATACGGCCGTTTGGCAACGGCGGGGCGCAGCGGTTGCGTGAGGGAATTGCGCTGCTTCGGGCAAGAGGGTCACGGCGCGAGACCCTGGGCCGCCATTTTTTCCGCAAGCTCGCCGGCCGTCATGTTGGCCACGCTGCCGTCGAGCTTCACGACGGCGCCGCCCTTCTCCTCCGCGCTCGGCAGGTACGCGATCACGTACTCGGCCGTGCCCTGGGAAGCGTCGCGGAAGCTCTTGCCCCACACGACGACGCAGCCGTCGGCCTCCAGCGACGCCAGCGCCGGGTCGTTGCCGCCGGTCTGCTTGAGCTCCTGCCAGTTGGCGGGCCCCTTGCCGGCAGAGTCGATGTGCCGCTGGTAGGCCATGCCGAGGGTTTTCAGGCGAGGGAAGTCGCGTTCCCAGTCGGCGGCGGCCTGGGTTTGCTGCTGGACCTGCTGCACCTGCTGGGCGACGTCGCCCGGGCAGCCGCAGAGAACGAGGGACAGTCCGAGCAGCGCCGCGATGTGGGGTTTGGAAAGATTCATACTGGTAGCACCGGGGGGCTGACGCCCCCCGCTCGCCTTGTGTCGGAGGATTCAGGTCAAGAGGCCCTTCACGACGTTGCCGTAAATGTCCGTCAGCCGGAAATCGCGGCCCTGGAAGCGGTAGGTGAGCTTTTCGTGGTCGACGCCCAGGCAGTGCAGGATCGTCGCGTTGAGGTCGTGGATGTGGACCGGGTCCCTGACGATGTTGTAGGAGAAATCGTCGGTCTCGCCGTAGACGATGCCGCCCTGGATGCCGCCGCCGGCCATCCACATCGTGAAATTGCGCGGGTGATGATCGCGGCCGTAGTTGTCTTTCGTGAGCGTGCCCTGGCTGTAGACCGTGCGGCCGAACTCGCCGCCCCAGATCACCAGCGTGTCGTCCAGCATGCCGCGCTGCTTGAGGTCCTTGATGAGGCCGGCCGAGGCGATATCGGCCACGGGCGCAAGCTGCCGGATGTTGCCGGGCAGGTTGCCGTGATGGTCCCAGCCGCGCAAGAAGACCTGCGTGAAGGGCACGCCGCGCTCGGCCAGCCGCCGGGCCAAGAGGCAGTTGTAGGCGAACGTGCCCGGCTGCGTGACCTCCGGACCGTAGAGATCGAGGACTTCCTTGGGCTCCTGGCTGATGTCGATCAGCTCCGGCACGGAGGTCTGCATGCGGAAGGCCATTTCGTACTGGGCGATGCGGGCGGCGATTTCGGGGTCGCCCTGCGTTTGGAGGCGCTGCTGATTGAGCGCGGCCAGGCCGTCAAGCATCCGGCGCCGGGTGTCGGCATCGACTCCCGGCGGGTTGGAAAGATAGAGCACCGGGTCGCCCTGGGAGCGGAGGGCCACGCCCTGGTGCCGCGTCGGCAGGAAGCCCGAACCCCAGAGCCGCGAGAACAGGGCCTGCGTCTGCGAGCCGCTGGCGATCCGCGAGTGCAGGACGACGAACGCGGGAAGGTCCTTGTTCGGGCTGCCCAGGCCGTAGGAAATCCAGGCGCCCATGCTGGGCCGGCCGGGGATCTGGCTGCCCGTCTGGATGTAGGTGATGGCGGGGTCGTGGTTGATGGCCTCGGTGTGGACGGACTTGACGATGGCGATGTCGTCGACGACGGTCGCCAGGTTCGGCAACAGCTCGCTGAGCCAGGCGCCGTTCTGGCCGTGCTGCTGGAACTTGAAAAGCGACGGGGCGACCGGCAGCCGCTTCTGCCCGGAGGTCATCGTCGTGATCCGCTGGCCCATGCGGACCGTCTCGGGCAGGTCCTTGTCGAAGTGGTCCGCGAGGTTGGGCTTGTAGTCGAAGAGGTCGAGCTGGCTCGGCGCGTCGGCCATGAAGAGCCAAATGACGCGCTTGGCCTTGGGCGCGTGGTGGAAGCCCGGCAGCACGCCCTGCGGCTTGGCGCCAGCGGCGCTCGGCGCTTCGCCGGCCAGCAAGCGCGGGTCGAGGACGGAGGCCAGGGCGGCGGTCCCGACGCCGGCGGCGCAGCGGCCGAAGAAGTAGCGGCGGGTTTCCAGGAGGGCGTGTTCTTGGCGGGGGTCCATGTTCAGACTCCAGATTTCGGCAGGCGCCGATGGGCAAGCTACGCGAGCCATCGTGCCAGTTTGCGTTCTACTTCCTCGTGCGGAATCCCACGGCCTTGTGCGATTTCGATCTCACCTTCTTGAATCTTCTCGAGCACGCTCGTCTCTTCCATTTCAGGGTTCTTGAACAGCTCCCGCAATCGCTCGGCGAGCGCGGCGGGAAGTCGCGCGCACCAGGTTGAATCGACGATTCCCACGTCGATCAAATCGCGTAAATCGACCCGATCGTCGAGACGATACATCGCGAGAGCCAGACGCACGAATGCTTCCGCGACCAGCACTCGGATTCCAGCTACGACTTCCGATTCGGCAACGTCGGGAGCCAGAAAGAGGCGCTCCGGCGAAAGCGCCTCGCAAGCGAAAACGATACGGACCGCCTGGCGCTTCCTTCCGCCCGGGCCGTCCAGGAAAAAGTCCTTGCCATTCTCCTGACGATGAACGAACCCAACCGACGCAAGACTTTCGGTAGCCCTCGCAAGATCAACTCGCCGCAGGAGAATCTCGACGTCCCTTGCGTTTCGCACGGCCGATTCATCCACCCGCGCAATCAACGTTGCTGCGGCGTTGCCGCCGGCGACGGCGTACGGAATGCCCGCCGCCTCCAAGGCGCGCACCGCCCGCGTCAGGCGTTCTTTCACCTTTTCCACGGCTCGGATCATCCTTTCCCAGGAAATGGGGCCGTAGGCGGTGGCAGCGTGATCGTTGGCGGGTTCGTCCGGCATTGGCGTCGGTTTCAATTGTGCGAATCGCAAACGCTGAGGAATCTCTGCAACTCTTTGCATCCCGAGTGGAGTGACGGAGGGTCTTGGTCCGCCATCGCCTGCGGGCAACGGCGTGCAAATTCGCGGGCGGCGGGCTTAATGTCCGCTGGCTCCACCTTTCGCTTGTAGTCGTCGTCCTCGTTGACTGTATTGCCTTTAAGCCGAAATATCCAGGTCTCGATGTTTCGCTTGGGAACGATCCTGGCAATCGGCTCGGTGGGCTTCGTTCGATCAAGTTGGGCAGCAACAAGAGCCGCGTCTAGCTCGCGCAATCGTTCGTCCACCGAATTGGTGTCGGCATCAACGACGGCTACCAATCCGCGAAAAATGTGCGGCTTAGTCCGCATGTACTGCACTTCGACAGGGAATTGCTTGAAGACGAACTGATCGCCCGCTCCCTTCCCTCTGGGTGCTCGCTCGACACGGATCGCGCGATGGTGAACTCCGCGCTCGATCAAGAAATCGCGGAAAAATCCCTGCTGTGCTGCGTCCTCGCACACAAGGACGACCTGAATCTTGCGCCTACTCATGGAGCCACCCGCGCGCAACCAGTTCGGAAATTGACAAACCAGAACCCGATTCCAGAGCAACCGGCTTTACGCGCGTGAGCGCCGCGCCTTCGCGTTCGAACCAGTACCCAGACTGCGTCGCCAGCAAGTTCATGATCTCCGGATGGTGCGAGATCAAAAGCGTTTGAAACTTCCCCTCCGTGGCGTCAGCCTCCAGTCGAAGCAACCATGGTTGAATTTCGGGGAGCGCCAGGTAATTCTCCGGTTCATCCAGGCACAGCGTGGTGCCCGGCTGGCAGTAGTACAAAAGAGCGTACAGCGCGATCAGCACGCGCTGCCCATCTGAGAGGTCGCTGAATCGCACTTCGTACTTGCGCGGAGCGCCGGATTGGCTGGCAGCGACGTTGAAGCTAATCGAGAGCTCTTTCGACGTGTCGCTGATCGACTTGAACTTGAATTCCCGGAAACCATCAATCAACTCGTCGCGGAGGTAAGTCACGAATTCCTGGTGTTCAGCCTGTTGCTCGACCGACCCTCGCCGAATCCAAGAAACAAATGCCGAAAAATCCTCCCCGGGATCCGACACCTCTGACTCGCTTACGCTGCTCATTGCACTGGGGATGATCCGCGCGACAATGAACTTCGCCACGAAGTCTTTGAACCAGATGAGCAGTCGATTGTCGTGACGTTTGTCGTGACGTTCTCCAATGATTCCAATTCCGGACCGGACCCAGTCGCAAAGCACTTCAGGGCCCTGGGAGCCATCGTCTCGAAACAACCTCGCGTTCGTGCCGTCTGACGTGTACAGGTTAATGTCACCGAACTTAAGCGTTTCGCTCTTGATCCTGTTGCGCGAACGCTGCCGATCGTGTTCGACTTCAAGGTGGTAGCTGTACGTGGTATTATCCTTCGAAATCTGCATCTCAAACGTCTGCACGTTCCGCGTGTCCCATCCTGTCAGCGTGTCCGTGGGAAATGCCTCGACGGAGGTGCATTCGCCAGTCACAAAGTCTCGGAGGCGACGGATCACGTCGAACGCTGCCGACTTTCCTGAGCCGTTCTCACCCAGAAAGAGGCTCACTTGCTTGAGCGCCAATTCAAGGTTGACCAAGCAGCGGAAGTTGTCGACGTAGAGGCGTGTCAGCATTTTACGAAAGTCCGTAAGTGGAATCGCGGTCAATCGACGCGTTATTCCTTCGTCACCGCCTCATCCAAATTCAAAATCAAGTTCGCCAGCATCGTGTAGGCCGCGTGCTCCGCCGGGTCGAGCGGGTCGGCGATCTTCGATTCGCCCACGGAAAGCAGCTTCGCCGCCTCCTCCTTGTGCCCTTGGTAATGGGCAAGCTGATCGGCGAAGACCTTGTTCAAAACGTCCAGCTCCATCGGCTCGGGACGGCGGGCCGTCGCCAGGCGGAAACCGTAGGTCAGCCGCTGGGCCGGCGACGAGCCGCCTTCCAGCATCATCCGCCGGGCCATGTGCCGCGAAGCCTCCACGTACTGCTCGTCGTTCATGAGCACCAGCGCTTGCAGCGGCGTGTTGGTGCGGGCGCGGCGGGCGACGCAATTCTCGCGGCTGGGGGCGTCGAAGGCCATCAGCGACGGCGGCGGGGCCGTCCGCTTCCAGAACGTGTACATGCTCCGCCGGTAGAGCGACTCGCCGTCCTCGCGCTTGAAGTCGCGCGTGTTGCTGCCGACGAAGCCCACCGCCTCCCAGATGCCGGCCGGCTGATAGGGCTTGACGCTCTTGCCGCCGATCTTTTCGACCAACAGGCCGCTCGTAAAGAGGGCCGCATCGCGGACCATCTCGGCGTCCATGCGGAACCGCGGTCCGCGGGCGACGAGGGCGTTTTCGGGATCGCGCTCGAAAAGCTCCGGCGTGACGCGCGACGATTGCCGGTAGGCCGCCGACGTGACGATCAGCTTCAAGAGCCGCTTCACGTTCCAGCCGCTCTCGACGAACTCGCGCGCCAGCCAATCCAAAAGCTCCGGGTGCGTGGGCCACTGCCCCTGCGCGCCGAAGTCTTCCGACGTCTTCACGATCCCCCGGCCGAAAAACTGCTGCCAGAAGCGGTTGACGGTGACGCGGGCCGTGAGCGGGTGCGACGGATCGACGAGCCACTGGGCCATGCCCAGGCGATTGAGGGGCGCGTCCTTGGGCAACGGCGGGAAGGCGGCCGGGACGCCCGCCGTCACTTTGTCGCCCGGCTTATCGTAAGCCCCGCGAATGAGGACGAACGTCTCGCGCGGGCTGGGCACGTCGCCCATGACGAGCGTGACGGGGATGGCCGCGTCGGCGTCGGCCCGCTGCTTGGTGAGCGTTTCGATTTCCTTGTGGAGCGGGTCGAAGACGGGACGCGTCGTGGCGTAAACGCGCTCCAAAAAGTAGTCGCGGATGGCTTTTTTGTGCTCGTCGGACCGCTTGGCCGGCTCGACGTTGATCGCATCACGGACGTTCTGCGGTGCCGTCGACTTCGTCTGCGCCTTCTCATAGGCTTCCCAGGCCACAAGCGATTCGAAGCCCTGGCCGTCCTGCGGCGTGCGAGTGACGACGCCAGCCTTGTCCCAGTAAACCGTGCCGTCGTGCTGCGTGAAGGCCCAACCGTTGAGGACGGCGCCAGGTGCGAGGCCCAACTTGGCTGCTTCGACTTCCAATCGCACCCACTCCCCGGCCTTGGGCAGGGCACCCAGTGGCAGGCGGCTGGGCGATCCTCCGTTGCCCCACGGGATCACATCCTCGCCCCAGTACGCGCGGTGCTCCCAGGCGCCGTCGTTGAACTGGAGCATGATTTCCTTGGGCGGGTTTTTCGGGTCGAGGTAGACGTAGGCAAACAGCTTGTCGCCCTCGCCGATTTTCAGGCCGGGCGCTGCGCCGGTGAAAAAGTGTTGGCTCAGGCCCTGCGCCTGGCGGCGCGTGGCCTTTTCGCCGCAGAAAACCGGGTGCTCGGGCTTGCCGACGAATTCCCAGGGTGAGTTGCCCTGAAGCTGGGCGCTGGGCGGGGCGGCGTCGTCGATCCAGACGTGCTCTTTCGGCTCCGCGGCGGCGACGCTGGCCGTCGGTTCCGGCTCGGTGTATTCGACCTTGGCCAGCGCGTCGACGATCTTCTGCCGTGCGGCGGCGATTTGTTCATCGAGCGCCTTGAGCTTCGCCTCGTCGTCGGCCGAAGGCACGCGCGCCACCGGCGGCGTGGCCGCGATGTTCCCGTCCATCGCCGGGTCGGCGGCGCTATTGTAGAAGGCGTAGAGCGAATAGAACTCTTTTTGCGTGACGGGGTCGAACTTGTGGTCGTGGCAGACGGCGCAGCCCAGCGTCAGGCCCAAAAAGACCGTGGCCATCGTTTCCGTGCGATCCACCACGTAACGGACGCGGACCTCCTCGTCGATCGACCCGCCTTCGCTCGTCGAAACGTTGCAGCGGACGAACCCGGTGGCGATGCGCTGATCGAGCGTCGCATTGGGCAACAGGTCGCCGGCAAGCTGCTCGACCGTGAACTGGTCGAACGGCTTGTTGTTGTTGAAGGCGCCGATCACCCACTCGCGGTACTTCCACATGTATCGCTCGTTGTCCAGGTGCAGGCCGTGGGTGTCGCCGTAGCGGGCCAGGTCGAGCCAGTAACGGGCCATCTGTTCGCCGTAGCGGGGCGAGCGGAGCAGGCGATCGACGAGGGACTCGTAGGCTTCGGGCGAGTCGTCGGCCAGAAAGGCGTCGACCTCGGCGGGCATCGGCGGCAGGCCGGTCAGGTCGGACGTCACGCGGCGAACGAGAGTCACTTTGTCGGCCGGGGGCATCGGCTTCAGTCCTTCGGCTTCCAGCCGCGCCAGGATGAAGCGGTCGATCGGGTTTCGTTCCCAAGCCGCGTCCTTGACCGCTGGGAGCTCCGGCCGCTTGGGCGCGATGAACGACCAATGCCCTTGCCACGCCGCGCCCTGGTCGATCCAGCGCCTGAAAAGGTCGATCTGCCGGGCGGTGAGGTGCTTGCCGGTCGTCGTCGGCGGCATGCGCTGGTCCGGATCGGGAGACGTGATGCGGGCGACGAGCGCGCTCTCCGCACTCTTGCCCGGAACTACGGCGGTGCTTCCCGACTCGAGCTTGCCCGTCGCCACGCCCTGCACGTCCAGCCGCAAGCCGGCCTGGCGTTCTTTTTCGTCCGGGCCGTGGCACTTGTAACAATTGTCCGAGAGGATCGGCCGGATGTCGCGATTGAAGACGACGCGGTCGTCGGCGCGAACCAGCCCCAGGGAGAGGATCGACGCGAACAGAATGCCAGCACAGAGGCCAAGGCGGGCGCACATCGGCGGGACCTCTTTGTAGGTGGGATCAAGGTCCATTATACGAAGAATCGGCCGGATGTGGAGTCATAAATCGCCCGGCGACGGGGTCCCGTCGCGGCGCCGAAGAGGTTGTGCGCGTGGGAGTTGTCGGCCGCCGGATCAGTCCTGGCGGTCGACGACCGTCGTGTCGGCATCGACGTGCGTCGCGGCCGGAGGCGGCACGCCGGTCGACTGCGACATCACGCCCGCCGGGTTGAAGGGCGCCAGCCACCCTCGCTTGTAAACGAAGTACAAAAGCGCCACCGCCACGACCAACATCAACGCCAGTGAAATCGGGTACCCGAAGTACCATCGCAGCTCCGGCATGTTCCACGGCGACACATCCGATGAGAAGTTCATGCCGTAGACGCTGGCGATGAACATGAGGGGCGTGAAGATCGTGGCGAACACCGTCAGGACCTTCATCACCTCGTTCATGTGGTTGTTGAGCCGCGTGAGGTAGAGGTTCATGAGGTCGGCCGAAAGCTCGCGGTAGTTTTCGATCCACTCGATGATCCGCGTGGCGTGGTCGTAGCAGTCGCGGACGTAGACGCGGGTTTCCTCGCGGATCAGGTCCCCTTCGGCCTGGCGGTCGCGCAGGAGCGTTTGCAGGGCGTCGCGGAACGGCCAGCAGACGCGGCGAATGGCCAAGAGGTCGCGCTTCAGCCCGTGCAGCCGCGACACGTGCGACGGGTCGGGCGTGGCCAGGATCGCGTCTTCGATCGTTTCCAGCTCCTCGCCGAGCTGTTCCAGGATCGGGAAATGGCTGTCGGTGACGGCGTCGAGGATCGAGTAGACGAGGTAATCAGGCCCGAGCTGGCGCACGCGGCCCGTGCCGTTGCGGATCCGCTGGCGGACCGGCTCCAGGCAGTCGCCCGGCAGCGCGTCTTGCAGGGTGATCACGAAGTTCCGCCCCAGGAAGATGCTGAGCTGCTCGGTCTCCAGGCCGTGATTCCAGGAGGGCATGCGGGCGACGAGAAACAGGTGCTGGCCGTATTGATCGACCTTGGGGCGCTGGTGGACGTTGAGCACGTCTTCCAGTGCAAGTGGATGCAGGTGGAAGATCTCGCCCAGGCGGCAGACGACTTCCAGATCGCCCAGGCCGTCGACGTCGACCCACACGACGGGCGACTTCTCGGCCAGGGCGGCGATTTCCTTGAGATCGGCGACGGCCCGTTCCGTGAGTCCGTCCGGTCCGTAGGCCATCACGCGCACGCGGGAGGGCCTGGCGCCGGGATGGACGGAGAGCGTTCCGGGCGGGGCGCCCGGTGGCAAAGCGCCGCGGTGAATGCGGTGACGGCGATGGTGTTTGTGGGACATGGCAGGGGTTCCTGTGGCGAGCAGCAGACGGGTTGCCGTGGCCGTGGACCCTCAAGGTACGCTGCTCGGCCGTGGCGTGCTACGGTCGGGCTGCGGCACGGCGGCTTGTTTTCATTCGCTGGCGCGCGTGGTATCGTGAACGCGCGTCGTTGGAGTACCGCCTTCAGGCGGAACGAAGACCGGCTGAAGCCGGGACTCCAACGACCGGGACCCCACACATGACGCCCACCATCGACGATATTCACGCCGCGGCCGAACGCATCGCGCCCTTTGCGCATCGCACGCCCGTCCTCACCTGCTCCTGGATCGACCGGCAAGCCGGGGCGAAGTGCTTCTTCAAGTGCGAGAACTTTCAGAAGGTCGGCGCGTTCAAGTTTCGCGGGGCGTGCAATGCGGTTTTTTCGCTTTCGGAGGCGGATGCGAAACGCGGCGTGGTGACGCATTCGTCGGGCAACCATGCCCAGGCGCTGGCGCTGGCGGCGCGGCTGCGGGGCATCCCGGCCACGATCGTCATGCCCACCACGGCGCCGGCCGCCAAGCGGGCGGCGGTGATGGAATACGGGGCGAAGATTGTCCCTTGCGAGCCGACGGTCGAGTCGCGCGAGACGACCTGCCGCCGCGTCGTCGAGGAAACCGGCGGAACGATGATCCATCCTTACAACGACGCGCGCGTGATCGCCGGCCAGGGCACGGCGGCGATGGAATTGCTCGCGCAAACTCCTGACTTGGACGTCATTCTCACGCCCGTCGGCGGCGGTGGGCTGGCCAGCGGGACGGCGCTCGCCGCGACGGCGCTCGCGCCGGATTGCCGCGTGATTGGCGTCGAGCCGTCCGCGGCCGATGATGCCCGGCGATCGCTGGCCGAGGGGCGCATCATTCCCTCGAACAACCCCCAGACCATTGCCGACGGCCTGCGCACGTCATTGGGCGAGCTGACGTTCGACATCCTCCGCCGCCACGCGCACGCGATCCTGGCCGTGAGCGAGGAGGGAATCATCCACACGATGCGGCACGTCTGGGAGCGGATGAAGATCATCATCGAGCCGTCGTCGGCCGTGCCGGTGGCGGCGCTGTGGGAACATCGAAACGAAATCCCCGGTCAGCGAGTTGGCATCATCATCTCCGGCGGCAACCTCGACCTGGACGGGCTGCCGTGGCGCGGACCGTGCTCTTTCGTTGTCAATTCCCGCGGGCCGGGGTAGCCTTACAGGGCGTCGGCGCGGGCCGCTTCCGCGAGGCGGGGCCCAAGCGGCGACAAGTCGCCGCACACCAAAGAGCAATTCGGCCATGTCGATGTCGCCCGTGGGTCCGGAATTTGAAGGCGAGCTGCGCTCGCTCTTGGCGGGCGGCCAGAAGATCGAGGCCATCCGCCGCTACCGCGAGCGGACGGGCGTGGGTTTGGCCGAGGCCAAAGACGCCGTGGAGGCCCTCGAGGGCGGCGGCTCGCCGGGATATACGCCCACCTCGCGCTCGGGCACCTGCGGCTGCGTCGGCTGCCTGCTGCTCGTGCTGTTGCTGGCGGGCGGGATCGCGCTGGTCTACTTCGGGACGCGCCAATCGGGCACCGAAATCCGCGTGCGGCTGAGCGGCACGCCGGGCGTGAAGGTCGAGGGGACGTACACTTCTGACGGCGAGAAACAGGATTTCCGCGGCACGCTGCCGGCCGAGTTCGAAGTCAAGGCGTCGCGGCTGGCGTACACGATCCGCAAAACGGAGGAGGCGGGGGAGATCAAGGGCGAGCTTTTCGTCGACGGAAAGCTGGAAGGTTCCTCGACGACGCCGGCGCCCTACGGCGGCGTGACCGGCGAAATCCGGCTCGGAAACGGCCTGTTTGGCGGGCGGTCGATGATGCTCAGCACGGTGTCGGCGG
>JACOUI010000358.1 GCA_016177915.1 Planctomycetia bacterium
CGGGGGGGGCCGGGGTTAGTTGGAGATCCATACCAAATACCGGGGCATTTTTGGTCCAACAAAGTGGGTCCACCTGAATTGACGGCGGGCCTGAGGTCGCTTTCGTCAACTTGGCGCATGGCACGGACGCCGAGAAGGTGCAGCGGATTCTGGACCGAGGCGCATGAATCGCCGGCAACGGATAGAAGCATGGGAATGGCGGACGACATCACGGGCCTGTCGAAAAGCACGTCGGCGGCGCTGATTGAAAGTCACGACTACTACACGCACACGAAACGCGTCTGGCGATTGGTCCAACAGACTGCAAAGGAGGGCCGCAGATTCACGATCCGAAACCTGATCACGGGGACGGCGGTCAACGAGAGATCGCTTGCAAAACTTGCGCACCGTTACGTGACCGATTACCTTGCAGCGGCGACGTTCCAGCACTTTGTCGCTCTCTTTGAGGATTTCTTCTTTGACCTGCTTCGTCTGTGGCTGTCGTCGTATCCGGGGAGTTTGTCGAATCGACAGGTGCCCTTCGACAGCGTCTTGAAAGCGGCCGACAAGGCCGCCATCGTGCAGGAAGTTGTTGAAAAAGAACTGAACGAGCTTCGCTACAAGCGACTCACGGATTGGTTTGCGTACCTTGAGAAGGTCGTCAAGCTTGGCTGTCCGACGTCGGACGAGATCGAGCGACTTGCGGAATTCAAAGCGACGAGGGGCATCCTGGCCCATAATCGAGGAATAGCCAACGCGACGTACGTCTCGAAGTCGGGCCGGCTGGCTCGATCGAAGGCCGGCGAGAAACTTGAGATACCAGAACCCTACCACCGCGAGAGCTGGGAGCTTGTCAGCAAGGTAGTCAAGGATTTGGCTGTCGCCGCTGCCAAGAAATCGCCCAAGACGACGACTTGACAACCGTTAGGGGGCGACGAAATGACCGATCATCGAACCCGCCATGGCGACGCGCCGGGCTGCTGCCGCGCCCCGCGCCGCGCGTTCCTGGCCGACTTGGGCATGGGTTTCGCCGGATTGGCGCTGGGGGCGATGCTCCATCGCGACGGCCTGGCTGCGAAGGGAAACGCCGCGGAGGGAAGTCCCGCGCGCGACGATTCCACGCCCACCGGCCGGCCGCATTTCCAGCCCCGCGCCAAAAGCGTCATCTGGATGTTCATGGTCGGCGGCGCCAGCCACATGGAGACCTTCGACCCCAAGCCGGCGCTCAACCAGTACGCCGGAAAGACGATCGAAGAAACGCCGCACAAGGACGTGCTCACGAAGTCGTACCTCAAGGAAAACGTCCGCGTCGTCGTCCCCAACGACGCCAACGGCCACGTCCGCACGACGCTCTATCCGCTGCAAGTCGGCTATGGCCGGGGCGGGCAGAGCGGCATCGAGATTTCCGACTGGTTCCCGCACCTGCGCGAGCGCGCCGACGAATTGTGCGTCGTCCGCTCCGTCTGGTCGACCGACAACAACCACGGGGCGCAGCTCGAGTTCCACACCGGGCGGCATTCGCTCGACGGGCACTTTCCCACGATCGGCTCGTGGGTGCACTACGGCCTGGGCTCCCTCTGCGACGACCTGCCGCAGTTCGTCGTGATGGGGCAGCCGATCGCCGATTGCTGCGGCGGGGCCGCGGCCCACGGCGGCAGCTACCTGGGCCGCGAGCACGACGGCGTGCCGCTGGCGGTCGATCCCAAAAGCCCGCTGCCTTTCAACACGCCTGCCGGCGACGTTCTTCGCGACGAGCAGGCGGCGGAATTCGAGCTGCTGGGCCGGCTCAACCGCTTCAGCGCGGTCGAGTATCCCGACGACCCGGTGCTGCGGGCGCGGATCGCGGCCTATGAGCTGGCCTACCGGATGCAGATGTCGGTGCCGGCGGTGATGGATTTTTCCCAGGAGACGGAAGCGACGCGGAAGTTGTACGGGCTGGATCAGGACCGGACGCGGGCGTTTGGGCAGCAGCTTTTGGCGGCGCGGCGGCTGGTGGAGCAGGGCGTGCGGTTCGTGCAGGTCTTTCATGGCAGCAACGGCGGCGCGGGGGCCTGGGACGGCCACAGCAACTTGAAGGAGGGCCACGCGGGATTGTGCGCCCAGACCGATCGGCCGATCGCGGGCCTACTTGCCGATCTCAAGCAGCGCGGGCTCCTCGAGGAGACGATCGTCGTCTGGGGCACGGAGTTCGGCCGCACGCCCGGCGCCCAGAACGCCAACGGACGCGACCATCACCCCTTCGGTTTTTCGGTGTGGCTGGCCGGCGGCGGGATCAAGGGGGGCCTGGTCCACGGGGCGACGGACGAGGTGGGCTTCCACGCGGCGGAGGACCGGCACTACGTGACCGACCTCCACGCGACAGTCCTCAAGCAGCTTGGCCTGGATTCGCACCGTCTGGCGATCCCGGGGAGGAAGCGGCTGGAGATTGAGATCGGCAGGCCGATTGAGGGGATTGTGGGGTGAGCAAGTTGGTGACGGAAGGGATATTGCAGGGAAAGCAAGGGACGGTCCGCTTTCTTACGATCGCTGCAGATCGCGTTGGCGAGGTGGCGAGATGCATTCCAAAGTCGATGCAGCATTCTTGATCTGTGTAACCATGCTTGCCGAGGGCTGTTCCGGCCCCGCTGACGTTGACGGAAACGTCGCGGAAATCCGCTGGCAAGCTGACAGCAAAGCTAGCGCGCCGCGCGTTGTAACAGAGGACGACATCCCGGTCGGTGCATGGGAAGTCGTGTCATCATTTCATCGAGGGATTGGCGTTGATTCCGAGCGCGTTTTCGTCTTCGCGGGCGACAAGTTGCCCATGCTGACGGGCGACGATGATAAGAGAGTCCCGTTTCGGTTCCGTTGTGATTCCCACCCCGCGGAATTCGACGCAGACGATGTTGATTCCGCGCGCGAGAGCGTGACTTTCCGCGGCATTTGGGATCGGGACGGAGATGAACTGCGCTTGTGTTTCGTTTTCGAGGGGCAGGCGCGCCCGAGAGACTTCAAATGCACGGTTGACGACGAAACGACGCTGCTGATCCTGCGAAGGTGTGCTGTTCCGCCCGCCACGGCCGGATCGGCGCCGTGAGGTTTTCGGGGAGCGTTGTCTGACCGGTCGGCGGGCCAGTGGTACGGCGGATCCGCGCGTCGGGCCGGGCACTGGCCGCCGATCGAAGTACGGAGTACACAGTACGGAGTAAACTCGAAGGCTGTGCATCGACGGTTTGAGTCACGATCGCTGCGAATCGGGCGCGGGACCTTGGCGACATCGGCTGAACTGAAGAACGACGAACTCTCCGCCCTGCGGCGCTCGGCCCGGCGGCGGTGCCTGCTCGTGCCCGGCGCGGGCCTGGCGCTTCTGGGACACACGCGCCAGGCGATTCTGCCGGCCGCGTCGTTCCTCGTGGCCATGGCGCTCATCAACGCGCTGGCGGTCGCCCCGTCGGGCGCTGCGCTGTGGGTGCTGGCGGCGGCCGTGGCGGTCTATTTCGTGGCCAGCACGTACGAGTGTTTTGCCGTCATGCGCCTCGAGGTCCGCGCCGTCCCGGCGGCGGACCATGCCCGGCGGTTCCGGCTGTCGGCCATGCTGGTGCTCCTTATGATCGTGGTCACGATCTGGGTCTGGGTGATGAATTTCCGGCTGGTCCAAGTCGAGGACAACATGATGTCGCCCGCGGCCGTGACGGGCGACGTGCTGGCCGTCAGCCGCTTCCGGCCGGAGTGGGGCTTGCGGCCGGGCCAGGTCGTGCTGTACTCGGCCGGCGGCGAGGCGCCGGGGCAGAAGTATTTGGGCCGCGTGCGGGCCGTGCCGGGTGACAAGGTGTCGATGGACCTGGGAGAATTGGTGATCGACGGCAAGAAGTTCGGCCGGCTGCACGGCGGCGATCCGGAGCACACGATCCCGAAGCAGCCCGAGGCGCTGATCGTGCCGGCGGGGCAGTATCTCGTCGTGCCGGACCACGAGGCGGTGTTTGACTGGGTGCGAGGGGAGGAGATCATCAGCAGCCGGATGATGGTGTTTTTGAGCGTGCGGGGGATGGGGAGGAGCATGGACGAGTAAGTGAGGGCGCCATCTGCGCGGGAAACGGCGCGCGGCGCTTCGACCGTGTTGGCCAACCAGGAACCCCCCCTAACCCCCCCTTCGTAAAGGGGGGGACAAGATCGTCGACTGGTTCGTAAGCGTGGCAGAATTACGTCATGGCGGTCTCTGCACAAGCAATTCAGAGCCCGCCGGCCGTTTGGCTGCGGGGGAACCGGCGCCTGATGGCGGCGGGCGTCGTGATGGCGCTGCCCGTGGTCGCGGCGTGCGTTCTCGTAATCGTCTGGCGGCCGGTGGTGGGTACGATCGTCGCGGCGCCCGTGGTCCTTCTGGTCGCCGCGGCGCTGTGGCACGTGCAGCGGCCGCGGATTGCGTATGAGAGGGGCCACGTGCTGTTGCGGGTGCGGTTTGGGGCGGCGGTGCGCGTACCGGTGCGGCTGGTGGAGTGCTTCCTGGTGGTGAACGCGCCCGGGGCGCTGGGAAAACGGCGGCGGCACGTGCCGACGACCTCCATCGTGGTCCGCATCGACGAGCGCGCCGAGGAATGGGCCAGAGTGGAGACCGACCGGCGGCTGGCCGTGTGGTGCGGCAGCCAGGTCACGCTCCTAGGCACGTGGTGCGAGCCGATCGATTTGGACCTTGTGCGGCGGCTGAACCGGTATTTGACGCTGGCCAACCAGGAAGAGGGGAAGGCGGCATGACGCGGCTTTTGGTCAGCGTGCGCAGCCGCGAGGAGGCCGAGGACGCGATTTCGGCCGGGGCAGATATCCTTGATGTGAAGGAGCCGTCGCACGGCTCGCTGGGTAGGGCCGAGGCGGGCGTGATCGAAGAGGTGCTCGCTGCGGCTGGCGGGCGCGTGCCGGTGAGCGCGGCGCTGGGCGAGCTTGCCGAGGGGCGCGATTGGAATATGCCGCCGGGATTGGCGTGGTTCAAGCTGGGGCTGGCCGGGTGCGCCGCGGCGGACTGGCAATCCCGTTGGCTCGAAGCGGTCGAGACCGCTTCGGCAAGAACGAGCGGCCCGTCGCCGGTGGCCGTCGTGTATGCCGACTGGGAGTTGGCCGAGGCGCCTGCGCCGGAAGACGTTCTGGCCGAGGGCGGAAAACTCGGCTGCACGGCGGCGCTCTTGGATACGTTCAACAAGTCGCGGGGCGCGCTCGTCGACCTGTGGGGCCTGGGCGACGTGGCCGACTTCATTCGCCGCGCGCGCGACCTGGGCATGCTGGCCGTCGTCGGCGGATCGCTGACGGCGGAGACGCTGCCGGCGATTCTCGAATTGTCGCCGGACGTGGTCGCCGTCCGCGGCGCAGCCTGCGAAGGCGGCCGCGACGGGGCGATTTGCGCGGAGCGCATCCGACGGCTGCGCGAGATCGTCGACGGTCGCCGGACGACGATGTGACCACGATGGGGCCGCCTGCTGTCGCCTTTTCCCGCCGCGGCTTATAATGGCGGAAACCGCCCAGCCCACGCGAGGACGCGCCATGCCCGTCCAGATGGAATTGTCCCGCATCATCATCAGCGAGATCAACGACCAGCAGGTGATTTACCTGAAGGAGACCGAGGGCGCGCGCACGTTTCCGATTCTGATCGGGATCTTCGAGGCGAGCATGATCGACCGGAAGGTGAAGGGCTATCCTTCGCCGCGGCCGCTGACGCACGATTTGCTGGTGGGAGTGGCGGAGTCGCTGGGCGGGGTGCCGCACAGCGTGATCATCAGCGAGCTGAAGGAGCACATCTACTTCGCCAAGCTGCGGTTCATGAAGGAGGGGGAGATGGTGGAGGTGGACGCGCGGCCCTCGGACGCGATCGCCGTGGCGGTCACCTGCCAGCCGCAGCTTCCGATTTTCGTCTCCGAGGAAGTGCTGGACGAGGTGATGAAGGACGGGGTGTAGGGTCCATACGAGCGCGCGGAGCTGCTGCCCTTCGGCTGCGGAGGACGCATTGCAATGCGTTGGCCGATGCAGAGCGGCCACGATCGGCGGGATCGATCGTGCGGCGAACGCGTCGCGCCGATCGAAACGACGCATTGCCAATGCGTCCTCGTATGATCCCCGTGGGGCCCCTTTCAGGGTACACGTTTTCGCGCGTTCGTTGCAGACTGCTGGGTTGTGGTAGTCGCGAGGAGATCTCAATGCGTCCTGAGGCTCGACCTCTATCCGTAGATTGATCCCTCCGGCCTTCGGCTCGTGGCGTGGTTAC
>JACOUI010000047.1 GCA_016177915.1 Planctomycetia bacterium
CGATACGGTGCGGGCGCCAGCGACGAAATGACCGTAGCCCACCGGCTGCTGCCGCTGGGACAGGTGCCCACCACGCTCACGCAAATCCGCTCGACCACTGGAAGAGCCAAAGCCCGATCGCCAGTAACAGCGTTCCCGCCAGGAGCGGCAGCACGTGCAGCGGATAGTCCGCAAACGCAAACACAGGCGTCGCGACCCAGACGAGCGGCAGGAAAAACGCAATCCAGGCGATCGTCAAAAGGACGATCTCCAGCGGCCCCTTGCGGCTCTTCACCACCCTAATCGCGCGGCTCCGCTGCCCATACGGCGCCCGGATGACGACCAGCACGATGCTCGCCAGCAGCACCACGGCCTTCGCGTACCACGGGTTCATCCTCCGCACTCCCCACTCCCCACTCCGAACCTCCGCACTCCCGTCACCACGCCTCCCGATAAATCCCCTCAATCGCCTCTGGCGTCGTCTCACGCGGGTTCACGCGCAAGATGCGCTTCACGTTGAAGGCCTTGGCGGCGAAGTCCGCAAGCTGCCCCTCCTTCACGCCGATGTCCCGCAGCCGAGCCGGGATGCCGATTTCGCGCTTGAGCGTCTCGACCGCGCGGATCGCCTCCTGCGCCGCATCGTCCTCGCTCATACCCGCCGTGTCGCGGCCCAAAAGCTGCGCGATCCGCGCGAACTGCCGCTGGCGCAGCGGCAGGTTGAACCACATCACGAAGGGCAAAAGCAGGCCGTTGCCCGCGCCGTGCGAGACGTGGACCGCCCCGCCGACGGGATACTCCATCGCGTGAACGAGCGCCACGCCCACGTTCGAGAATGCCAGGCCGGCGATCGTCGCCGCGGCCGACATGCCGGTGCGGGCCTCCAGGTTGGCCGGCTCGCGCACCGCCCGCGCAAGATTTTTGCCGACCAGCTCGATCGCCTTCTCCGCCAGGCAATCGCCCAGCGGGTGCCGGCCCTGGTAGACGGTCTTTTCGCCGGGCGGCAGGGGAAACCGTTCGTTGTCGACCGCCGTGTAGGCCTCGATCGCGTGCGTCAGGGCGTCGATGCCGCTGTCGGCCGTCACCTTCGCCGGGCACGACAGCGTCAGCTCCGGATCGACGACCGCCACGCGCGGCCGCAGGTCGTTGCTCAAAATGCCCACCTTCATCTGGCTGGCCTTGTCGGTCAGCACGGCCGCGGCCGTCACCTCCGAGCCGGTGCCGGAGGTCGTCGGCAGGCAGACGATCGGCAGCACCGGGCCGGGCACTTTGCAGTCGCCGATGAAGGCCCGGGCGGGGGCGCCGTGCGTCAGCGAGGCGGCCGTGACCTTGGCCAGGTCCATGTTGCTCCCGCCGCCCAGGCCCACGACGGCCTCGGCCCGAAAATCCCTGGCCGCGGCGAGCGCAACCTCGGCCAGGTCGATCGAAGGCTCCGGCTCGCCGCCGTCAAAGATCTGCACGGAAAGCCCGGCGGCTTTGAGCGGCGCGCAGACGCGCTCGACGACGCCGGCCCTTTGGAGGTTTTTGTCGGTGACGAGAAACACGCGGCCGACGCGCAGCTCCGAGACAAGCTGACCGAGCCGGGCGACGGCGCCCGCGCCAAACACGAGCTTCCCGGCGGAGTGGAAGGTCCAGATGTCGGGCATGGGAGGAAATGCGGAATGCGGAGTTCGGAATGGGGAATGCACGATGAACGCCATTGTACCTGAGCGGCGGACGATTTTGGATTTTAGATTTTGGATTTTGGATTGCGGGGAGAGGCACACGATCAGACTCGTCGACCTACACCGCAGCGTGAATAGACTGTTTTCAATTTGAAATTTGCAATTCTCAATTTGCATTTTGCAATCTGCCCCCGCCAAGCTTGCCGTGACGACGGACGGCGCGTAAGCTGTCGGTGGGCCTCCCCAATCCAAAATCGAAAATCCAAAATCGCCCCTTCCCGTCATCCCTGCCGGGCGAGAAACGACGGCACACGGACCACCGGCATCGTGCCGGCGGTGCCCGTGCCTACTACAGGGTGTGACTCGTGACGCAACAGACCCTCACCGACGCACAGCCCGACCTCGGCGTTTCCCCGGAACGCCTCCCCCGGCACATTGCCATCATCATGGACGGCAACGGCCGCTGGGCCCAGCGCCAGGGCCTGCCCCGCATCGAGGGGCACCGCCGGGGCGTCGCCAGCGTCCGCAGCGTCACCGAGGAATGCGCCCGCCTCAAGCTCAGGCAGCTTACCCTCTTCTGCCTGTCGAGCGAAAACTGGAAGCGGCCGCAACTGGAGCTGGACTTCCTGATGCAGCTCCTGGAGCAGTATCTGATCGAAGAGCGCTCGACGATCCTGGAGCAGAATATCCGCCTGGCGGTCATCGGCCGCCGCACCGGCCTGCCGGACGACGTGCAGGCCGAGATGAATAAGACGATCGCCCTCAGCCGCCGGAACACCGGCCTGACGCTCTGCCTGGCGGTCAATTACGGCGGGCGGGGCGAGATCGCCGACGCCGTGCGCGACATCGCCGCCCGCGTCGAGCGCGGCGAGCTGAAAAGCGGCGACATCGACGAGCAAACGATCGCCGGCAGCCTCTACACCGCCGGCATGCCCGATCCCGACCTGCTCATCCGCACGGCCGGCGAAATGCGGGTCAGCAATTTCCTGTTGTGGCAGATCAGCTACGCGGAGATCTGGGTGACGGGCCACTGCTGGCCGGAGTTCTCGCTTGCCGACCTGCACGAGGCGATGCGGGATTTTGCGCACCGGGACCGGCGGTTTGGGGGGCTGAAAGAGTGAGTGTGGAGTTCGGAGTGGGGAGTTCCATTCGGCATTCCCAACTCCACACTCCGAACTCCACACTCCGCACTCGCCACGGCGCTCACTTCTTTTTCACTTCCATAACCAGCTCGTGTACCGCCCGCACGATGTCCTCCTCCACGCTCTCCCCCCACGGCGACGGCAGTCCGTAGTACACCATCGCCCCGCCCCCTTCGTAGCGCCCCTCGCGGAGCACGCGCAGCGAGGGGATGTAGGCCATCACGTCGTTGGAGTAGCCCGCCACAAAGGTCTTGGCGCCCAGCTCGCGCTTGAGGCGGAGCGAGAAATCGACGACCACCTCGCCGCCGAGCGTCACGAAAAGGAGCTCGTCGCCGATCCGCCAGGCTTGCACCGGATAGGGATACGTCGGGTCGATCTTCCCGGTCTTGTCGAGTTGCGCTAGGAGCAGCGTCGCCCGGCGGGCGACGTACTTGTCGGCCGCTTTCGCGTCGGCCTCAAGCTTCTCCCGCGTGGGGATTTCGGCAAACGCCAGGTCGATCTCGCGGTAGGCCGTGGCCAGCTTTCCGCGGATCGGCATCATGTCGCTCTGCAGCACTTCATCAACGGCCTTGGCCAGCCGCTGTCCGTACTGCTTGGCCAACTCGACGGTCCGCCGAGGAAGCGGGTTCTGGTCGGCCCCGCAGCCGGCCCAGAAAAGCGCGACCGCGCCGGGATGGGCTTCCTCCAGCGCGATCTGCGCGAATCCGGGATAATCGCCCGACCACTGGTAGAAACTCAGCACCGTCGCGTGACAGGCGTAGCCGAAGAGGACCGCGGTCAGCTTGCCGTCGGCGCCTGTGACTTTGAGGACGGGCACGTCGTGATCGACGGGTCCCTTGAGCTTGTCCTGCTCGCGCAGAGCGGGCACGTCGGCCTCCGGGTTCTCGCGGCGGTTGACGGCAAAGTCGGCCTTGCCGATGCCCCAGGCGAGCCGGCTCGGCGCAAGCTTCGAAAACGCCTCATCGGCGACGGCGACGATGTCTTTGCGAAGCTGGGCCTCGTAGGTTTCGATCCGGTTCCACATGGCGTCGTCCAGGAAGTACATACTCCGCAGGTTGCTGCGCACGACGGGACCGGTGTGCGTGTGCGAGGTGCAGATGGCGATCTGGTCGAGCTTGAGGTTGTGCTTCTTGCCGATCGCCTCGCGGACGGCCAGCGACGTCTCGCGCGGGATGCCGACGAGGTCGAGCGTAATGACGACCGCCCGGCGGCCCTGCGAATCTTCGATGGCCAGCGCCTTGGCCCACAGGTCCGTGAGCTTGCCCTCGGCGGGATGATCGCGGCCGCCGTAGCCGGACATCCACAAAAGCTCGCGAGGGGTGACGACCGTTTTGGCCGCGCCGGCCTTCCACGTCGGGGCTTGGTCGGCGGCAGAGGAGCGATCTTGGAACGCGGCGACAAACGCGACGAGGGCGGCGATTGCCAAGAGAAGACGGATGGCGTACATGGCAGGTTTCCGAGAATGCAAGGCCAGGAGGAGTGATTCCGCGGGACCAAGTGTAGTCGATAGAATCGTCCTGGTCATCCGTGACACACGACGCACATCCGCTCACAACTTGGTGGGGCCATGAAAAAGACGATCCACGGCGGGACGATCGAACTGACCGTTGGCGACATCACGCTTCAAGCGGTGGACGCGATTGTGAACGCGGCCAATTCGCGGCTGGCGGGCGGCGGGGGCGTGGATGGCGCGATCCACCGCCGGGGCGGGCCGGCGATTATGGACGAGACGCGGAAAAAATACCCGCAGGGCTGCCCCACCGGCTCGGCCGTCATTTCCGGCGGGGGAAAGCTCAAGGCCGGGCACATCATCCACGCCGTGGGACCCGTCTACCGCGACGGACGGTCGGGCGAAACAGAAAAACTCGCCGGGGCGCACCGGGCGTCGCTGGAACTGGCCAAGGAGAACGGTTGCGCAAGCGTCGCCTTCCCGGCGATCAGCACGGGAGCGTACGGGTATCCACTCCATGAGGCGGCGCGGGTGGCGATCCGCGAGGCGGCGAATTTTCTTGCGGACCCCGGCAGCGTGCAACTCATCCGGTTCGTGCTCTACTCGCAGGACGCGTATGACGGATTCGCCAAGGCGATGGAAGCCATCGAACCGTAAAACCCTGTCGTGACTGGCGTCACGCGGCGACGCCATGATTGTTGCCAGCCATGCTGAAGGCGCAGTCGCGCGTTGAAACAAAGAAGTGCGTCATGTCGCCCCCGCGTGACCCTAACCACAAGTCAGATTACTTTTTGATTTTGTCCTCCAGGCGCTTGATCGCCGCTTCAAGCTGCGCGTCGACGGCGCCTGTGGCGGGCGGCTGCTGGCCGGGGCGGAAGATGTCGCGCTCGAAGCGCGCCTCGATCACCTTGCGGAGCGCGTCGCCGTCGAGCGGGACGACGAGGTCCGGCATCACGCCCCAGACGTCGGTCTCTTTCGCGTTCCGCGGCTTCTGAATGTTCTTGTTGTTCGGCCGCCAGTAGCTGGAGACGGTGAACTTGATCGCGCTCTTGCCGTGCTCCAGGTCGATCACGCTCTGCACGCTCCCCTTGCCATAGGAGCGCTCGCCGACGACGTAGGCCCGGCCGTGGTCTTGCAGGCAGGCGGCGACGATTTCGCTCGCGCTGGCGCTGCCGCCGTCGATGAGGACGACCATCGGGATTCCGCGGAAGTCGCCGTCGGGCTTGGCGCGGTAGACCTTGTCCAGCCCCTGCCCCTGCCGGGAGCGCGTGGAGACGATCACGCCCTCGGCGATAAAGAGGTCGCAGACCTGCACGGCGGAATCGAGCAGGCCGCCCGGGTTTCCACGGACGTCGAGAATCACGCCCTTGGCGCCGCGCTCCTGCAGCGATTTCAGGGCCGCCGCCAGCTCCGCGGCCGTCGCCGCGCCGAAGCCCGGCTCGTGCGGAATCCGCACCAGGCCGATTTGCGGGTGCGATTCCAGCAGGAAGTTCCACGTGCCGTCGTCGTTGTAGCGGTCGCCGCGGACGGACGGGGGCCGGATGATCGCCCGCGTGACGTCGACGTCGCGCTCCTGCTCGTCGGCGGCCGCGCGAATGCGGAGGCGCACGGCTGAGCCGGGTTCGCCGCGGATCAGGTCGCGCGCCGCCTCGCTGCCCAGCTCGATCGTGCTGTGCCCGTCGATCGCCAGCACCAGGTCGCCGTGCCGCAGCCCCTTCTCGTAGGCCGGAGAGCCGGGCAGCGGGCTGATGATCGCCAGGGCCTTGGTCTTTTCGTCTTCGCGCACGAACACACCGATCCCGCCGAACTGCTGGTCCAGCATTTCACGGAACCGCGCGTACTCCTCCGGCGGGAAGTAGTCGGAATTCTCATCGAGCTTGCGCAGCATGCCGCGCATGGCGGCGTCGAACAGCTCGCGCCGCTCCACCTTCTCGATGTAGCGGTCTTCGACCTCGTTCATGGCGCGGGCCAGGGTCTCCAGCATCCGGCCCTGCTCGCCGGAGAACGTCTCGGCCTTGCGATAGCAGAGGAGCGAGACGGCGGTGATGACGAGGAGCAGCGTGAGGTTGCGGCGGGGCATGGCGGGGGGATTTTCGATTTTGGATTTCGGATTTTGGATTGAAAAGGCGCAGAGCGGACGGAGGGGAATGCTATTTCTCCGGCGCATGCAGCCCGGCAATCACGGTTTCGAGGAACTCGCGGGCGCGGCGGGCCAGGGCGTCGATCCCCTCGGGCGCCGTCGGCCGCGGCACGAGCGGGGCAAAAATGTTTTCGCAGCACAGCGGCATCTTGAGTCCCGTGAACACGACCGGGTGCAAGAGCCGGTAGTGGTCGATCTCGCCCAGCCCCGGCCCGCAGTCCTGGTCCTTGGGCCAGTTGCGGTGGTCCTTGATGCAGAAGCTGCGGACGGTGTCGGCGCATTTCTGGATGTCCGCGATGGGATCGAGGTCCAGGTAGTCCATCACGTTTCCGGCGTCGTAATTCACCCACACGCCTTCGTCGTTCACATCGCGGATGATCTCGGCGCAGGCCTCCCCCGTGCCCGTCGTGCCGCCGTGCTGCTTGACGACCAGGAGGACTCCGTTGTCGCGAGCGATGGGACCGAGCTTCTTGAAGCGCTCGATCCAGACGTCTTTCTTGCCGCCCTCGGTGTGGCCGAACGTGAGCACCTGCGGCACCCCGGCGGCCCCGGCCTGCTTGAGCCGGCTGGCAAGGACCTCCAGCCCGTTTTGGGCCTCAGGGTAAACCATCGAGAACATCATGACGGGCGAAAGGCCGAGGTCGCGGCAACGGTCGGCGAGTTCCTTCGCCTTTTCGGGCGGGGCGGCAGCGGCGAGGACGGGCTGTTGTTTGCCGCCCTCCTCTTTGTGCGTCGTGCCCCATGCGACGTACCGGTAGCCGGCGTCTTTGACGCCTTCAAGCGCCCGCTCCAGCGGGAAGGCGGAGTAGGGGAGCGTCATGCAGGCGATCTGAAAGTCGGTGGGGCGGCGGGCGGGCTTTTCCTGGGACTTGGCGAACTGCGGCAAAACAGCGGACAAGGCGGGCACGGCGAGCGCGCCGCCGGCCAGCGATGCGGCGTCGCGGAGGAATGTGCGGCGGGAAGATGTGCGGTCGGTCACGGGAAGACCCTTTCCTGTGGATGTTGCGCTGCCGCTGCAACGCCCCTAGTTTACCGCCGCGGCAGGCCGGTTTGAACCATTGAAGCCGCCCCGGCAATGGGATTCCGCGTCCCAAAGCACCATTGGGCCAAAGCTTGCGGCTCCGCGCACGGGACATTTGGGCGACGCCGGTTTCGCCCGCAAAGTTTGCCGGACCGGTAATGTCCGCCCAATCGGCAAAGTTGCCGTAGTCGTCATATACTATGCCGTCGCCGCATTCACTGCTGTCAGCATATATTGATAGCAGGCCGGCGGTTTATATATGTGATTTCGCGGCCGGCGCTGATTGGCAAAAGCTTGAGAAAAAACGGGCGGCGCAAGGTGGCTATAACCGCAGCGTTGCGTCCCAATCTGCAGCGGCGCGTGATTTGCATAGTTGCAAAGCGATTTTCTATGTCGCACAATCCAAGGGACGCTCTATCGAAGCGGGGCGCTTTTCGTCCGCCCACGGGAAGGCACACTGAGGAAGAAATACAGCGGGGAAGAACACACCGAGGAAGTCACACTGAGGAGACCGACGATGCGCACGAAGCTCTTTCTTCCCGCCGCGGCGATGGTCCTGTTTTTAGGCGGCAACGGCGCCGCCGGCGACCCGTGCGATCCGTGCCCCGTTCGCGCCTATCGTGTCGTGTGCGAAACGGTGTGGGACGAGGTGCCCGTGACGACCTACCGCACCGTGCGGGAGACGGTCTGCGAGGAGCGGCGGATCACCTGCTACGAGACGGTCTGGGAAACGGCCATGCACGAGCGGCGCTACACGGTGGCGCGGCCGGTGTTTGAAACCGCCGAGCGCGAAGAGCGCTACACGGTGCAAAGGCCCGTGTACGAGACCGTGGTGCGCGATTGCAGTTTCGACCGCGTGCGCAGCGTGATCGAAACGCACGAGCGCGAAGAGCGGTATCTGGTCGCCAAGCCGGTGTTTGAGACCGCCGAGCGCGAGGAGCGGTACGTCGTTCCGCGGATCGTGACCGAGACGGCCGAGCGCGAGGAATGCCACGTCGTCCACGAGCCGGTGACGACGATGAAGACCGTGCTCGTGGACCAGGGCTGCTACGTAGAGCAGCAAGTAATGCGGCCCGGGGCCGTGCGGATGCGCTTGCAGTGGCTGGAACCGGCCTGCGCCGTCGATCCGGCGACCGGTGCCGTGGTCGAGCAGCGGGGCGGATTGCACTGGGTGCCCGTGCAGGGCCCCGCCGTGTGTGAAGTGCAGCGCGTCTGGAAGCCGAACGTCGTCGAGCGGCAAGTGCCCGAAACGACGCTGGTGGCGCGGCAGATCGTGCGTAAGGTCCCCTACCAGGTGCAGCGCGTCGTGCACGACGAGTGCGTGCGGAAGGTGCCCTACCAGGTCTGCCGGATGGTGCAGGAGGAGCACGTGCGGCGCGTGCCGTACCAGGTGTGTCGGCAGGTGGTGGAGCGCGTCGAGCGGCGCGTGCCCGAGCAGGTCTGCCGGATGGTCGCGGAAGAGTGTGTCCGCAAAGTGCCGGTGACGACCTGCCGAATCGTGCACGAGGAGAAGGTGGAACAGATCCCGGTCCGGGTATGCAAACAGGTGGCGGTCGAGAAGACGATCGCCGTGCCGCGGTGCGTGGAGAAGTGCGTAGCGGAGACGGTGATATGCCGCCGGCCGCGCGTGGTGCTGCGCTACGTGCCGTGCGAGCCGTGCTGCCCGTAGTGTTGGAGTACCGCCTTCGTTCGTAGTGACCGCATTCATGCGGTCTTTGCGGGTCCGTGAAGCGCAGCGCCGTGAGCAAGGCCGGACCGCAGTAGAGTCGAGAGGTGGCGCGGTGGTTTAGGTGTCAGCCTATCGATCCGGCCCTTTCGGCGCCGGGGCTTCACTAGCCACACCCTGCTCCGTCTCCACCTCCCGCTCGTCGAACC
>JACOUI010000359.1 GCA_016177915.1 Planctomycetia bacterium
CGCAGGAGCCTAAGCAGGGCGTGACGGGCAAGCTCAATCTCACCGCCGCTCCCAAGAAGAAGCTCGACCGCGTGCTGGACCTCGTGGGCGCGAAGGTCCAGGTGAAGTTCGAGGGCGACCGCAACTCCACGGTTCTTGCGTCCCCCTTCACCGCCGAACTGGGGACGATGGGCACGTACATGGAAATGCTGATGGACAACGTGACCGTCAGCCAGGCGGCGCTACTGCCCGGCCGCATCAACATCAACCAGGCCTCCCGCAAGGTTTTGATGGGCATTCCCGGCATGACCGAGGAGATCGTCACCGAGATCATCAGCCGGCGCGACCCCGAGCCGGGCGCCGACAACCCCCAGCGCCGCCTGGAGACCTGGATTCTGCAGGAAGGCATCGTCACCCTCAGCGAAATGAAGTCGTTGTCGCCTTTTATCAACGGCGGCGGCGACGTTTACCGCTCCCAGGTGGTGGGCTATTTCCAGGGCGGAAACGCCGCGGCGCGGGCGGAGGTCGTTTTTGACGCTACCGCGGACACGCCCCGCGTATTACTCTGGAGAGATGTCAGCCACTTGGGTCGCGGCTACGCCCTGGAAACGCTGGGCGTCCTGTTGTCCGACGGCCTCTAACGAGCGGCCGAAAAATAACTTCCCGAATTGTCGCCTTTCGCTCCGCGAAAGACGACATTTATTCTTCGTTCGACCCTAAGGACACATCCCAGGGCAAAAGTGCAGAAAAACCACGTTCCGGACGGTGCCGATGTCGCGATTGCTGGCCATTGAATGGGATGCTCGCGAAGCCCGCGTTGCGGTGGCGACCTGCCGCGGCAAGGAGGCCGTCATCGAGCAGGCGTTCGCCGTCGACTTGCAGCCGCGCGAGGGGGGCGGGTCGCCGACCGAGGTCAACGTCGCGCAGCGCCTGCGCGACGCCCTGGCGGAGCGCGGCATCGGCAAGGCGGAAACGCTCGTGGCCCTGGGCCGGGCGAACATCGAGCTCCGCGTGCTCTCCGTCCCCGCCGCGCCCGACGAGGAAATGCCGGACCTCGTGCGGTTCCAGGCCATGCGGCAGTTTGCCTCGATCGGCGAGGACTGGCCGCTGGACTTTGTGCCGCTGGAGCACACGAGCGAGGGGACGGCGAACGTCCTGGCGGCGGCCGTCGCACCGGAACTGGTCAAGCAGATTCGCGGCACGTGCGAGGCGGCCGGGTTGGAGCCGCTGCGCCTGGTGCTGCGGCCGTTCGCCGCCGCCGCCCTCTTGCGCCGGCGGGCCCAGGATCGCCGTTGCCGATTGATGGTCGACCTCTTGACCGACGAGGCCGACCTGACGGTCCTGGCCGACGGGCAGGTCGCTTTCATGCGCACCGTGCGGCTGGCGTCGCACGATCCAGAGCCGGCTTGGCGGGCGCTTCTGGGCGAGATGCGGCGCACGATCGCCGCCGCCCACCAGCAGCTTGGCAACCGCCGCGTCGAGCTGGTCACGATCTGCGGCGACCCCTCCGAGCACGGCGAGCTCAAGGCCGCCGTCGCCTCGCAGCTTTCGCTCGAAATCGAGTACTTCGACCCCTTCACCGGGCCGCCGGGAAAGCAAGTGCCAGCTTCGGGCGAGCTCATGCCCCTCAGCCTTTCCGGGGCGATTTCGCTCACGCCGCATTTGCTCAAGGTGCTGCCGGAGCATCCGGGCCGGTTTGCACCGCTGTTGGGGATGCTGGCCGCCGAGGCGGGGGGCACGGCCCACGCCATCGACTTTTTGCACCCCCGCCACCGCCCCGCCCCGCCCAGCCGCCGGGGCCGCTGGGTCACGGTCGGCGCGTCCGTCGGCGGGGCCGTGGCCGTCGCGCTGGTCGTCATGGTGGGCTGGCTGTGGAGCCTCGATTCGCAAATCACCGGCCTGAAGAAAAAGTCGTTCAACATGGACAAGGAGGTGAAGGCGGCGCAGAAGCTCCGGGCCAACGCGGACAGGGTCGATGAGTTCGTCTCCGGCGACGTGGTCTGGCTGGAGGAGCTCCGCGAGCTGTCGACCGAGCTTCCCCCGCCCGAGGAGGCCACCGTCGCCGGGATGACGTTCGGCACGCGCGTGGCGGGCGGCGGCGGCCAGTTGATCGCCGACGGCTACGTCCGCCAGTCCTCGACCATCGACCTCATGGAACGCAAGCTCCGCGACGAGCGGCACAAGGTCTCCGGCACCGGCGGCGGTTACGAGGACCAGCAGCCGACGCTGCGCTGGCGGTTCAAGGAAACGATCCAGGTGCTGCCCGAGGAGGAGGTCGCCCGCCCCGCGCCGCGGCCGACGCGCCCGCCGGCGCAAGGAGGCGCCCGATGACGACCCGCGAAAAACGTCTGGGAGCGGCCGTCGGGGGCATGCTGGGGCTGATCGCCCTGTGGCTCATCGTCACCACCATCTACGGCGCGTTCAGCTCGCGCTACACGGACATCGCGCGCATCGAAGAAGAGGTCGCCGGCAAGGACCAGCACCTCCAGCGCGGACAGCAGGCCGAGCGCCGATTGGCGCAATACGCAATTCGGGCGCTGCCCAACGACCGCGAGCTGGCCCGGTCGCTGTACCAGAGCTGGCTCCTGCAGTCGGTCGAGCGGGCCGGCTTCGCCGACGTGAACCTGATCGCCACGCCCGGCCGCGCCGAAAAGGACGTCTATTTCCTGCACGTGTTCAACATCACGGGGCGGGCCACGCTGGAAGAGCTGACGAAGTGGCTCTACGACTTCCATTCGGCACCGCACCTGCACCGCCTGAAGCGCGTCACGCTCCGGCCCGTCGAGGGATCGAAGGAGCTGGAAATCCAGATCGCCGTCGAGGCGCTGGCCCTGCCCAAGTCCGCCAACGACTTGCAGCTCGCCCAGGGAACGAGCGACCGCCTGCAAGGCAAGCCCGTCGAGGACTATCTCAAGGACATCCTCGGCCGCAACATGTTCGGCCCGGCCAACCACGCCCCGCGGATCACCTCTTCGTCGAGCCAGCGGGGCTCCGTGGGGCGGTCGCTCAAGTTCTCGGTCAAAGCCGAGGATTCCGACAAGCTGGACGCCGTGCGGTTTTCGCTGGCCGAGGGCGCGCCCGAGGGCGCGAAGATCGACGCCAAGAGCGGCGAGTTCTCCTGGACGCCCAAGGAAACCGGCGATTTCGCCGTGACGGCGATCGCGGCCGACGACGGCCTCCCCTCCAAAAGCGCGCAGCAGAAGATCACGATCAAGGTCGGCGACTCGCCGATGGAAACGATCGCCGGGCCCAAGAAGCTCGATTTCGACGAGGCCAAGCACACGTTTGTCACCGGCGTCTTGCGGCGCAAC
The DNA here is from genome assembly GCA_016177915.1 of Planctomycetia bacterium. Taxonomy (GTDB): domain Bacteria; phylum Planctomycetota; class Planctomycetia; order Pirellulales; family S012-138; genus JACOUI01. The sequence continues at coordinate 3,291 of JACOUI010000359.1, forward strand.
GACGAGCCCTTCGTCTGGCTCACGGTCCGCACGACCGGCGAGGTCAAGAAGCTCAAGACCGGCGACAAGCTGGCCATCGGCAGCATCGATGGCGTCGTCGCGGAAATCGGCGAAGAAGAGGTCGTCATCGAGACGGCCGAAGGCGTGTTCGCCGTGTCGCTGGGCCATCATCTGCTGGACGGCGAGCCGGTGGGCGGCCGGACCTCGCGCGTGCCCCCCCGCCGGGGCGACCGCTCTGGTCCCTGATTCGCCCGGCGCGGCAATGCAGCGCGGCAATGCTGTCCCTGCCAGCATCCGCCCGCGATGTTGCCGGCCTGCGCGGCTTTCTCGATTTGTCGGAGCGTTGCGCGCGAAGCGGTTTTAGGGACTGCACAAGACCTGCCGATACATCGCAAGGCGTCGTCTTCTGCGCTCTGGGTGGGGGAACAGGGTTCGGGCGGTTGGCGTCCAGCCAGCTCGCACGTTTTCACACCACCCCAAAACGGCCGACAAGATGTTCAACTTGGTTCGACCACTGCCCGTGCTAGCGCTGCTGGCGGCGGCCGCTTGGGCCGCGCTGGCGCCGCCCGCGCCGGCCGACGACGGCGACGTCCTGGGCAGCTATCCGGTCCAGGACGCCGACTGGCAAACCCTCGTCGGCTACCTCCGCGGCCGATTCCCGGAGCAGACCGGCGCCCGCATCGCCTACGACCCGCGCACCCGCCAGGTGCTCGTCGTGGCGCCAAAGGCCGTGCAGGACGAGATCGCCCGCGAAATCCAGGCGCGGACCGCTGCGCGTCCCGCGCTGCGGCAGAGCGATCAGGGTGCATGGCAGCACGAAGCGTCGGGTGCCGCCGTGGCGCGCCCCGTCGTGCGCCTGACGATGGCCACCTATGCGCTCCAGAACGCCGCCCCGCGCGACTTTGAAAACGCGCTTCGCGAAATCTGGGGTACGCGCCTCGAGGTGCGCTACGACGAAAAACGCTCCTTCATCCGCATGCCCGGCGCCGGCGGCCGCGACGTGTACTTGCAGATCGATCACGAACGCAAGGAGCTGGTCTTCCACGGCGACACCGACAGCAAGGCCTCGTTCGACAAGCTCCTGCCGCAGCTCGACGTCAAGGACCGCCAGGCCGACGGCGGCGCCCGCATCGTGGCCCTCGGCAACGCCGATCCCATTCAGGTGCGTCAGGCTGTCCACCAGTTGCAGACGTCGCTGGTCGCCACCGGCCGGACGGCTACGGCGGTCGCCCGCGGCTCGGCCGAGACCTTCCGCCGCCTGTCGGCCTCGCGGATGATGGCCCGCATGTTTAAGCCGCGTCCCGGCGCAGCCCAGGAGCCCTCCGGCGGCAATCAGCCCGATGGAAACCAGCCCGATGGAAACCAACCGGGCGGCCAGCAACCCGGCGGCGAGCAGCCGCAGCCCGGCGAAAGGCAGCCGGAATCCGACGAGACGGCCGCCCCCATCGGCGAGGTGCAGATCGAAATCCTCGAGGATTTGGGGATCATCATCGTCAAGGGACCCAAGCGCGACGTCGAGCGCGTGCTCAAGATCATCGAGGAAATTGAGCGGCAGAGCCTGGAAACGCGGCCGGCCATCATCGTGCACGAGCTGAAGCACGTCAACAGCGAGGCCCTCAGCGCGCTTTTGATTCAGGTCTACAATGAGGCCCTTTTGTCGCGGCAGGGGCGCGTGAGCATCACGCCGCTCGTCAAGCCCAACGCGCTGCTCCTGATCGGCCGCTCGGAGACCGTGGACGTGGTCCTCGACCTGGTCGCCAAGCTCGACCAGCCGGTCGCGCCCTCCACCCAGTTCCGAGTCTTCCGGCTCAAGCACGTGGCCGCCGCCGACGCCCAAACGGCCGTGCAGACGTTCTTCTCGCGCGCCGCGCCCGGTCAAGTCGCCGCGCCGGGACAAGTGGCCCTGCCGGGCCTGGCGACGCGGCTGGTCGTCGTCGCGGAATACCGCAGCAATTCGCTCATCGTGCAGGCCAGCCCGCGCGACCTCGAGGAAGTCGGCTCGCTCTTGCGGCAGCTCGACGTCGAGTCGGCCGCCGCGATCAACGAGGTCCGCGTTTTCCGCCTGAAGAACACCCTGGCCACCGAGCTGGCCACGATCCTGCAAAGCGCGATTCGCGGCGGCGCCGCGCCGACGACCGCCGCGCAGGCCATCCCCGGCATTCCCGGCCAGCCCACGCCACAGCAGCCAACGGCCACGGGCCAGCAGACGCAGCGCTCCACGACGCTGCAATTCCTGACGGTCGACGCGCAAGGCAAGCGCTACATCCAGTCCGTCATCCCCTCCGACTTGACGGTCGCCGCCGACGTGCCGGCCAACGCCCTGATCGTCCGCGGCCCGCGGGAGGGCATGGAGCTGATCGAGGCCCTCGTCAAGGAGCTGGACCAGGTCCCCGCCGCCGAATCGCAAATCAAGGTCTTCACCGTCCTCAACGGCGACGCCACGAACATGACCGCCATGCTGCAGCAGCTTTTCGGCCAGCAAGTGACGGCGGGCCGGGGGACCGGCGGGCTCTTCGGCGCGGGCGCCCAGCCGGCGCTCAACATCGCGTTGCAAACCGGCGGCCCCGCCGCCGGCGAGAGCACGCTCGTCCCGCTGCGCTTCGCCGTCGACGCCCGCACCAACAGCATCATCGCCTCCGGCTCGGCCGGCGACCTGCTCGTGGTCGAGACGCTTTTGATCCGGCTCGACGAGGGCAACATTCCTTCGCGGAAGCTGCTCGTCTACCGGCTCAAGAACGCCTTCGCCGACGACGTCGCCAACTCCATCACCACGCTCTTGCAAAACCAGCGGCAGATCATCCAGCAGAACCTGCTCTTCAACCAGGCCATCGGACCCTTCGAGCAGCTCGAGCGCGAGATCATCGTCGTCTCCGAGCCGCAGACCAACAGCGTCATCGTCAGCGCCACGCCCAAGTTTTTGGAGGACATCCTCCGCGTGATCCGCGAGCTGGACTACCGGCCCCCCATGGTCATGGTCCAGGTGGTGATCGCCGAGGTTTCGCTGGGCGACCTCTCCGAGTTCGGCGTCGACCTGGGGCTGCAGGACTCGCTGATCTTCGACCGCGGCAAGGCGGCGCTGGCCACGGCGTTTCCGCAGAGCAGCCCCGGCTTCGGCTTCAACAACAACGGACTGCCCAACGTCAACAGCTTCGACCAGGAAACGCTGGCCGGGCAAGCCCTTTCAACGTTCGGCGTCGGGCGATCCAACGCCGCGCTCGGCTACGGCGGGCTCGTCCTCTCGGCCGCCAACGAGTCGATCAGCATCCTCATCCGCGCCCTGGAGGACCAGGGCAAGGCCCAAGTCCTCAGCCGCCCGCAGGTCATGGCCATCCACAACCGGCAGGCGCGGATCCTCGTCGGCGAGAAGGTCCCGCGTGTGACGGGCAGCACGATCAACCAGCAGGGAAACGTGCAAAACACGGTCGAGGACGTCGACGTGGGCCTGATCCTCAACATCATCCCGCAGATCAACGACGACGGCGTGATCATCATGAACATCCAGGCCGAGCGGTCGGCCCTGGGACCGGAAGCCGAAGGCGTGCAAATCGCCACGACGCCCGAGGGGGCGCCCATCCGCCAATCGCGCATCCGAAACACGAGCGCCGTGACCACGATCAGCGCCAAGGACGGACAGACGGTCGTGTTCGCCGGTCTGATCTCGCGGGAAAAGGAGGACCTGCGCCGCGCCGTGCCCTACCTCTCGGACTTGCCGGTCATCGGCCCGGTGTTCGAGTTCACGTCAGAGCGCCACGCCCGCCGCGAGCTTTTGATCGTCATGACGCCCTACATCGTCAAGGACGACATCGACTACCAGTGGATCAACGACGTCGAGTCGGAGCGCATGAGCTGGTGCCTGGCCGACGTGGTGTCGCTGCACGGCGACGTGGGCCTGCGGGGCGGCACGGGCCTGTTCTGCGACGACTTCGTCCCCGTCATCTATCCCGACGACGACCCCACGGGATCGAACTGCGTGATCGCGCCGCACGGCGAGATGATGGGGCGCGAGTTCGTCGTCCCAGGATCGCAGCGCGAAATCGTACCTGCGCCCGGCGGCGAACCGCCGCCCCAGGGAGCGTACCAGGGCGGCGTCCCGCGCGACGGAGGCACGAGCCTGCAGCCGATTCCCGATCCTCACGCCGGCCGCATTCGCCGTCCCCAAGACCGGCCCGGCCAAGGCAATCCATCTCCCATCCAGCCGGCGGGAGGTTTCGCGCCCGCTTCGAATCCCTATCCCTCGGTGCCGGCCCCGGCCGCGCAGCCGTCGGGCGCTGGCACTGCGATCTACCCGTGGCGGCCGTAATCCCCCGGCCTTGCAAGGAGTCGCCTTGCGACAAAAGCCCCTTCAGAAACCCCTTCCAGAAAACCCCCGTCGAGAGTGCTATGTTGTCGTCATGCCATACGAGGGCGCGTGTCTGGCTCGCGCTGGCCTGCGCGCTCTTGGCGGGCGGCGGTTGCCGGAGCATGTCCTTTGCCGACGCGTTTTCGTGGGGCAAGGGAGATTGCGCCGAGTCGGAGTACGGCGCTCCCCGCAGCATGGTCGCCATCTGGACGCCCGACGTCCTCAACCATCCCGGCAAGCCCCCGGCGCGCGGCTTCGGCGCCCGCGTCTACTTCTACAACCAGAAAGACCAGACGATCCCCGCCGAGGGGCAGCTTGTGATCTACGGCTACGACGACACGCAGCCCGCGGCGTCGTCGGCCCGCCCGCCGGACCGGAAGTACGTCTTCTCGGCCGACAAGTTCGCCAAGCACTATAGCGAGTCCGAGCTGGGGGCGTCGTACAGCATCTGGGTCCCGTGGGACGCGGCCGGCGGCGAGCAGAAGAAGATCACCCTCGTGCCGGTCTTCACGTCGCGCTCCGGCACGGTCGTAATCGGTCAGGCGTCGTCGAGCCTTCTTCCCGGACGCCGCCTCGATGGCACCGTCACGCCCGACGCGACGATTCGTCTCGGCCGCTGGGCGAATCCAATTCCGACGCAGCAACCCGCGTCCGACGTCCGCACGGTCTCGCATCAACAGCTCGCGCCGGCCGCGCAGTCGGCCGCCGTCTCGCCGCTGGAAACGCACAGGATTCAGACCACGACGATCCACGTCCCCGAGTCGCTCACGCGGCACATGGCGCTGGCTTCCGCGGCGCCGCTGCCGGGGCCATTGTCCGGCGCGTCGCCGGGAGGGGCGGCTTACGGGACGACGGGCGTGCCGAACAACCAGCCCGCGTATCCGACGTACGACCGGACAACGCCGCCGGTTGACCCGCGGACGACTCCCTCCCCCCTGGCGGGGGAGGGTTGGGGTGGGGGGTATGCTCGGACCGCGCCGCCGGTTGACCCGCGGACACTCAGCGCTGCAATGGAGACCGCGCCGGCGCTACCGACACGAGACGACTTGCTCGCCGCGGCGAAGATGAACGGGCTTAGCGCGCCGGGGCCGGCAGGGATTCCTCCAGCAAACCAGGGACAATCTCCAGCTCGTTTTGAACCTGCGAGATCCCCCCCTCCAGCTTGGCCAAACGCTCAATCAGGTCGCGCTCGCGTGACGTGGCCACCTTCCCCTGCAGCACAGCCGTTCGGCCGTCCAGCTTCACCACCACTCCCTTCGCCCGCTCCAGGCCAGGGAAGTTGGTGATCCGCGACTCGAACTTCGTGGCCCGTTCCATTACGGCGGTCGTGGGAAGGTTGAAGGCGATCCGCATCGGGATTTTGAGATTGGCGCCGCGCTGGTTTTGCTGGTTCGTATTGCCAGACGTGTTGCCGAACATCCCCTGCTGGCCAAACCCGCCGCGCCCAAACTGGCCCATGCCGCCGAAGCCGCCCATCCCGAACGCGCCCATTCCGAGCTGGTTGCCAAAAGCGTTGCCGAATGCGGCGGCGCTTTGAGTTTCGACCGCGGCTCGCAAGAGGTTGCCCCCTCCGGCCCCGCCAAAGTCCTGGGCCGACATAATCGACCCCACGTTCTGTGAGGCCTGCTGCACGCCCGAGGTGCTGCCCTGGCCAAAGCCCGTCGTCGCCTGCGTTCCTAACTGCTGCTGGCCGAAGCCGCCCGTGGTGCGGCCGGTGGTCGTTTGCCGGCCCAACTGCGCAAAGGCCGTGCCGCTTGCCAGCACGACCGACACACACACGATGCAGCAGGCGACTCGTCTCTTCATCTTCCATCCTCCACGGCATTTCGGACGCACGGGCGCGACACTTCCGCCGCTCAAGCGACCTGCCTGCCATTCTACCGTATGAAACCCCGATTATGCCGTTCGGGTACTCTACGGGGGAGATAATATTTCCCCAACCGGACGGAAGTTACGTTCCGTTTCGATCCACCGGTTTCGGTTCATCGGGCCGCCTGCGGCCCGCATCCAGGAGCGCTGCCATGAAACGTCGTGGGGAAGTCGCTGTGCGGTTGGGACTTGCGTGTTTGACGGTCCTTCTTTTCGCCGCCCGCGCCAGCGCCGACCGGCCGTCCGCCACCCGCCTCCTTCCCGACAAGACCCTGGCCTTCATCAGCATCCCCAGCACGCCGGACCTGATCGACCGCTACAAGGAAGCCTCCCTCTACCGGATGCTCCAGGACGAACAGCTCAAGCCGCTCGTGCGGCAGCTCTACGGCAGCGCCGCCGAGGCCTTCGGGCGCATTCAAGACCGCGTCGGGCTGCCGCTGGACGAGATCCTCAAGCTCCCCCAGGGCGAGCTCTGCTTCGCGGTCGTGCCGGCGAAGGAGGGCCCGCCGGCCATGGTGTTCATGTTTGAAGTCCTCGATCACCTGCCTTCCGCCCAGAAGCTCGTCGACCGGGCCGACGAGGAATTGACGAGCAACGGCGCCACAAAGTCGACGGAGGTCGCCGGCGACGTCAAGCTCACCATCTACGAGCTCCCCGGCAACGCCCCGTTTCCCCTCGTCGAGTTCGAAAAGGACGGCACGATCGTCATCGCCACGAACGTCGACGTGGCCAAGGACCTCATCGCCAAATGGAACGGCGGGGAAGGCGCCACGCTGGCTGACAACAAGGAATTCACGGCCATTATGAACCGCTGCAAGGGCACCAAGGAGGAGGAACCGCAGGTCATCTTCTACGTAGACCCGATCGACCTGGCCAAGGCGATCGTGCGCGGGAACTTCGCGGCGCAGGCGGCGATGGCCGTCCTGCCGGCGCTGGGGCTGGACGGTTTGCAGGGCGTCGGCGGCAGCCTGATCTTTGCCACCGAAGAATACGACATGATCTCCCACTTCCACGTCCTGCTGGAGGAGCCGCGCAGCGGCGTCCTCAAGATCGTGGCGCTGGGCGAGGGGGACACAACGCCGGAATCGTGGGTGCCCAAGGACGTCGTGAGCTACACGACCTTTTTCTTCAAGGTCCAGACGGCCTGGGACGAGGGCCGGAAGCTCTACGATAGCTTCCGCGGCGAGGGGGCGTTCAACGCCGACTTCGCCCAGCAGGCCGGCGAACGCCTGGGCATCGACCTCGAAAAGGACGTGATCGGGGCCTTGGACGGGCGTTTCACCTACTTGCAGTGGGTCGAGCCGCCGGCCCGGTTCAACAGCCAGGCGCTGCTCATCGGCGCCAAGCTCAAAGACGCAAAGACCTTCCAGGCGACCTTCGACAAGCTCATCGGCCAGCTCCCAGCTCCGATGACCAAGCAGACGTTCGGCGGCGTGCCCTACTATCGCTTTGAGGTTTTTGGGCGCGCTCCCAACCAGCCGCCGCCGGGAGAAGGGCCGGTGCAGATTCAATTGCGGGCGCAAGAGCCGTGCGTGGCGATCGTCGGCGACTACGTGGTGTTCTCGGACAGCGTGAAGCTGCTCGAGCGGGCGATCGTCACCAGCACCGACGCCAGCGGCTCGCTGGCCGGCGAGCTGGACTTCAAGCTCATCTCCAGCAAGATCGAGCGGCATTCCGGCGGCAAGCCGGCCATGCTCCAGTTCGCGCGGCCCGAAGAGAGCCTGCGGATGTTCTACGAGATGGCGAACTCCAAGGACACGCGGCGGACGCTCTCGGAGCTGGCGGGCGAGAACGAGTTCTTTGCCGCGCTCGACAAGGCCCTCAAGGAAAACCCCCTGCCGCCCTTTGCCGCGATCGCCAAGTACCTGGCCCCCACGGGCGCGATGGTGACCAACGACGAGACGGGCATTCACTTCATGTCGTTCGGCCTGCGGCGGAAATAGCCGTTCGTGTCCGTGAGCTCACGCGCGACTGCATCTGGCAGATCGGGACCAAGGCCGTGCGCAAGGCTGCAACCCAGCCGAAGCCAGGAGCTGTCGGGGTTCCTGGATTGATGCTCCCTCCCCCCATGCGCTCGGAGGGTTCGGGTGGGGGGTGAGGGCGCGCGAAGCTCCGTCCCTCGTCTGGATGGCGCGACGTACAAACTGTTCAAGGCCCGGCGCGAGGTCTTGCGCCGGGCCTTTCTATTTCAAACAGGGCAGCCCCTTTTCTGTAGCCCAGGCGTTTCACGCCTGGGTACACGGGCTCCAATCACACCCAGCCTCCTTCAGGGGGCTTCGCGTTCCCCGATTCGTGGGCCTTTCATGCTTTGCTCCAGGGCGCTACGATCAGGCGTGAGATGGCGGTGCCTTCACGCGCGGCGCGATTCATGCAAAATCCATATCAACGTTATTCCTTCGTGATCGCCTCGTCCAGGTTCAAGATCAGCCCCGTCACCGCCGTGTAGGCCGCCAGCTCAGGCGCATCGAGTGACCGATCGACCGGATACTCGCCCGTCGCGATGAGGGCCGCGGCCGCCTGTGGCTCCTGCCGGAAGCGGGCAAGATTTCGATCGAGCGACGCAGTGAGCACGGCCAGCTCCTGCGCCGTCGGCCGGCGCGACGTGGCAAGCTGGAAGACGTAATTCAATCGCTCCTCGGGCGTCTTGCGGTTGGATCGCAACAGATTCTGGGCCAAGACGCGGGCCGCCTCGACGTATGTCACCTCGTTCATTAACGCCAGCGCCTGCAGCGGCGTGTTGGTGCGCGTTTCGCGGACCACGCAGAACTCGCGGCCGGAGGCGTCGAACGTGAGCATCGACGGCGGGGCGATCGTCCGCTTCCAGAACGTGTACAGGCTGCGGCGATAAAGCTCCGCGCCGCTCCCCTGCTTGTACGACGTGCCCGAGACCTCCTCCCACAACCCCGGCGGCTGATACGGCCGGACCGACGGCCCGCCGACTTCCTCGATCAACAGGCCGCTGGCGAAGAGCGCCTGGTCGCGGACCATCTCGGCCGAGAGCCGCAGCCGCGGCCCGCGGGCGAAGAGGCGATTGTCCGGATCAAGACGGGCAAGCTGAGGCGACGTGCGCGACGACTGCCGATACGTGCTGCTGGTGACGATCTCGCGCAGGATTGCCTTCACGTCCCAGCCGCTCTCGACGAACCGCCAGGCGAGGTAATCCAGAAGGTCCTGGTTCGCCGGCCGATCGCCCTGCGTGCCGAAGTCCTCGGCCGTCTTCACCAGCCCCACGCCGAAATGCATCTGCCAGAAGCGGTTGACCGTCACGCGGGCCGTGAGGGGGTTGGCCGGATCGACGAGCCAGCGGGCCAGCCCAAGCCGGTTCCGCGGCGCATCGGCGCGCAGCGAATTCAAGACCTCCGGCACGCCGCGGTCGACGCGCTCGCCAGGCTTGTCGTATTGCCCGCGCATCAGCACGAACGTCTCCCGCGGCTCTGGCAATTCCTGCATGACCATCGTCGTCGGAAAACTCTCGACCAGACGCTGCCGCGCCGCCCGCAGCTCCATCAATTCGCGGTGGGCCTTGGCGATCGGCTCGGGCGCGAATCCCTCCAGGAAGCACGCCGCCAGCTTGCCGGCCTGGGCGGGCGTGCGCTCGCTCGGTGGGATTTGGGCAAGCTCGCTGATCGACTCGGCAGTGGCGACAAAGGCCGCCTCGTCGGGCGACAGGACGGTCCTGTAGAGCCGCACGTCGTCGATTCGGCCGCGAAACAGTCCCGCCGGCCCGCCGCCGGCCGCGATCCGCAGCGGCTCCTTCGTGGCGAAGTCCTGATTCAGCTCGTCGAGGTTGACGCGGAATTGCTGCGGCCGGCCGTCGACGAAGATCTTTACGCCCGTCGCATAGCGCGTGCCGTCGTAGGTCGCCAGAATGTGGTGCCACTTTAAGGGCTCGACGACGGCGTTTTCCGTCTCGACGCGGAGCGAATCGTCGAGCCAGCGCTTGACGAGATTGAGCTGCACTTTGCCGGCCTCGAGCACGAGGTAATACCCGTCGCCGCGGGGCACATCGACCATCCGCGAGAGGATCGTCCCTTGCGGCTTCTCGTCGCAATAGATCCACGCGGCCAGCGTGAACTTGTCGTCGAAGCCGAAGGCGCCGGCATCGGGAAGCGCCAGGTGCCCCGAACCGTCGAACTGAGCGGACTGCGATAGCTTGCCTTGGCCGAAACTCGGCGCGGCGCCTTGGGCTTCGACCTTCATCTCCGCGCCGTCCGCGCCGACGGCCGTGGCCGCGCCGTCGAAATCCATCCGCGTTGCCAGACCGCGCGTGACGGTCCAATCCACCCTCCGCGGAGGATCGGCCGGTTTCTCAACGAGCGACTTCTCCCACTCCGCCTGCGCCGCCTGGAAGTCGCCCTGCATTTCCGCCCACCGCAGCTTCGCCGCGCCGAGCTTCCGGTCGAGGTCGCGAAGCTCCGCCTGCTGCCCGCGCGTGGGGGAGGGGACCGCCGGCGGCGAGTTGCCGTACTTGATCGCCCGGCCCTGCTCCGGAACGTTGTTGAAGAACGCAAAGAGCCGGTAGAACTCCTGCTGGGCGAAGGGGTCGTACTTGTGCTCGTGGCAGCGGGCGCAGCCGAGCGTCAGGCCGAG
>JACOUI010000360.1 GCA_016177915.1 Planctomycetia bacterium
CCGGCTTTGCTGGGCGGCGCCCATTCGCCCGCAACCCCCCACCTCGACCCTCTGAGCGCAAGGGGGGAGGGGGCATATCACTACGGTGCCTCGACCGCCCCCGCCTCCGGCAGCGGCCCGTAGAACTTCCACGACGGTTTGAAATCCCGCGTCAGCGGCCGCTTCGTCAGGATCGCGCGGACCATTTCCACGGGGATGTTGTTCTCCTTCAAAATCGCGTCGTGGAACTGGCGGTTGGTCATTTTGCCGGACTCGACCAGTTCGCGGTGCAGGGCGCGGAATTGCAGGCCACCCAGCATGTAGGCCGCCTGGTAGAGCGGGCCGTAGGCACCGGCGAAGGAGCGGCGGACCTCGGCCGTGGCGTTGTCGCGCTCGTGGCCCACGCGGTCGACGAGGAAATCGATGCACTCCTGGGGCGACATCTGTTCCAGGTGAAACTTCAGCGAGAAAATGATCCGCGCGCAGCGGTGCATCCGCCAGAAGAGCATGCCCACGCGGTTCTCCGGCGAGCGCGGGAAATCCATGTCATAGAGCAGCATTTCCCAGTACAGCGCCCAGCCCTCGGTCCAGAAGGCGGTGGAAAACGGCCCGCGGTAGGTGCGGTAGCGCGAGATCATGTAGCCTTGCAGGTGATGGCCGGGGATCAGCTCATGATGGACGGTGGCGCGGGCGAAGTGGACGTTGTTGCCGCGCATGCTCATCAGCTTGGCCTCGTGGGGCATCGTGCTCGTCGGGAAGGAGACGGTGATCGTCTCGCCGCCGGTGAAGAAGGGGTTCACCATCTGCCGGTCGGGCGTCATCATGGCCATCCGCCACGACTCGGCGCAGAGCGGCGGGACGGTGACGAGATCGTTCCGCTCGATGTAGTCGACGGCCTCCAGGGCAAGCTGCCGGATCAGCTCGGGCTGCTTGCCCGGCTCGACGTGCTGGTTCTTCACGTGCTCGAGGGCCTTTTTCCAGTCGTCGCCGCAGCCCAGCTCGTTGGACGCTTTCTTCATCTCGGCTTCGCACCAGGCGAACTCCTGCTCGGCCAGGGCGACGAGGTCCTCGGGCGCGTAGGGGACCATTTCGTAGGCCAGCTCGCTCAAGAGCGCCTCGCGGCCGATGGGGTTGCCGATGATGTCGCCGCCGTCGCGGGAAGGCTCCGAGCCAAGGCCGGAGGAGGAGCCCGACGACTCGCCGCGGCGCGAGAAGCGGCCGCCGCCGGAAGCGCCGCTGCCCGGACCGCCCCCACTGCCGCCGGACTCGGAGCGCGAGGCGACGTCGGGGCGCGGGCCGGCACCTGTGCCACCGCCGACGAACCGCTGGCGGAGGAAATCGGCGTATCCGGAAAGGGCCGCCTCGGTCGCCTTGTACGGCTCGTCCATCCACCAGGTGAAGAGGGGGTCGTAGCCGTTGTAGAAGCCCTGCCAGTCGCGGAGGGTGGAGCGCAGGTTATCGACGGACTGGGCGGCGCGGTTGGCCAGGGCGCGCTTGGGCCGCGACTCGCCGGAGAGGGACTCGACCTTGCGCCGGGCGTCGTTGATGTGTTTTGTCAGGTCGGTGAGCGCCGCGGCGGTCTTGGCCCAGTCCATCGCGTCCAGCCGGCGGCGGGATTCGTCGAGTTGGTAGATCACGTCGTCAAAGGGGACGAAGGGGGCGGACTCGGCGTCGGCCTTCGCGCGCAGCTCAAGCTGCCGCAGTTCGCGTTCAAGGTAGCTTTTCAGGAGCAGGTAATCGACCTTTCCGTCGTGGCTGAGCTTGTCGAATTCGAGTTTCTCCAGCTTATCGAGCCATTGCTGATGGAACTCCGTCATTCGTGCGTCGCGGCGGGGCGAGGCTGCGCCGAGGGAGCGACGAACGCTGCCGCGGTCGGCGTCGAAACGCTCGATCACGCCGCGCAGCTCGCTGGCGCCGTTGAGGTCGGACAAGTCGAGGGCATTGGAATTGGGCGCGGCGGCGGGCGCTTGAGGGGCGGCGAGACCGGAGTGCTCGCGGTTGGTTGTGAAGAGAATCGCGATTGCCAGGGAGATGAAGAGCACGGCGGGACGGGATGCAAGTCGTTGCATCGTTTCTTCCTCCGATGAGGCGCGGCTCCCCATGGCCGCGGCAGGATGGGATTGGGATCGGATACAGAGTAAACGGAAACGGAGGAAGATGGGAGTGTGGGCCGGATTTTTCGCCGGTCGGTTGTCGGACGCATTGGAAATGCGTTGGCGGGGCGGGCGCGAACGTGAAGCAGATGTGGATCGTCGTTGGGCGTCCCACGGCCGAACACGACGCATTTCCCAATGCGTCCTACCGCAGGTTTTAGGTCGCATACTGGCCGCGGGCGCGGAAAGCCGGTAGCATCGGGGCCACAAGCAGCCGGGGGAAACTGCAAACGACGGCCCGGCAGCGGAAGGAGATTTCGATGAACGACAAGAACGTGAACGTGGCGATCGTGGGCCTGGGGTTCGGGGCGGAGTTCATTCCGATCTACCAGAAGCACCCCCAGGCCAACATCTACGCCATCTGCCAGCGGACGGCGGAGAAGATGAACAAGGTCGGCGACCACTTCAAAATCGACAAGCGGTTCACGAAGTACGAGGACGTCCTCAAGGACAAGAACGTCGATTTCGTGCACATCAACAGCCCGATCCCCGATCACGCCCCCATGTCGATCGCCGCGCTCAAGGCCGGGAAGCACGTGATGTGCACCGTGCCGATGGCCACCACCGTCGAGCAGTGCCAGGAGATTTGCGATCTCGTCAAGAAAACGGGACTCAAGTACATGATGGCCGAGACGGTCGTCTACAGCCGCGAGTTCCTGTTCATCAAGGACCTCTACACGAAGGGCGAGCTCGGAAAAATCCAGTACATGGCGGCCTCGCACCCGCAGGACATGGACGGCTGGCCGGAATACTGGGAGCGGATGATCCCCATGCACTACGCGACGCACGTGGTCAGCCCCTGCCTGGGCCTGGTGAACGGGAGGGCGGAGTACGTCTCGTGCTTCGGGTCGGGGACGGTGCGGGAGGACATTCAGAAGAAATCGGGCAACAAGTTCGCCGTCGAGTCGTGCCACATCAAGATCAAGGACTCGGACATCGCCTGCCACATCTGGCGGTTCCTCTACGACGTGGCCCGGCAGTACCGCGAGAGCTTCGACGTCTACGGCACGAAGAAGAGCTTCGAGTGGACGCTGGTCGAGGGCGAGGAGCACGTGATCCACACGGCCAAGAAGCCCGAGCCGGAGATTCCGTCGCGGGTGAGCGTGCCGGACTTTGCGCACCTCTTGCCCGAGCCGATCCGGCCGTTCACAAGGACGATCCAGGACGCGGGTCACCTGTCGTTCATCCAGGGCGGCGGCCACGGCGGCTCGCACCCGCACCTGGTGAACGAGTTTGTGTCGGCCCTGGTGCAGAACCGCGACCCCTGGCCCAACGCGGTGCAGAGCGCGAACTGGACGTGCGTGGGGATTCTGGCCCACCAGTCGGCGCTGAAGGGGGGCGAGATTATGCGGCTGCCGCAGTTTACACTGGCATAGAGCTGCTACGTGGTTGCCAGGGCGAGCCTTGGTCACGTAAACTAGAGGCGTCGACGGAAGCAACCGCGTCGTGACGGAAAGACCTCATTGGTGGAGCGAGAGCGTGCGCCTACGGCATGCGCTACTGGACAACTTCAAAGGCGTGAAGCACCTGCCCATTGACTTCACCGCGAAGTCGCATGAGGGCACACGCCAATTGACGTGTCTGATTGGAGACAACGGCTCCGGAAAGACGACCGTCCTGCAAGCCATTGCGCTGACGTTGTCCCTTGCAACCCGGCGCACGCGCGAACCGTCGGCATTTAACTGGCACGGCTTTCTTGCCCATCGTGTCGCCAGCCTGGGGCCGACGCGCGTTGAACTCGACGTGGCGCTGGACCATGAAGAGGTCGCGCTTACTCGCACTTTGTTTCAGGACTGGTACGACTCGCTGCCAGCCGATTTCCGTCAGACAAGGAGGATCGTGCCGCCATCGGAAAACAAGGAGGTGACGCTGGTTTACGAATCCGGCCGCGTGACATCGCCGCAGGGATTTGAAGCTGTCAACCAGTTCCTCGGACGGTACTACATCAAGCAACTCCAAAAGACGCAACCACAGCGAAAAGAACTTTTCCGATCGCTTGGGGACGTTTTCTGGTTCGACCAGTACCGCAACCTGGGCACGGCAAGCGGCGCACGGGCCGAAGATGGTGAAGCGGTCGATGGCGAGCCGGAGAGTTGGAAGGCGGGGGTGGAACAGTTGCGCGAGTTTCTCGTCGGTTGGTGGAGCTACCATCTCGCGCCGGCGCCTGCGGGCCGTCGCCAATTTCTTCCGATGCTCGAAGAACGATTCCAGCAGGTTTTTCCCGACGTGCGATTCCGAGGAATTCGTCCGCGCGACGACGTTGCCGCGCCGCGAGCGGCTGACTTCGAGTTCCTGCTCGAGAGCGACGGCAAAGTGTACGATCTCGCGGAAATGTCTTCCGGCGAACAGGCGGTCTTTCCACTTCTTTACGAGTTCGTGCGCCTCGACATTGCCCGGTCGATCGTGTTGATCGATGAGCTTGAGTTGCACCTGCATCCTCCGCAGCAGCAGGCATTGCTGGCGGCGCTGCCGCGAATTGGCCCGGATTGTCAGTTCATCATCACAACCCACTCGTCATTCCTCGAGGAGGTGATTCCAGATGAACATGAGGTACGACTTCCGGGAGGGCAGCGATGCCTTTGAGCGAACTCCTTGTGGAGGGAAATTTGGACGCCCAAGTTCTGGGCGCCGTTTTTGCCGGAAGGCCTCCTGTACGGATCGGCGGCGACAAGCGTTCTTTGAAAGGGCGCGCTCGGGACCAGCGCGAACGTGCGCGCGTTGACGTGGGTTACGTTCGCGACCGCGACTTTGATTACGACCCGCCGAAGGATGTGACACAACCAACGGTGGATTGGTTGGATAACAAGGCGGCGATGGGCTGGCGATGGTGCCGGCACGAGATTGAGAATTACCTCGTTGACCCGAGTCTCGTCTCCAAAGCCATGGGTTGGCCAGTACAGGAATTCTCCGATCAACTTGTCGCGGCGGCGAAGCAGATCCGCTATTACGAGATCGCGCGATGGACGGTCGGAGTTGCCCGTCGAGCGCTTCCGCCGAATTACGAACTCGAGACGCGGCCGCCGGAAATCGGGAAGAGCGAATTCCGCCTACCGGACGAACTGACAGAAGCTGCAATGTTCGATTGGGCGCAGCGGCACATTCACTCGTTTGCCGACCGCGTCAACAAGGCACTCGGCAAAGATTCGATCGAGAATTCGCTCAAGCGACTCGCAAACCTGCTCACTGACGCATTTCTCGGAGACGTTGCCAACGCCTTGCTTTGGTGCTCTGGCAAAGACCTGTTGACCGCGCTGTCTGTCTGGCTCCGTTCCCAGGGTATTCCCAGCGCAGGTGATTTCCGAGCAAGGGTCCGAGACTGGTTGATTCAGAATCCTGAGGACGCCGTTGCTTCGTTGCCGGAGTGGCAGCGATTCCGTGAAGTCGTGCGGAGCTAGCGCCCCGCGGAACAGAAGCGCAATTGGACAACTCCTTCTGATTCGGATTTCTCATGCAACGCCAAACTCACTTTGCCGTCGGCTGGAGCCTCCTCGGGCTAGTTGTCGCGCTCCTGGGTTCCTTCACCCACGCCGCCGACCCGCCGCGGATCAAGGTGCTGTTCCTCGGCGACAACGGCCACCACCGGCCCAAGGACCGCTTCGCGCAGCTTCAGCCGGTGCTCAAGGAGCGTGGGATCGACCTGACCTACACCGACAAGGTCGATGACCTGAACTCCAAGACGCTGGCCGAGTACGACGGCCTAGCGATTTACGCCAACACTGAGCGGATTTCGCCGGAGCAGGAACAGGCGCTCTTGGACTACGTGGCCGGCGGCAAAGGCTTCATTCCCATCCACTGCGCGTCGTATTGCTTTCTCAACTCCGACAAGTACGTCGAGCTGGTGGGAGCGCAGTTCCAGCGGCACGGGACGGGCACGTTTCGGGCGACGCGCAGCGAGAGCGATCATCCGATCATGAAGAGTTTCGGCGGCTTCGAGAGCTGGGACGAGACCTACGTCCACACGAAGCACAACGACAAGGGGCGCACGATCCTGGAGTTCCGCGTCGACACGAATGGCCGCGAGCCCTGGACCTGGGTCCGCGAGCACGGCAAGGGGCGGGTCTTTTACACCGCCTGGGGGCACGACGAACGGACCTGGGGGAACGCGGGCTTTGTAAACCTGATCGAGCGCGGAATCCGCTGGGCGGTGGGACAGGACCCGGGCATCGTGCCGGCCTACGCCGAAGCGCCGGAGATGACGCCCCAGCGGAAGGACGTGAAGCCATTTGAGTACGTCGACGTGGGGAAGAAGATTCCCAACTACACGCCCAGCCGCCAATGGGGGACGCAG
>JACOUI010000361.1 GCA_016177915.1 Planctomycetia bacterium
CCGTTGCGGCCGATGATGCCGACCACTTCGCCTTCTTTGACCTCGAAGGAGACGTCACGCAAGGCCCAGATGATATCAGGTGTCAGGGGACAGGAGTTAGGAGTCAGAGACTGGCGGCCGTTGTCAGTGATCAGTTGTCCGTTGTCGCTGGTCCTTGGTCCTTGGTCCTCTGCCAGTTTGCCGTTGGTTTCCTTCGACGTTGGATGTTCGATGTTCGATGTTCGACGTTCGGCGTCGTCACCATCCGCACACGGAGTGTGCGGGCTACTCTGCTGAACCCTGACCCCTGACCCCTGAACCCTCGTCGTATCCAGCCTCCGTAGCCGCCGCCAGTTGCGCCAGGGGGCCTTGAGCCAGCCCGTGAAAGCGCCCATCAGCGTATCGGGAATCTCCTCCTTCAGGCCGATGCGATAGGCCTTGGAGAGGTTTTCGACGGTAATAACAGTGTCAGACAAGTTGGGGATTGGGGATCAAGGATTAGGAGACAGTAAGCAGTAGGCAGTAAGCAGGCTCTCGACTCTCGACTCTCGACTCTCGACTCTATTTCTGGCTCTCGACTCTCCGCTCTTCCGCTCTCTGCTCTCAGGCTACGTCCGCAAAGATGCGCTCTTTCGCTCGGAAATATAGGCACCCGGAAAGGACGAGCACGGCGGTCGAAAGGGCGCCGACGGCGAGCAGGTCCCAAGGCATCGGGCGCGTGCCGAGGAGGGCGGCTCGAAAACCTTCGATGATGCCGACCATGGGGTTCAGGGCGTACAACAGTTGATAGCGGCCGGGGATGAGGCTCGTGGGGTAAACGACCGGCGCGGCGTACATGAGGAGCTGCACGACGAAGGTCATGGCGTGCTTCACGTCGCGGTATTGGATGGCCAGGGCAGTGAGCCACATGCCCAGGCCCGCGGCGGAGAACATCATGAGAAGAATGAGCGCCGGCAGCAGGAGCACGCCCCATGTGGGGACGGCACCGTAGTAGAGCATGAGCCCCCCTAGGATCAAAAGCGCAATGGAGAAATCCACCAGCTTGGCCATGACCGCGGAGAGCGGTAGCAGCAGCCGCGGGAAATAGACCTTGCTGAGCATGTTGGCGTTGCTCACCAGGCTGGCGGCGCCGTCGGTCAGGGCGTTGGCGAAATAGGTCCAGGGGACGAGGGCGGCCAGGCTGAACAGAGCGTAGGGCGCGCCGTCGGACGAGACGCCCGCTAGCCGGCCGAAGACGATGGTGAAGACCAGCATGGAAAAGACCGGCTGGATGATGGCCCAGCCGATGCCGACGGCGCTTTGGGCATAGCGGACTTTGATTTCCCGCCACACCAGGAATCGAAACAGGTCGCGGTACTGGTATAGCTCTTTCCAATCCACCAGCCGCCAGCCGGAGCGCGGCTCGATGATGGTGACGTGACAGGCGGCGGGCGCGGTTCCCGACGAGGTGGCCGCGGCCGATTGAGCGAGCGGAATTGTCTCCGTAGTGTAGCTCATGCGTTCGGTTGGCTACTGTCGGGCGGGCCAAGCGGCGACGGGGGCGCGAGCACCGCGGCAACGCGGGTTGCCTCGTCGACGCGGGCGGGCGATTCGGCCGTCCGGGATGCGGACAACTTTAGCGTGCCAGCGCCGACTAGCGTGATGTAGTAAGGAAGTTCGAGCCCTTCGAGCGAGACGAATTGTGCCGCGATGGCAAAGCCGCCCAGCCCGGCGATGGTCATGCGGGCGACGGTCACGTCCCATTCACTTGCGGAGGCGACGCGCCGCTTGGCGATGGGCCAGAGGCGAATGCACGCCAGGCCGTAAAAGGCGACAAGAAACGCCAAACCGGGAAAACCCAGCTCCGCCCCGGTTTGCAGCCACAGCGAGTGGGCCTCCTTGTGCGAGCCCCAGCCGAAGCGCTCGTTGGCATAGACAACCCAGTTGTCGGGGCCGACGCCCAAGAGCGGGCTTTCCTGCATGAGAATCCAGCACTGCCCCCACATATCGGCGCGTTCTTGGGCGGAGGCATCGCGGACTTCAGGATCGGCAAAAGCACTCCAGAACCGCTCACGGACCTCCGACCCAGCCATGTAAAGGGCGACGAACACGGCGAGAAGCAGGTAGGCGTAGTGCTTTGGCTTGGCTTTGTCGATGAGCAGGAGGCTAATTACGCCGCTCAAAAGCAGCGCCAGCATGCCGCCCCGCGAAAAGGCGATCATGATCGTGTGGGCCATAAGGCCGGCACAGACGAAAGCCAGCCACTTGCGCCAAAAGACCTTTTCGTGCAGACCCATAAAAAAGGCCAGCCCCGCGCCGGCGACCATGGCAATGGCCACGCAGTTGTTGTCCATGCCGCCAAAGCCGATCTCCTGGACGCGGTTGAAGCCGCTCCAATAGGCCAAGTTCATTTCGTAGGCCACGAAGCCCTGGCTTAGGAGGATGGTCCAGGCCAGAACCTTCAGTTTGCCGGCAGAGTCGATGAGAGTGATGCCGGCCACGAAAGGCAGCAGCGTTTTTGCCTGCATTTCAAGGAACTGAAACGCGCGTTGTTGGTCTGTAGCAACCAACAGAGCGCTCAGCGCCGCCCAGGCCCAGAAGGCGAAGTAGGCCAATGTGACGCCGCCCGCGCGGCCCAGCCGCCAGTTGCCGAATCCGTGCAGGGCCCAGCCAGCCAAGAATCCGATGGCGACGATGCGGCTGTAGTGACCCCCCTGCGGCACAGCCCAGTACCAAAGGGACTCCGGACATATGATGGCGAAGCAAACGTAGGCTAACAGCCCGTAGAAGGGGTTCAGCAGGGAAACGACAGCGCCGCCGTAGGTGACGGCGTAGGTGAATATCAGGCCTTTCATCCTGAAGTTCGCTGCATGGTAGCACCAATGTGAGCGAGCCACGAGCCTGGTTCGCGCCATGTCGCAGTATCGGCAGCACGTCGTTGTGTTGTCTTCAGAACGTCGACATAAGCGCTTAAGCATCGCTCCCACGCGTGCTGGTTTTCCGCGTATTTTCGGGCGGCTCGGCCGAAGCGGCGTTGCAGGCAAGGGTCTTTCAGCAAACGGCAAACGGCGCTTCCCCACTCCTCGATCGATGCGGCTTCAATTAGATGCTCGCGTGGATGAGCCGGGAGGCCCACGATGGCTTCCGGACTCGCGACCACGGGGCGACAGGCGGCCATAGCCTCAAGGATCTTGTTCTGAATTCCGCGGGCGATCAGGAGCGGCGCAACCACGACAGCCGCGCGGTTGAGGTAGGGCCGCACGTCCGGAACGGCACCGGTCACAATAACACCAGGCACTTGCGCCAGGCGCTGAATAGCCGGCGCGGGTCGGCGGCCGACAATGTAGAAGGTCGCTTTGGGGCAGCGGGCACGCACTTGGGGCCAGACGTGCTTGGCAAACCAGAGGACGCCGTCGATGTTGGGGCGGTAGTCCATCGCGCCGACGAAGACGCAGGCCTCTTCGGGCGCGGGGGGGTTGGCCGGCGGGGCGAAATACTCGAGATCGACGCCGTTGGTGATGGCGTGGACGGGGCCGTCGCCGCAGACGTTGCGGTAAAGGTCGGCCTCGGCCTGGCTTACTAGCGTGATGGCGTCCGCGAAGCCAAGGAGGCTACGCTCTAGTCGGCGCAGGCGACGGCCTTCGAGCCGGTAGAGCCAAGACTTCGGCCAGCGGCTGGAGTCGGCATATTGCAGCCATTTTTCGCTGTCGACGTCCACCAGGTCGACGACCTTACGGGCGGTATGCAGCTCGGCCATGCGGAGATAGGGCGCCATGCTGGAAGCAGACGCGAGCACCGCGTCAAACTTCAGTTCATCTGACCAGTCGCGAATGAGCGAACGCAGACGCCGCGATGCGAACGCACCTTCGGTGACCGTCCCACCGGCAGCAAAGCTGCAAAATGCCCGTCCCCAGCGGGCCATGCGGCGCAGCGGGACAACCTCGAGCCGCTTGCAGTAGCGGGCAAGCTCCGCGACGTGATCATGGCTAACGGACTCATCGGCTAACGTGGCGACATGAAGATCGCAGCGTTCCGATAGGAATCGAATGCTGTGGAATGCCCGGATGCGGTCGCCTTTGTCCGGCGGGTACGGGAAGCGATGGACCAGGTAAAGGACCTGGGAGCGGTTGTCGGACGTAGTGGCAGTGGCTGAAGTCAACGCGAAAGTCGTCCGGTTCGGAACAACGCGGCTTCGTAGTCCTGACTCACTCGGCGCGGACTCCGTTCTCCTGGGCCGCGCCGAACGAGCCACATCGGAGGGGATAATTGTCGTTCCATTAAGAAGGTCGCCAAAACAAGGCGTGGCATCCTTGAACGGTCCCTGAAAATAGCTTGGGTCGGGGCAATGTCAAGAGTTTGCGTAGGAAACCTCGTTGTTTGGTTTTTGGACGACTGCGGCCGCCTCGGCGACGAGCTGACTGAGCGGAGCGAAACGGTAGCGTTGCAGCAGCCGCTCCAGCTTCCTTTCGGTCGTCTTTAAGTTCACGTAGTGGCGAAAGCGGCCGAGCCTGCTTCCGACTCGCAAGCGAGGCTGGTCCGGATCGATCTCCCAGGGGTGAACGTAAAACACGACCGACCTTCCGCGTCGGTTCAGATAACTGAAGGCCCGGCAGGTACAGTACGAGGGATAAAGCCGAAAGTAGCCGCCGCCCGCCACCGGCACGTTGACGCCGGCCACGCGAACCGTCGTGGGCGGCAACTCCCAGAGAGGACCGTGGCGAGTCTCGATCTGGTGCAAACCCGGTTCCGCGCCGGGAATGCCGTACCGATCGTGCCGGATTGGAAAGATGCTGGAGTCGTAACAAAAGCCTTCGTCGGCGAGAATATCCAGCGCCCAGAGCGAAGCACGCGTGATGGAAAAGCTGGGCGCCCGGTAGGCCGTGACCGGCTGACAAACGATGTCCTCGAGCACTTTCTTCGACCGCCGGAGGTCGGCGCGGAACTCATCGGGCGTCATCTGATAGACGAGCCTGTGCCAGTAGCTGTGAGAGCCGACTTCGTGTCCCGCCTGGTGGATGTCGTGGACGAGCTTCGGATGACGCTCGGCGACCCAACCGAGGACGAAAAACGTGGCCCGGACGTGATGCCGGTCAAGCAGGTCGAGAATGCGGTGGGTGCTGGCGACGACCCGGCTTTCAAAACTGTCCCAGGCGGAGCGGTCAATGTGTTTCGAAAAACCCGAGACGTGGTAGTAGTCCTCCACGTCGACAGTAAACGCATTCAGTTGAGTCACTGACATTACCCGTTTCGAGTCGGAGTCACGGCCGTGTGACAGGACCTTAGTCATTTGGCTTCAAACCAGCGCTAATCTCGCGCGGTGCGTCGTTATCGAGGGGATGATCCTTGGTCGCGACCCCGTTGGTCGACGGCAAGGTTTCGCCCACGGCCCTGAATTCCAAACTGGGATCGGCCGGCGGGACGTGATCGCGGTCCGAAACTTGGGGATCCCGATCCAATTTCAAAATCCTCTTGACGCGGCGGCCGGGGATTCCCAAGAGCCGAAGAAAAGTGCAGACCAGAATGCGCACGTCCAGCCAGAAGCCGCCCTTCTCAACGTACTCGCGATCCAGCACGAGCTTGCGGCGCACGCTGTTCAAATCGCTGTCTGGCGGCAGGTTGAGCTGGGCGAGACCCGTGATGCCGGGCAACACCGACAGCCGGTCCAGGTAGCCTGGAATCTGTCGAGCCAGCTTTTGCACGAACTCCGGCCGCTCCGGGCGCGGACCAACCAGTGCCATTTCGCCTTTTACCACGTTCCACAACTGGGGGAATTCATCGAGGTGCAGCGCTCGGAGGATTCGTCCCAATCGAGTGATCCTTGTATCGCCGAGGCTTGTCGTCCAGATGGGACCCGTTTCAGCCTCTGCGTCGTCGCACATTGTGCGGATCTTGAGGAGGGTGAACACCTTTCCGCCTCGACCGACGCGCGTTTGCCTGAAGATGCCGGGGCCTTTCGACGTCAGCCGCACGAGGATGATCAAGACGATCACCATAGGCGCTGCCGGAATCAAGAGCAGGAGCGCCGCCACGCGATGGAGGATGCCGTAGCGGCGAAAGTAGCGGGCTGGCCTCCGTCGACCGTCGCCGAGTTCGGTCTCCGCCTGATCGATGTCAATGGGCGTCGTTTGGTCGATGCGGCTCAGAGTTGTGGACACGTTTCAATCCCCACGTGGAAATCGTACTCAGTTGCAGAGCCTTTCGATGGCCTACTCGCCTTGCCGAAATGCGTGCGAGAGTGGACTTTTATGCAGCAATGCCGTCAACTCGCGAAGGAACTCCAGCGGCGGGTCGTCGTCCGGCGTGCCCGACGGCAAGACCGTGCTTGCCTGAAGCTTGAGGAGTCCCGCCGCGCCCCCCAGGGCAATTCTTGGCGATTCCGGCGCCTCCCAGCGCCCCCCACGGTTCCAACTGTAATAAATCCGCAAGTGCTCGCCGCTCACGGTTTGTGCTTCGAAGTCGGATCGGAAAAACTCGTCGCTGGCCGTTCCGTCACCCTTGAGGCGTAGCTTTTTGTTTGTTCCCACGGACTGCCACTCACGGCTCGTTAAGCAGAATTCCGGTCGATGAGCTACCAAGGGTCCCGGCGGCCCCACGAGGAGCGTCATCTCTACGGTCCAGCCGCCACCGCTGTGAACATACCGGCGATGAATGTACCCTGTGCACTGCAACTGCTCGAGTACGCGGCTATTAAGCTGCTCGTCTTTCTCACAACGCCACTGGCCGAATTCCAGCGGGACCGACGACTTCAACCGACTCGCGGCATCCATTAGGATTGCACTCTGACTGCGGTCGAGCCTGACACAGACGGCTTTGCCCCCCGCGGTCACGGCCACAATCAATGCCAAACCAAAGTAGAACCAGAATCGCTGCATGAATCCGGAGTTCCTGTGCACCCTCAGTTGGCTCGGGGAAGTGCGGCTTGCGCGGGAACCTTGAGATCGGCGACAAGCTGGGCCAACGTGCGCCGTTCGCGGGAGCTGAGCAGCTCGGATCTCAATTCTTTGTCCGCCATGGCTTCCAGAGCGACGCGCGCTTCATCCGTGGCGCCCAGTCGATGCAAGGCGAGGGCCAAGTGAAAGCGGTAGCGGTGATTGTTCGGTTGGTCTGCGACGACCTGCTCGAGCAGTGCGCGGGCTTCCATTGGCCGCCCGAGGTTCATCAGCACCAGTGCCTTCGTGTCGATAAGTTCAGTCGATCTACGCGATACCGAGAGCGCTCGATCAATCAATTGAACGGCTTCGTCCGGCGCACCGGGCCGTTCAGACAGCAAAAGCGCAAGGTTATTGAGCGCGCCGACGTGATTCGGGACCGATGCCAGGACTTGCCGGTACAGTCGGGCCGCCTCGTCGTAACGACCCTGCAGGTACCGCAGGGAAGCAAAGTCAAAGATCAGCGAAAGATCGTTTTTGGATTCTGCGAGGGCTCCGTCGACGAAGTCTTCTCCGGCGGCGGGTAGCTCAACGACGTTGGGCTGGCAAGCCGCGAAGATTAGAACTTGGGCAAGCGTTCGTTCCGCATCTGGCCCGCGGCGCTGCTTGGCGGTCTCGATGCAAAGCGAAACCGCCTCCTCATAGCGCTCGTGGCGCGCCAGCCACTTCGCCAGCACCTGGAATCCTCGGGGATCGAGGTCCACCAGTTTGCGAAGGCACTCCTCGGTGCGTTGCGTGAGTCCAACCGCATCGTACAACTCGGCGGCCGCGGCAAACGCGCTGGCTTTCTTCACAGGAGTGTCGGCTGCCGCCAGGCGTTTTTGAAGGTCAGCCTCAACAATCGGTGTGATCTCATCGGTGCGGTTTTGACGCTTGAGCCAGTACGCCCGCAGCCGGACCGTCTGGGGATCGTCGGGCGCTCGCTTTTCAAGTTCCGCAAGCCAGGCCTCGGCCTCGTTCGCGCCATCGTGGCGGAGCAAAAAGTCAATGTAGACGGCCAAGGAGACTGGCGAAGGAGGTTTCTGCATCACCAAAGCAAGCAACTGCGCCTTCGCCTGGGCAAAGTCTCCCTCGATTTCGTCAATCCGCGCCAATAGTAAACGATCCGTCGATACGGCCGTGACAGGCGAAGCAAGCAATTCCAACAGCAATTCCCGGGCCTTTCGACGATCTCCCTGACTGCCGCGCGACAGGTAGATGAGAGCCTGCAGGCGGCGGTCAGACGGAGCCGATCCGCGGCCATTGCCATCGGGATCTAAAAGGCGAACGGCCTCGTTCCAGTCTTGCTCGTTGCCTGCCGCCGCCAACACGATCGCCAGGAGGCGCGACGCGGCCACGTCCTTGGGCTTCAACTCCAGAATTCTACGATACACTGCTTGGGCCGCCCTTGGATTGTACCCCAGGTAGAATCTCCCAAGGAGTTCATGGACGCGAGTGTTGCGTGGGTCGGCCTCGAGCGCCGCGAGGTATTCCTTCTCGGCCTGCTCCCGGTCACCGATCACGTCAAAGGCCTGTGCACGAGCGAGGGCCAGTCGAACAGCGGTGAATTTGGCGCGCGTGGTCATCTCATCAACTGTCCGGCGCGCGTCGTCGAGGCGATTCTGCAGCACATAGAAAGAAACGAGCCCAAACCATGTCCGCTCGTCCTGCGGCGCCTGGTCCACTGCCCGCTGGAATTCGGCGCGGGCGTCGTCCACCTGACCCGCTAGGTTCAGGGCGTAGCCCAGCCAGATCTGAGTCATGGGATCGCGAGGCCGGCGCTCGGCGGCCGCGCGGGCGAGCTCGACTGCCCTCTCGAGGCTGCCCTCCTGCTGAACCCGCGACAAAAGCGCGATCACGTCGGCGACGCGGTTTTGCCGGTACAGGACCGCGACAAGCTGCTCGATCGCCGTGAGATTGCGGCTGCCGAGGCGAATGGCTTCCTGATACGCTGCGGCGGCCTCGTCATCTCGTCCCTGCCGTTGAGCGATCCGGCCCTTCAACAGAAAAACCGGCCCCCAGGCAGGCCGTAACTTCTCCAGTTCGTCCTGCAATCGCCGGGCAAGCAGCATTGCCTCGTCGTCGGCACTCTTGCTTTCACTCAGAAGGCGAGTCGCACGGGCCAGTCTCCAGAGCGGCCCTTGCGGCCCTTCCGTTCCCTCCAGCCCGGCTTCACAGCGGGCAAACAACGGAACATCGTCTGCTTTGATCGCCATTTCGAGCAGTTGCTGCAACGGTTTCACGTCGAACGGACGGGCTTCGCTCAGGGCCCACAAGCGCCCGCGAGCATCGTCGGTCTTTCCGGCCGCGAGATCGACGGCGACGAGGGCATACGTGATTCTGGGACGCTCGGCTTCCGGCGCCGCGGCGTACGTTTCGTCAAGAACTTGCCGCGCCGCTTCAGGCTGCCCACGGCGCAGGGCCAGCTCCGCGCGCACCAGCGCGACCTCGGTGGACGCGCCCTTCGTTCGCGCGAACTTTTCCACCGAGCGATCTGCCCGATCTGGTTCGCCCAAGGTATCGAAGACGACTGCCACAGCGGGCAACATTTTGTCAGACGCAATGACGTCGTTCTCGACGGCTTCTAGCAGCGACAGTGCCTCGTCTTTCGCACCGCGGGCGGCGGCGGCTTGGGCCCTGACAAATGTCAGCTCAAGCGACTCGTTCAAGCGCGAACTGGCCTGCGCTAGGGTGGCATCTAGGTCCGCCCAGTCGCGGCGGTCCTCCGCCACCAACAACTGCTGCCGGATCTGGGCTTGGGCCAAGGGCAGCCAATACTCGGCCGGGGCAGAGGGGCGTGCCAGGGCTTCTTTGTAGTGACGGATCCCCAAGTCCAATCGCCCCGCTTTTTCCCAAGCAGCGGCGACGCGGAGCTTCAGCCCGGCCGCGTTGACGTCGACGGCGGCCGCATCGTCGTACGCCGTGGCCGCCAGGTCCCATTGGTCGATTTGTGCGTAGGCGTCGCCTAAGAGCAGCCAGCGACGCGTTTGTTCGTTCGCGTCCCGTTCAACGTCGCTCCCCGCAGTGTGACCGGCGGCCGTTCGTCGCAAAATGTCAATCGCGGCAGCCGCCCTCCCGCTGGCTAGCGCCAACTGGGCCTTCGCGACCTCCAACGCTTCGATCACCCGCCGGCGTTCGGGGGCGGAGAGATCGGGCCCGAGTTTGCGCGCGATCGATTCCATCGCCGTCAGCGTCTTGCCAGCCTCGTCAAGTCTGCCCTCGTTGATCAGCGCTTGAACCAATAACAGGTCTAAATCAAGGTCGTGCTCGCCCATGCGCGCGAGGCCCTGTTCACACGCCCCGATTGCCTCTTTGGATGCGCCCATGTTTAGATACGTTTGAACCAACAGCTCGTATCCCCTGCGGTCGCCTGGTGCGACGTTCACGAGCTTCTGACAATAATCCCTCGCTTTCGAGTAGTCGCGGCTTCTGAGAGCCGCATCCGCGGACAGCAACAAAACGTCGGAGTTGTCGGGAGCGAGTTGCTGTGCCGCGGTCAGGTCCTCATCGGCCCCAGAGAGGCCGTAGAAGACCCGGCAGCGGTACCGCGCTAAACGACTGGCCACGTCGCCAGGATTCAGTTCCACCA
This sequence comes from Planctomycetia bacterium, assembly GCA_016177915.1. Classification (GTDB taxonomy): domain Bacteria; phylum Planctomycetota; class Planctomycetia; order Pirellulales; family S012-138; genus JACOUI01. The sequence continues at coordinate 10,456 of JACOUI010000361.1, forward strand.
TGCGATCGATGGCCTGGTCGGCAAGCTTGTGGCGGGCAGGCCGATCGAGGTCTGGAATTACAACACGGGCGTCCCGGTACGAGCGGACAAGCGCGAGCGTGAGTTCAACGTCACCGGGGTTGTGCTCCAAAGCGACTTTCAAGGCGTCGATTACCTTCGCCACGTCTACGTTGGCTCGCTGCCGCAACTGACCATCGAGTGCCTTCGCCATGAGCCGGAGCGCAACCGGATCAAGTCCAGCGCGGGAAGGCTGGCCCGCGTTGCCGATTGGAACGGGTTCCGCAGGATGGTCCAAAAGCCAGCGTGCGCGATCTTCGGCCTCGTCGAATCGCCCCACCTCCAGCAGGAGCTCGGCCTGACGACGGTAGAGCTCCCGGATTCGATCGTGAGTCGCATTGCTCGCGATCGCCCGCGCATACAGTTCAACGGCACGGTGTTTCTGCGCTGGCCGACGTGCCGACTTGTCAAATGCCTCGGCAAGGCGAATCTGCGTGTGATTATCTTCCGGCGCCAACTGGAGATAGCGGAAGTACCAAGTCACCGCCGAGCTCCAGTCGTTCTTCTTCTCCAGTTGCTCTGCTTGCTGTAGCATCGCGTTGGCATTCCGCCGAACCTGATGCGCACGCCAGAAATAGATCGCAGGTGCGGCCAGGGCCAGGATCGCCAATAACGCGGCCAGCAGGCGCAGGTTGACTCGCAATACGCGCTTTGGCCGCTTGCCGCGGCCGGACGTCGTTGATCGCAAGTCCGCAGAGGTCACATCAGGATTCGACATAGGATCCGTAGTAGGCGCCGTAACGGTACATGTATTGCCGGGCGGGAATTCCGTTTAGGACGGTTCCGATCGGCTGGATTCCGGCCATCAGCAGTCGCTGGCACGCAAGCCTGACGTGGCCCGCACGACTGTGGTCCCGCAAGGCACAGAGCACAACTCCGTCCGCCAACTTGGCGACGTGCATGGACTCGCTGGCGGCGAGGATGGGGGCCACGTCAATAACGATGCGCTGATATCGCTCGCGGAGCACCCCCAGCAGTTCCCCAAACGTCTGGCTGCGCGCCAAAAGGTGGGGACTCGTCGAACCAAGTCGGCCAGCGGGCAGGATGTGAATTCCTTCCCCCCATTCCGTGTTGATGGCATCGTCCAGTTCGCACTCTCCCCGCAGCACTTCCACCAATCCTGGCGTCGAGTCGACGCCGAAACTTTCAGCAATTCCTGGGCTGCGCATGTCGCAATCCATGACGAGCACCGCGTTCCCACCGGACCGCGCCCAGCCCGTCGCCAACTGCGCCGCCAAGCTCGTCTTCCCTTCACCCGAAACGGCACTGGCAATCACGAGCACTTTGCGGTCCTTGACAGCCTCAGAAACCGCCAGCGCCGTGCCGATGGAATGAACGCTTTCCCGGAAGACAGCCAGGTCTCGTTCGTACCGGCGCTTGGCGCCCGGACGCGGCAAGAGCGGCTTGGCCGGGAGCGTTGCCACTTCGCCAATCACCGGCAAATGAGTTTCCTGACCCAACTGCTCCGAACCGAGAATCTTTTTGGCAAGCGCCTCCCAGAGTACGAGCAACCCAAACGGCAGAAACATTCCAAGGGCGACGGCCGGAATGAGGCGTTTGTACGGCCACGTCTCCACGGGCACGGTCGGCGGTTCGGCGGACCGCAGCAGAGTTACTCGCTCCGGCGCCCGCGATTCCGTGCTCAGCACTACCTCCCGGTCGGCAATCTTGCGAATCACCTCCTCCGAACGCACAAGTTCTGCCCGCGCAAACACGAAGTCCAGCGAACGGTCGCCTTTCTCTTGCAGCCTGCTGCGCTCCTGCTCGACGCGCTGCTTGAGCAGTTCCTCCAGCAACCGCTGATTCGCCAGGCGTTCTTGAAGTTCCGCCGTCGCTCGTGCGGCATCGGCTTCGACGAGCGCACGCAGTTCCTCGGCGAGCTGGGGGCGAAGCTCTTCCCGTCGTTTGGTCAGTTTCGACTGCAAATCTGCAATCTGTCGTTCGAGATCCTGCCGCAGCGCCGAGCCTTCTTTGGCCCTGGGGACGTCCTGCTGCTTAAGCCGGAGGGTGCCCCCAAGCTCCAGCAGTTCCGCGTTCTGTGCCAGTGCCTGTTCGATCAGGCTGTCAGGGACCTTGACGGGTTGTCCCGCAGTTTGACTCCGCGCTTTCACTTGCGCTTCAAGAATCTCCCGTTCGACTTCAGCGTCGGACAGTCGCGCCTCGAGGCTGCCAAGAAGCGTCATCGGCACTGGCTCGGACCTCGTTGCGCTTGTTACGTTTTCGAAAGCGACTTCGTCATAACCCGCCTGCTTCATGAGATTGCGAAGATCCTCCCGCTCCTTCTCCAGGTTCTTCTGCCGCAACTTGTTCTCGTCCCGCAGCAGTTCCAACACCCGTTCGGTCTCAGCGGCCTCTTCCTTCACCGCGTTGTGCAGGTGCGCCTGGACGATCGCATTGGCTATCTTTGCGGCCTTGTTCCTATCATGGTTCGTAAATGCGACGAGGTAGAGTTCCGAATGGCCCACGGGTTCTACCTTAAGGTGTTCCCTAAGCCAGGCATGCGGGTCTTCTTCCGTGCGGATTTCCGGCACTTCGGCGGCGAGCGCGGTTACCACCTCGCCCAGCACTCGCGGACCGCGCAGGAGCTCGACCTGCGTCGGAACAAAGAGACCGGAGTCATCCTTGATCGGGAAGGCAATGAACGGCCGCCGATCCTCGATCCGCAGCCAAGCCTCGGCACGATATTCTGGCTTGAACGTCACCCACACGATGGCCGCTGCCGCGCACGCCAGCACAATTCCAAGCGGCAGTGCGATTTTCCATCGCCCTTGCAGCACGTTCCAAACGAGCCTGGGCGTGAACATCGACTGGTTTTGTTGCGGCGAAACCAGGGCCGACGGAAGCCGCTCCCCTGGCCCTGCGAGCGCTACGGCGCGTGACGGAACGTTCAATGCGCGGTTTGCGAGGGATTCGTGAGAGTCGTTCATGGCATTTGCCTCATTTCAACTTGCCTGGCTGCGGCCCAACAACTCCGGCCCCGCAGCCGGCTCCACTTCAACGAGCAATCGCCCGAGGAGCCACAACACACCTCCCAACAGGGCCGCCGCGACGGGGATCGTAAACCAGCCGGCCAAGTCGTGAGAGAACAGCCGCGACGCAGGATCCGAAACGAAGTGGAAAAGCAAACCCGTCGCTACGATCCGAAGCGAATTGGCGAGCAACGCTACTGGCGCGGCAAACAAAACCAAAAGGGCCCTGATCCACCAGCTCCGGCGTGTCGTGATGACGAACACGTACACCAGTGCCGCGATGCCCACCATCGTCCGCAATCCGGAACACGCTTGCTCAACTTCCAGTTGATGGTCGCCAAGGTAAATCGTGTTTCCAGCGGCGACGGCTGGGAGACCGAATGCCTGCAGAATCCAACTGCTGATGATCGTGGCAACCCGCTGCAGCGGTCCAGAGAACAAATGCTCCGTGCGGTAAGGCAAAGGGACCATGAAGAAGAGAAAAACTATTGCAGGCAACGCCCAGACGAACACTCGCCGGCCGCCAAGAACCCAGCACACTCCGCCAATCCAGAGGATCATCGACCAACCGGCCAGGGGGGCAAGAAAGTAGCGCAGCCCAACGGCCGCCACGGCCACGCTCATCAGCACGAGTCCCAACCCGAGCCAGCCCGGCCGCCTGAAATCCCGCGGAAACCGGTCTCGGCGCAGCCAAAGCACGACAAGCGCGAGCGGAGCGACGAGAAAGCCGTGCGAGTAGTCCGCCTGGCGCTGCCAATCGCCGACCAGCGCCACGAGCGTGCGCCAGAAACTGCAGAAGAACGTGGCGCCAACAACTAGAGCCGCAACGATCCAATCGAGTCCGTGGAGTCCAAGTGCAGGTGAGACGAGCGCGCCCGGTTCGGAAACACTCGATGGTCTCGGCGGTGCCACGGCTCGCTCGCGTGCGAACACCTCGCGACGCTGCTGTGCATCACGACTCGCCCGCCGTCGCTTTGATTGTCGAATCGCCATGGTTTCGATGCCGACCGCGCGCACTCCGTTCCCGTCAATTGCGCTCGAGTGCTTCGGCACTCGCACGAGCGCAGTCCGTCAGGTAGCCTGACGCTAACGTTCATCCTTGACACAAACATCCTTGTCTCCGTCGCGAAGTCCGTCCGTTCGAAGGTTTGGAATCATCGCCGCTGGTCCCGGCTAGACGGTCCCGTCCAGCCGACCATCGGACTTACGTTGAACCTAGTGATCGGTTCGTCGGTTTCTCCTCAGGCTGCCGCTTCGGTACGGCCTGTCAATCAATCGGTTCAACCTGACAGTCTTCAATCTCCACCGAAGCGCCCTGTTGCAAATAGTTGACGCTGATGATCAGCCGACTTTTCCCCTGTCGCCGCACGACGACGCCCTCGAGCCCCGCTAACACCCCGATGCGAATGCGAACGCGACGCCCCGGAGTAAGCCGGCTCTCGATGGTCAGCGGTGCATCGGACGCAATCAGCCGTTGCAGTTGCCGCAGGTCGAATTCAAGACGTTCCGGATCTCCGACGGGCAAAACGCGAGAGATCCGGTTTGTTTGCAATGCCCGAACGCGCTCGTCCGTGCTGGCAAACAGGAACAAGTAATTGGTAAAAACGGGCACGCGGGAGCGAAACCGCCGGCCGCGACAGATTGTGGTTTTCGCAATCAGCGGAAGATAAAAGGGAATCTCCAGCGCGAGCAAACATCGGGCCAGCGCCTTTTCCTGCCGGGACTTGGTGTAGAGCACCAGCCAAGTCCGCTCCGCGGAGGCCAACGCATCGCCGGCACAGGTGACGTGACACGCCTCGCTGCCTGAAACCGCCGCTGCCAAAAGGCCGGTTGGAAACTGGCTTGGATGATCAAGGGTGGGCGCGTACATGCGCTCCATTGCTCTGCCCTCCGCTCTCCTAAACTCTGCTCGTCGAAAGGTAAAGAATAGAGAATAATCGTGTAGGTCGCCGTGTCAAGGAGTTTTTCCCAATTAGACGCTATCTCCTTATTTTTCAACGCGCATGTGCCCGCCGCTCCAAATCACGGTCGATCGACGCGAAAAGTCCAGCTCGTCGTCGTGGCGGATACGGTCCAAGCGCGGTGCCGGTCCAAAGCGCGTAGCCGTGGGGTTCCAACGTCACTCGTAACGCCGCCCGCAGAGCTTTTCGTCCAGACGGCCACGCGGCGGCCGCCTTCGATGGCGAGGAGGAGGTCGAGCGAATCCTGGAGCACGGACCACATTTCGACCCGGTCGAAGGACGGCTCGAGCGAGTCATGAAATGCGGAGAATTCCCTCAAAGGTGCTGGCGTAGGCCACCTGTCGCGTGTATTATGCCAGTGTAGTTCGTCAAAAATAGGAGGGTGCCGGGCCGGGAGCATTCCATTGTCCCAAGGATCAATTGACCAGACACCTCGAGGAATGGCTTGGGCATGGACGGCGCGGGTTGCCATCGCAAGCGCGGTGGCGCTGGTGCTTTCTTGCGCTCCCGCTGCTGCCGGCATGATTGTGCTTGACGATCCGGACGACCCGCCGGCGGTTCTCAACGGCGCGATCTTCCAGGTTTTCAACGTCAAGCCGGCGGGCACTGGAATTCTCAAGCCATTTCTACGGATTCATGATAATGGGACGTCCGGTAATGGTGTCGAGCAAGGCTACAACACGGGCTACCGGGGGGCGGGATTTCCGGATTTCGATCAGAAGACGGACCCGAACTATACGCGCAACCTGACGCTGGGCGCCGTGCCGGTCGCCAACGTCGGCTCGACCAGCTACCGGGAGTTTCTGCTGGACTTGAACGAACCCGGCGGATCGAAGGCCGATATCAGCCTCAACGAGCTGCACCTCTTCGCAGGCGCGGCGGCCGACGGCTTTTCCACGAACTTCGCGGCGCCGGCGTCGTTTGGCGGGTTCACCTTGCTTTATGACCTCGACAGCAACGAAGACAACACCGCGATCCTGACGGATCTCTTCTCCGGCAGCGGCTCGACGGACGTGCGCATCTTGATCCCGGAGAGCTCCTTTGTTGGGCGATCGGCCAGCGACTACTTGTACTTCTACGCGGAGTTCACGCAGGCAGACGGCAGCTCGCAAGGCGGCTTTGAAGAGTTCGCACCCGGACAGGTGCCCGAACCGGCCTCGTTTCTGATTTGGGGGATGCTTGGCGTGGCGTTTCTGGCCTGGCCGCATGCGCGGTCGACCATCAGCAACCTGGGTTTCAAGCGTCAATAGCAATGGACGTGACGAACCGCCGTCTCATAATCATCAAGGGCGAGCCAGCAATGCCGGTAGTCGTCCAAGTTGCGTTCGCACACCAGCCAATCGAACGCGCTTCGCAGATCGGAGAATTCGACCATGAGAATGGCTACAAATCGGCTACACAGGCTGCGACGCGACTTTTCCCAAATCCAGCGGAGGGCATGGGATTCGAACCCACAACCGGTTTCCCGGCACCTGATTTCGAGTCAGGCCGCTCACCATTCGCTTACCCTCCGGAAATCTCCTTGATTCTAACCCTAGCTCAAAAGCTGGCAACACCGGCTGCCCGAGCCAGCGGACTTTCCGGCCCCGCCGCAACCTTTCCGTTCCGCGCCAGGTAAAACCCTCAGAGGAACGCCGCGCCGGCAAAGCGCCTGGGACAAAACACCGCCCGGCTCGCTCTTGCCTCGGCAGCGGAAACGTCGAGAATCCCAACCTACGGAACCGCGGCGTCCTGCCGGTGTTGGACGTACAGATTGTTGAAATACCGCCTTTCAAAAGATCGGAGTGCCGTCTTCAGACGGCGCCGTGCGGCGGAAACGTAAACCAGCTAAGGCGGGACTCCAACAAGACGCAAGCTGAAAAGAGCATTCATGGGCCTTCGCCTCCTGGTCGTCTCCCTTCTCGTCCTGTCGCTGGCCGGCTGCCATCGTGCCAGCGACGTCCGAACGACGATCTCCGCCAAGGTGACGAAGACCCGCGCGGTCGCGACCCAGCCCGCTGCTGACGAAGACGCCGCGAGGGCTGCCGAAGCAGGGGCCGCCGAGGCTGTGGCCGGCAAGGAAAAGACGCGCGACGCAGCGGCCGCGGTCGGGATGAAGGTCGCTGATTTCTCGCTCGACGACTACCGCGGCAAGCGGCACGCGCTTGCCGACTACAAAGACAGCAAACTTGTCGTAATCGCGCTGCTGGGAACCGAGTGCCCCCTGGCGAAGCTCTATGGCCCGCGGTTGGCCGAGCTGTCGAAAAAGTACGCCGACCAGGGCGTGACGGTGCTGGGCGTCAACGCCAACCAGCAGGACTCGCTGGCCGAGATCGCCGCCTACGCCCGCAACCACAAAATCGAGTTCCCGATCCTCAAGGACGCAGGCGGCCGGGTGGTCGAGGGGCTGGGCGCGACGCGCACTCCGGAGGTATTTCTGCTCGACGAAAAGCGCGTGGTGCGCTATCGCGGGCGGATCGACGACCAGTACGGCGTGGGCTACGTCCGAAAATCGCCGCAGCACACCGAGCTATCGGCGGCGATTGACGAACTGCTGGCCGGCAAGCCCGTGAGCCGGCCCGTCACGGAGCCAGCCGGCTGCTTGATCGGCAAAACGCGCGAGCCGAAGAAAGGCGCCGCGGTCACGTACTCGAACCAAGTCGCGCGGATTTTCCAGAAGCGGTGCGTGGAATGCCATCGCGAGGGGGAAATCGCCCCGTTCGCGCTCACGGAATACTCGGAGGCCGCCGGTTGGGCGCCGATGATCGCCGAGGTCGTGCGCGAGGAGCGCATGCCCCCCTGGCACGCCAGCCCCGAGCACGGGCATTTCGCCAACGAGCGCCGGCTGACGGACGAAGAGAAGCAAACGATCTTTGCTTGGGTCGAGTCCGGCGCGCCACAGGGCGACGCGAAGGACCTGCCGCCGCCGCGGACGTTCACCACCGGCTGGCAATTGCCGGAGGAGCCGGACGTCGTCGTGGCCATCGCCGACAAGCCGGTAAGCGTCCAGGCGGAAGGGGTGGTGCGCTACCAGTATTTCCGCGCAGACCTTCCGTTCGCCGAAGAGAAGTGGATTCGGGCGGCGGAGATCCTGCCCGGCAACCGGGCCGTCGTGCATCACGTGCTGGTCTTCGCGCGGCCCAAAAACTCGCGGGGCGGCGTGGGCGAGGGGGCCGTTCGGGGCTTCCTGGTCGGCTACGTGCCCGGCCTGCGCCAGCGGCCGTTTCCCGACGGCATGGCCAAGCGCATTCCCGCCAACTCCGAGCTGATCTTTCAGGTCCACTACACGCCGGTCGGCAGCCCGCAAACGGACCTGACGAAAATCGGCTTCGTCTTCGCCGACCCGGACAAAGTGACGCGCGAGGTGAAGACCACGAGCGCCGTGGGGCGGATGATCAACATTCCGCCGGGCGCCGAGAACCATCGCATCACGTCGATCACGCTTCGCCCGCTCAGCGAATCGCTGCTTTTGGGCTTCATGCCGCACATGCACGTGCGGGGCAAGTCGTTCCACTACGAGGCCTGGTATCCCGACGGCAGGAAAGAGGTCCTGCTTGACGTGCCGCGGTACGACTTCAACTGGCAGACGAGCTACCGTCTGGACGAGCCTCAAAAACTCCCCGCCGGCACGCGGATGTATTGCGTCGCCCATTTCGACAATTCGGAGAAGAACCTCAACAACCCCGACCCAACCAAGACCGTCCGCTGGGGCGATCAGACGTGGGACGAGATGATGATCGGCTACTTCGACATCGCCGTGCCGCGCGACACGGCGCCGGACGAGCCGGTCCTGCCTAGCGACCGCGACGACGAGGCCCAGGCGGTGCAGGGCAGCCCGCGGGAGCAGGCCGAGAACATCGTCAACCAGTTCGACGCCGACGGCGACGGCAAGCTGACCCGCGACGAGCTGAGCGAGGAGGGGAAGCGCATTTTCGACCGCGTCGACCAGGACAAGAGCGGCGACGTGACGGTCGAAGAGCTGACGAAGGTGCTGGAGCGGGCGCGGGGGCGGTGATGCACTCCGGGACGCACGACTGCGGAGGAACGTTACACGAACGGGTTGATGAGTCGCAATCCGTCGTACACCGTCGGAGCACCCATGTCTTCCGTATAGAGCGTGTCGACATTCGCCTCAAGACACGCCGCGAGCACCATGCTGTCCCAGTGTGAAAGGCTATGTCTCCCCGTCAACTCAAGGGCGCGGTCAAGTACCGCCGCCGTCGGCATCATGAGCGGAAAATGCTTGCGGAAGGCGGCCACGAAGCGAAGGACTGAGTTTCGCGTCAATCGCCCTTCGTCCTGCCATTTTCTCAGTTGCCTCACGAGTTCGCCCGCAACTTGCCAGAGGAGCACGGTTGGCGTCGCATCGGAAGTCAATTGCCGCAAGAGTCTGCGGGCAAGCGCCTGTTTATCGGGCTCGCCTCGATCAAGGCGGTAGATCAAGACGTTCGTGTCAACCGCGTTCATGGAGTTCGTCCCGCGTCAGACGCTTGCCGCGCGAGTCGATCGGGAATTGGTCACAGAGTTGATCCAGTTCGTCGGAGGCCGCCTGTGCCCCGGCAAGCACCTCGTCCCATGCCTCGACGATCAGTCGAACTCTCGTTCCGGGTGTTAGCGTGAGCTCGCGTTCCGGCTTCAAAACGCCGTCTTGAAACGTTGCCGTTACGATTTCGCTCATACTTGAGCTCGTTTCCAACTCGCGTTGCGACACCGTTATTCTAGTACGCTGCTGCGGCGGAGGCAATAAAGATGCGCCGGCGGCCGCGAGCCAAAGGCCCGCGGCCGCCGACAAAGATTCGTCCACCTTCACGACGCGACCGCCGTTAGGGGCGCCTGGGCAACGTGGGCGCCGGGTCGTAGATGCTCTCGATCTCCTCGCCCGACATCGTCAAGATGGCGCGGAGCACCTTTTCGTTGATCGTGCTCTGGATAAAGTGCGCCGAGCCGTCGCACATCGCGGCGTTGAAGCCCCCCTCGTACCAGCCGCCGAACTTGGGCAGGGGCTTGGCGGCGTCGTACTCGATATCTTCGGGCTTGGTCCAGGGCGTCTCGCGCTTCGCCTCGACGAACATGATCGTGTTGGACGTGCCGTCGGCGATCTCGGCGAGCTTCGCGCCCTCCTTCGTTGAGAACACCGTCGTCGTGCCCACGACCGCGAAGTAGCTCGTGTTGGTCGAGTCGCCCTTGTCGCCGGGGGCGCGGAAGAAGGCCGGCATCTGCGCCATCACGGCCTTATTGGACTCGCTGTCCCAGGGCTCGTCGAAGCGGTATTGCTTATAGAGGTTGTCCAAAAAGAAGTAGGGGAGCAGCTCCACGCGCCAACTGTGCGGCTGCCCGCCCTTGCCGTCCTTGCCGTAGATCACCGCGGGCGGGAAGTGCTTGTGGACATCGGCGTAGTTGTGCATGGCGATGGCAAGCTGGTGCAGGTTGTTCATCCCGTGCGTCCGCTGCGCTGCCATCCGGGCCGCGATCGCCGCCTGGGCGGCCATGGCCAGGAGCTGCGGGTTGACGTCGGTGGAGGCGGTCAGCCGCACGACGTTCTGCTCCTGCGTGATCTTCGCCGACTTGAGCAGCGACTCGGCCGCCGTGAACCCGGCCGTCATCATGGCGCGCTCCATCACGTCGCCGGTCAGGTTTTGTTTCACACCCTTGATGAAGTTCTTTGTGAGCGTCATCACCGCGGAAAGCGTCTCGCCGACGTTTTGCGCGGCTTCCGCGTCCCGGCATTGCGCGATCGCGGTCAGACCGACTTTCTCGTCCACCCGCAGCCCGACGTGTACGACCTGCGTGTCCGCCCAGAGCGGCGACAACGGCGACAACATCGCCAGCGCCTGGGGGTTGCGGCCCAGTTCGCTCGCCATCTTGCGCACGGCGGCGCCGCTGACGGCCAGCGCGACATGGCTGCCGGCCAGCTCCTTCCAGCCGGCCGCCAGGGCAAGTTCGGGCTTGGCGTCGCGTCCCACCAGGATCGCCGCCCGCAGCGCCTCCTCGCGGTCCACGACGAAGGTGCGATCGTCGGGCTGGAACCAGGCCACGTCCCCGGGCACAACGTAGTAGGTCACGTCGCCCATTTGCTTCTTGACGACAAGGGACGGGTCCAGGACCGTGGGGACCTTGAACTGCTGCGGCTTGGCGGACCGGAAGACGAACCGCGGCTGCGCGTGCTCAAGGTCCGCGTCGTGGAACACGAACGTGATCTGCTCGACGTTTTCGATCGGCGCGCCCCAATCCTTCTCAAAGCCCTCGTTGAAGGTCTTGGCCAGCGCGGCGAATTCCTTCCGCGCGGCGAGGTCCGCGGGACGCAAGACGACCACGGCCGCGGCGTCCTGGCTGATCCAGTCGCTGGACAGCCCCTTTCCTGGCGCGTCGGGCAGCCGCCCCGGCTGAACCTGGGCCAAGAGCGAAACGTCAACGGCGTCCTTGGCCGGCTTGTCCTGCGCGGTTGCGCCGCGGAGGCCCGCCGCGAGAACTCCCGCGCCCAGGAGGAGGCACACCGCCCCCGCCCGCAACGTCCAAGGCGCCCGCCGCGCCAGCCCGTGAATCTTCTGCAGCATCTTGATTCTCCTGATGAACGTGCCGTGGGTCGGCAACAGACCGCGGGCCGGCCAGCCCGCCTGGGGATTGGATTCGCGCAGGGCCATCTGCGCCAGGGTTTTCACGTAAGTCGCGGGTTCGATGACGCGCTCGACGACCGCCGCGTCGGCGGCCAGCTCCAGCTCGACGCGCATGCGCCTGGCCAGCCAGTGGACGAGCGGATGGTAAAAGTGCAGCGCCACGGCCGCCTGCGCCAAAAGGCACGCCAGGAAGTCGCGCCGCTCGATGTGCGCCAACTCGTGCGCGAGCGCACAGCGCAGCTCGGCCGGCGACCAGTTCCTCCATTGCGAAGGCAGGAGCACCGTGGGACGCAGCCAGCCCACCGTCGCGGCCGTCGTCAGCTCGCGCGACTCGCGCACTTCCGTGCGCCCCCGGCAGCCAAGCTGCGCCGCCAGGTTCCGCACCAGGCCGGCCAGCTCGGGTTCGTCGATCGGCGATGCCCGTTTTCGCAGCCGGCGGACGGCCAACAGTCCCAACACCAGTCGCGCGAGGCCGGCGACGGCCAGCACGAGCAAGACCGCGGCAAAGACACCCGGCCAGCGCCACGACGACGGGTTTTCAGCGGCCGTTTCCGTGGGCCGGCGCGTCAGCTCATCGGCAAACGCCGCGGCAAAGTCCCGCAGGAGCGACGCCGTCGCCGGCTTGCTCTGTGCGCTGCCATCCGCGATCGCTGTCGCGTGGGGTGACGCATCCAAGGGAGCCGCCGCCTCAACGGACGCGCCGCCGCCCGCCGTCGGCCATTGCCACCGCGGCCAGGGGCTGAACGCCAACAGCGACACCCCCAGCACGACGACGAGGCCGCAGACGGGCACCGTGCTGGACCCGGCCGCGAATCGCCGCCGCAAGAGTCCCAGGAGAAAAAGCGCCGCCGCCGCCACGAGCGTGACCTGCACGGCGCACCAGAAGAGGACGACCCCCAGCTCGTTCATGGCTTTTGCTCCCGCAGAATTTGCTCGAGCACCGCCCGTTCGCGGGCGGAGAGCTTTTTTTGTTCGATCAGCCGCAAGAGCAGTTCCTCGCGCGAGCCGCGGAAGACGCGGTCCAGCACGTCGGACAGCAGGCTGCGCGAAACCTCCTCGAAGGTCCGCCGGGGCCGGTAGCGAAAGGGCCGCTCGGCGCTCGTCTGACCCAGAAATCCCTTTTGCTGAAGGATGTTGGTAAGCGTGGCGACGGTGGTGTAGGCCAGGTCGCGGCCGGCCTGGGCCAGGTCGTCGCGGACCTTTGCGACGGTGGTCTCGCCGCGGCGCCAGAAGGCGTGCATCACCTCCAGTTCGCGCTGCGTCAGCTCTTTGACGCGTGGCCGTGCCATCGACATTCCTCCGTTTTCGTGGGGCAGGCGTCCCGCCTGCCGCTTTTCGTAGGGTAGGCGGCCCGCCTGCCCTTTTGCATTCTGCTTGTTGTTCCACTTGAAAACGGCGACGCCTCAGGCTCGCAGTAACATTTGGTTTTTTAGATTTGGTTTTATAGTAACAAGTCCAATCGCTGAGTCAAGCGCCGTTTTCAAGAATTTTTTCCGCATCCGCGCCCTTCGGTTGCCACCGGGATTCGACGCCCCTGGCTTGTGCGCAGTCAGGTTTCCTGCGAACGGCTGTTTATGAAACCCAGGGCGCGTTATCCTGACATTGCGTGTGAAACTCACCCTTTACCGCGGTGCAGCGATGTACGAACAAATCCCCGTCGATGTCCTGGAAGCGAACGAAGGCAAGTGGATCGTGTGGGACCAGGACGACAAGAAAGTCGTTGGCTGTGCTGACACGCTCGAAGAGGCGGAGAACCAGGCGGCGAAGGCCCCGAAGAACCACCTGCTTCGCGTTCACCATGTGTTGCCGCGCGACTGGGAAATCGCAGGGATGCTCTGATGCTGGAATTCCCATACGCCAGCCTTCCCGGCGGGATTGCACGTCCCATCCTGGCCGTCGTCCTGGAAGGACCGACCGGTCGGCGTTTGCTCGACGGGTTGTTGGATAGCGGCTCCGATCGCACCCTTTTTCCTGAGAGCGAGGCTCGGGCCGTGGGCTTGCGACTTCGCGCCAGGCCCGATGGCAGCATTCGAACCGCCGGCGGTGTTTCCATACCTTACCGCCTCGCCGACGCCGTATTGGAATTGAGAGCTTCGTCGACGGTCCTTCGATGGCGGACCTCAATTGCTTTTGCGCCAGATCCGCTCCAGATCATTCACCTCGGTTATCGCGGCTTCCTGCAATTTTTTCACTGCACGTTTCAAGGGCCGGAGAAGAAGATTCTATTGGACCCACGCCCTGCTTTGTCGCGTGTCTAATCGCGCGCCCTCGCCACCGTACAAGGCCTCACACCATGAAAACCTGGTTTTCCCAGCGACACGCCCTCCCTCCCGCGATTTGCGCTGTCTTTCTCGCCGCCGCAACCATCGCCGCCGCCGAAGACAACGCCCTCACCGACAAGGAAAACGCCGACGGCTGGGTCCTCCTCTTCGACGGCAAGACGCACGCCGGCTGGATGACCAGCAGCGAAAAGCCGAGCAAAACGCCCGTCGAGGAGGGGGCGATCAACCCCCACAAGTGCGGCGGCTACATGCTGGTCCACGAAAAAACGTGGGGCGACTTCGTCCTGGCGCTCGACTTCAAGATCAGTCCGGGCTGCAACAGCGGCATCTTCATCCGCACCTCGTCGCTCACCCCGCGCCCGGGCAAGGACGTCGGCTTTAACGGCATCGAGGTCGCCATCGACGACGCGAAAGGCGCCGGCTACCACGACACGGGCGCCCTCTACGACCTCGTCCAGCCCACGAAGAACGCCATGAAGCCCGCCGGCGAGTGGAACCACATCGAGATCACCTGCGACAAGGGGCGGATCGAGGTGGTGCTCAACGGCGAGAAGGTGACGGCGGCGGACCTCGACGAGTTCAAGGAGAAATTCAAGCGCCCCGACGGCTCGGCCCACAAGTTCGACGTGGCCTACAAGGACCACCCGCGCGAGGGCTACATCGGCCTCCAGGACCACGGCAAGCCGTGCTGGTTCAAGAACATCAAGCTCAGGCCGCTGGGGAAGGAGGAGGGCGCCAAGTAGCAAGCGCCGCAGGCCGGCCAGGCCCCCGTTCAGGCGAAGCCCCGGCTAACCCGCCAATCGTCCGCCCGCCGACGCGAGGTCTGACTTAAGGTCGGTGGAGGAGCGTCCGCTGGAGTCGCCGCTCAAACTACTTTACCTTTTTCAGCATCTGCTCCGCCACGAACTGGTGCCCCACATCGTTGAAGTGGTTGCCGTCGTAGGTCAAGAGTCCGCTCGCCTTGTTCTCCTGGTTGTGCTCCTTCCAATAGGCCACGAAAGCCTTGCGAAGATCGTTGAGCGGGATTTTTTGTTCCTTGGCCACGGTGCGGGCGACGTCGGCCAGGGCGTCGAGCTTGTCGTCGATGCGGTTCGTGCCGTCGTGCTTTTCTCCCAGGCTGGTGAGCGAGCAGAGGACGACCTTCGCCCCGCCCTTTTGCAGGCGGCCGATCAATTCCTCGAGCTGCGCCTTGAACTCCTTGGGCGTCACGCCCCGCGCCGCGTCGTTGACGCCGATCTGAATGAACACGATCGAAGGCTTCTTGGCGATCACGTCCTTGTCGAGCCGCGCCAAAAGGTCCGTCACCTTGTGCCCGCCGGTGGCGACCCAATCGACCTCGATCTTCTTGTCGGGGTGCGATGTTTCCAGCGTTTCGCGGACGATGCGGACGTAGCCCTTTTTGACGTGTTCCTTGGGCGCCTCCTGGCCGGCGAGCTGCGTCAGCGAATCGCCGAAGAAGAGGAGGCGGTCGCCGGACTTCAGCTCGATCACGGCCGAAGCGGGGTCGAAGTCGTCGGCCGCGGCGGGAAGGGCCAGAGCGAGGAGCAGCAGGGCGGCGAGGGGGCTGAGGGCGGGCATGGGGATGGACCTCGGTGGGGACGGAGAGGATGAGATTCAGGTTATCGGACGCGCGGGCGAGGGGCAAAGAAATTCGCTGCATCGTTTTCAGGCCCCGCTGAATGCCGTAGAATGAATGTGTGGAAACGCGCGTTCGGCCGGCGATTGCGCCGCGGAGGATTCCACGATGCCGTACATGAATTACTCCCCGCAGGAAGTCGAAAAACGCGGCGAAGAGATTTACGAGCGGCAGATTCGGCGGCACGTCGAAGCCGGCAACAAGGGCAAATTCGTCGTCATCGACATCGAGACCGGCCAGTACGAAATCGACGATGACGATTTGCAGGCCACGCGCCGGGCGCTCACGAAGCGACCCGAAGCCGTACTCTACGGTCTGCGAGTCGGCTATCCGACGGCCTACACGCTCGGCGGCCACGTGGGCACGGACCGTCCATGATCACCGGGCGCGTAGTCCAGCGCGAAGCGATCGTCGAGATCCAAGCTGCCGGGTCTAGCCAACCGCCCCAGCAAATCGCAGCGGTCGTTGACACGGGATACAACGGCTATCTCACACTCCCGAGCCAAGCGGTATCCTCGTTTCGACTCCCCTTCGCCGGACACCGCAGGGGAACGCTCGCCGACGGGCGAGTCGTCGTACTCGACGTCTATCTGGCGAATGTGATTTGGCACGGTCAGCGAATGGACGTGCTCATTTCGCAAACCCAAGGAAAACCGCTGATCGGAATGTCGCTGCTGCAAGGGAGCCGGTTGACGATCGACGCCGTCGACGGCGGCGCGGTGGTTATTGAAGAATTGCCGTAAAACATCGTGCGCATTGTGATCGCCGGAACAGGAGGAAGACCGGCGGGACGCCTGCCCCACGACGTCACGAGCACGGCACCACCTCGTGGTCGTGCAAATACTCCGCGCCGACGGGATAGTTGCGAAAGCGGATCGAATAATACCGCTCGAACCAGTCGGCGATGTCCTGCTCCAGGCCCTGGTCGAACTCCGGCGAAACGTGCAGCGTCTTTCCCAAGAAGTTCTGGCGGATTTCGCCCTGCTCGACGATGATCTGCCCCGATTTGATGACCATCCGCGGCAGCCGGAACATCGCCTCCTTGTCATCCTGCGGCGTGTAGAGCGTGATGTCGGCGTCGGCGCCCGGTCCCAAATGGCCTTTGTTCGCAAGGCCCAGAATCCGCGCCGGGCCGGCGCGGGTGATGATGCAAATCTCGAAGAGCGAATACTCGCGATCCAAGTCCGCCAGCCGGCAGCGATCGACCACCTTCGGGTTCACCGTCTTCAAAACGTCCTGCCGGTACGTCCGGTCCATGAGCAGGCGGATGATCTGCGGATACGCCAGAAACGACGCGCCGTTGGGGTGGTCGGTGCTCAGCACCACCCGCCAGGGGTCGCTCACC
This sequence comes from Planctomycetia bacterium, assembly GCA_016177915.1. Taxonomy (GTDB): domain Bacteria; phylum Planctomycetota; class Planctomycetia; order Pirellulales; family S012-138; genus JACOUI01. The sequence continues at coordinate 27,299 of JACOUI010000361.1, forward strand.
ATCAAGAACCACTCCATCCCGATCGCCCATTGCAGGCCGTGGACGAGGCTCTTGTTTTTGTACTCGATCGGGGCGATGCCGCAGCCGGACTCCATCTCCGTGTCGGCGCTGAACCACTTCGTGCCGTAGATGTTCTGCAGGTAGTAGCCCAGCGGCCCGTCGCCGGTCATGCTCGTCGTCTCACCGAACATCACCTGCCCCACGTCGACGGTGAGGTTGTTGTGCTCGTTGATGTACTCGGCCAGCGGCGCGACTTTGGAGTTGAACGAGTTTTCGTCCTCGTCGCCCCCGCCGTAGCTGTGAAACTGGATGTGCGTCAGGTGGCCGCGGTGCCCCTCCAGGCACTTCATCGTCTCCAGCGTCGTCGTCCAGTTCCCCGGCAGGCCGAGGTTGTTGCAGTGGATGTGGACCGAGTGCGGCAGCTTCAGCTCATCGACGGCCCGGGCGACCTGCTGGATAATTTGCCGCGGCGTGACATGGTAGTGATCGACGAGCGAATCGAGAGTCTTGACGTTCCCGCCCTGGTGGCTCTTCCAGACCTCCACGCCGCCGGGGTTCACGAGCTTCGCCGCGTAGCCCTTGGCTGAGCCTAACAGCCAGGAGACGAAATTTCGCAGTTTCTCCGGCTGGTTTTCCTGGATGGCCTTGAGAATGTAATGGTTGTTCCCCATCAGCACGTAAAAGCCCTTGTCGATGCAGGGCGTGTCTTCCATTTCCTCGTGCGCGTGCCGGGCGGAAATAGGAGGCACGGCCGCGTCGAAGGCCGTCGTGTAGCCCAGGCCGGCGTAGCTGTAGCCCGTGGCGAACGTGCTGGGCACGCTCCCCATCGTGCCGCTGTGGGTAATCGCGGTGCGGCGCACCGGCTCGGCCCGCCGCTTTTCCTCTGGCCGCATTTTGCGGGCGGAATTGACCTTCGGCCCGACGATGTGGCAGTGCATGTCGATGCCGCCGGGCATGACGACAAGCCCCGCTCCGTCGATCACCTTCTCCGGCGTCACGCTCGGATCGGCCGGCGCGGCGACAATCCGGCCGCCTTCGATCCAGATGTCGCGCACCTGGCCGTCGATGCCGCTTAACGGATCGTAGACGGTTCCGCCGGAGATCTTCCACATGGTTTCGTTCCCTCCCCCCTTGCGGGGGAGGGTTAGAGTGGGGGGTTCGGGCGAGTGCAGTTCGAACTCGTCACGCGGCCGTCGCCATCACGCTTCCTTCTCGCCAAACCGCAGGTGGTGGACCCAAGCGGGCGGGAGGTTGGCCAGCACGCAATCGCGGCGGACCTCGCGCTTCAGGCTCGATTGCAAAGCCTCCCCCACGTCGCGCAGGCGGTCTCGCTCCTTGCGGCCGCTCACCAGCCGCCGCATCGGCCGCACGGCCACGTATTCGAAGAACGACACGGTGCCGCCCGGCTTCACCAGGGCTTCGAGCGCCTCCAAAATGCTCTCCACGCTCTCCCGCGAGAAGTTGTTGAGCGGCAGGCCGGAGATGATCACGTCGTAGGTGGGCGCGAGCGGCAAGCTCTCCACGCGGTCGTGAATGATCCGCACGCGCGGCGCCACGGCGGCAAACGACTTGTCGTGCTCCAGCCGGCGACGGAGCATCTCGACGAACGTGGCATTTAGCTCGACAAGGTCGAGCGTGTCGTCCGGCCCCAGGCGGCGGACGATCTCCCGCGTGACCGCGCCCGTCCCCGGGCCGACTTCCAAAATTCGCCGCGGTCCGCTGCCGAGGCGGCCATTTCCGCTGCCGTCTACGCGGACGAACCGCGCCAGCGCCCTCGCCAGATACCGGCTGCTGGGTGCCAGTGCCCCGGTCGTGTGGAAATTCCGCCGGAACTCCCCCCAGAAAACCCGGTATTCGGAAAGTCCTTTGGACATTGCACTTACGACTCTTGGCGCTGGCCGGACACCTCAACTCAGCCCAACTTCCCACATTGCCCCGCATTGTCAAGGCGGCGGCGAAGGCGCTTCTACTCGCATATCCCTGAAAAAGATGCGATTTTTTGTATGGCCGCGTGTCTTTTGGCGTTTCTACTATTGAAAGCCGCCGCTCGTCACCTACTGAGGAGCTTGACGATGAACCCGCTTACAACCACCCGCCCGTTGCATCTCGCCTTGGCAGCCCTGCTCTTCCTCGTCTCCCAACCCGCCTTCGCCGACGATCCCGCGCGAATGGAGGTCGGCGCCCGCGTCTTCGCCTTCTGGGAGTCCGACGGCTTCTGGTATCCGGCCGCGGTCGAGGAGATCTCCGGCGAGGACGTGAAGGTCCGCTACACCGACAACACGATCGAATGGAAGGCCCCCGGCCAGGTCGGACTCTACACCGTCGCGGTCGGCGACCGCTTGGAGGGGAACTGGCTGGGCCGCAATTCGTACTACCAGGGATCGGTCGCCCAGCGCGACGGCGAGCGGATTCGCATCCGCTACGACGACGGCGACGTCGAGGAAACCACCATCGCCCAGACGCGCCTCCAGCTCTACCAACCCAAGGGCTTCTTCCGCGGACAGAAGATCTACGCCCGCTGGAAGCCCGACGGCTACTGGTACCCCGCCACGATCCACCGCTTCGAGAACGGGCATCACCTGGTCCGCTACGAAGACCTGACTTGGGAGTGGCTGAAGGAAAAGGACCTGAGCACGTACACGGTCGAGGGCGGCAACAACGTCGAGATCAACTGGCAGGGCCGCGGCCTCTACTACAAGGCCCGCGTCCTCAGCCGCCGCGGCAACGAGCTGCGCGTGCAATACGACAACGGCGAAGAGGGCGGGGCATGGACGTCGCAGGTGCGGGCGTGGCTGAGCCAGTAGCCGTACGATTTCTCGTGCCTTCGTTCCGTAGATGTAACGACGGTTTACAAGGGGCGTCCGGCGTGAGGACGCCGCGCTGGCCGGTCAGGCGCGACGCGGCGGCAACGCTCGGCACGGGTTCCACTTACGGGTTCCTCTTCTCTGTTGAGCTGGTCACAAGTTGAAGGTCGTTTTCAGGTCCAGCGCCGCAAGCGCGCAGCGGCAACTTGCGGATCGCCGCCCACAGGTCCAGCACGTTGCCGTGCGCCCCGCAAGGCGGATGAAAACACTGGAACACGTTCCGCTGCAAGTTCACCGAGAACGACCGGCAGCGGAGGCCCGCGTCGCCGTGGTCTTGGCCGCGGCCAAAACCGCCGTGGATCGGACAAGGGCCGCGACGGTTGTGGAGCTGGTTGATCAACCGCGTGGCCTGCTTGACCTTCGCTTGCAGACGGCTGATGAGCTCGCGCAGGATCTGCCACTGCTCCGGCGTCGGCGGCGTGGGCGCCGGCCGCTCGACGATGGCAAACCGCGCGCAGGCCAGGCTCTCCACGGCGTCCGACTTGCGCTTGGGAAAATGCGCCTTGCGGTACTCCTTGTTGCGCATCGGCTGGCCGACGGAGAACGTCAGGGGATAGGGCAGGCCGCGCAGGAACCGCTCCAGGTTCGCGGCGTACTGGCCGGCGGCATCCACGCGCACGTGGAAGTGGACGCGACCCTCGTGCCGCGCGAAGAGATGTTCCAGCGCCTGGTGCAGTTGCTGGTAGCCCTGTTGCGATTCGGGGAAGGTGAAGTGGGGGGCGGCCGGCTGCAAATCTGGCCGCAGGAACGAGACGTGGTGGCCGTAGCGTGCGGTGTCGAACCCCACGCCGATGGGCACGACATCGGAAACGGTGGCGACGGACATGGTACTCTCTCCGTACTCTCTCCGCAGGAAAGCAGGGTTGGGACCACGTAGCGCGAGAGTCCTCCGGGGGTCCTTCGACGAGGCGATCCTCGTGATGAGCGGTCGAGCCGCAGGATGTAACCACGCCACGAGCCGAAGGCCGGAGGGATCAATCTACGGATAGAGGTCGAGCCTCAGGACGCATTGAGATCTCCTCGCGACTACCACAACCCAGCAGTCTGCAACGAACGCGCGAAA
>JACOUI010000362.1 GCA_016177915.1 Planctomycetia bacterium
AGTGATTGCCAACCCATAACAGCCGCCAGGGAGCAAAGACGCGCGTGGATTTGAAGCTGCAAAACTCGCGGGCATTCGTGGCCGGCTCCTTCGAGGGGATCGGCCGGGCCATCGTCGAGCGTTTTGCCGCCGAGGGGGCGCACGTCGCGCTCTTGGACCGCAATCCCGCCGTCGCCGAAGTGGCGTTCTCCATCGCGGAGCGGTTTCACGTCGTCGCCCGCGATTTCACGGCCGACGTCTGCGACTTCGCGGCCGTCCGCCGCGCCTGGGACGAGTGGCACGCCGGCTCCGACGCCCCGCACCACGTCGTCTTCGCCGTTGGGGTCGGCTCGGGCAAAGCGGGTTTCCCGTTCTGGAAGCTCTCGCCGGCCGACTGGCCGCGGGTGCTGGAAGTGAACCTGATCGGCGCGGTGAACGTCGCGCACGCCGTCGCCCCGTCGCTGGCGGCCGCGCGGCGCGGGACGCTGCTCTTCCTGTCGTCCGTGGCCGGACAGATCGGCTCGCAGACCGACCCGCCCTACAGCGCCGCCAAGGCGGGCCTCATCAATTTTTCGCAGTGCGCCGCCAAGGACCTGGCGCCCTTCGGCGTGCGCGTGAACACGATCTGCCCCGGCATGGTGGCCACATCGCTGGGCCGCGAGGTCTGGAGGGCCTCGCAGGCGGACCTGCCGGATCACGAGCGGCAATCGTTCGAGGACTGGGGCAAGTCGAAGCTTGCTCGATTGGTGCCGATGAACCGCTGGCAGGATCCGGCGGAAATCGCCGCCATGGCCGCGTTTTTGGCCTCGGACGAAGCGCGGAACATTACGGGTCAAACGATCAATGTGGACGGAGGGTATGTCATGCACTGGTAACTTTCTCTCGCACTCGTCATCGTGCTCGTACTCGAACCCACTGGCGGTGCGTGTCTCTCTTCCAAGCGGAAGGACTTCCATCCCGGATCAAGCACAATGCCCGTCACATCCTGGTGCTCGCTGTTCGTGCGTCTGGACCTGTTCTGCCGGCCCGAGCTGCCGGTGTACCGCTACGCGGCCGGCATCGACCCGCTGCGGCCGTCTCGTCGGCTGCACCACCTGAGCGCCCCGCGGCTGCGGCCGCGCGAAATCCGGCTCTTCCTCCGCCAGCGGCGGCGGATTTCCGGCAAGTAGCGACCGGCTCTGCGAACGGCCGGTCGGCACGACGCACAGCACGCACGACCTGGCGGCGACGATCTTCAAGATCCTCGGCATCGACGGCACGAAGGAATACCGCTCGGCCGACGGCCCGGCGGGCGGCCGGCGTCAGCCAGGCGGTGCTTCCAAGCATGATTCCGACGCGAAATGGGCGGCGCATCGCCGCGTCCGCGTTAGAATGGAAAGGGCGAATGTTGGGAGGCCCTATGCCCGTTCATGATTGGACACGCGTCGAGGCGGGGACGTTTCACGATTTCCACAACTCTTGGATCGTGCACCTGAAGGAAGCACTCAATGCCGGCGTGCTTCCCACAGGGTATTACGCGATGTCGGAACAGCACTTCGGCCGCGCCATCGCGGATATCCTCACGCTCGAAACGACGCGCTCGGCAACACGCCAGCCTGAGGGTGGGCCGACCGTTGGCGGAGCAGTGGCGATCGTCGATGCGCTGCCACAGGTCACGGAGCAGTTCGTGGTATCGCCGGAAGCCGCGGCGCGGGCGCGCCGGCGAACATTGGTGATTCGCCACGCGAGCGACCACCGCGTGGTCGCTTTCCTCGAAATCGTCTCACCCGGCAACAAGGACGGCCAGGCGCATCTCTCCGAGTTTGTCAGCAAGGCCGCCTCGGCCCTGGATCTGGGGTTGCATCTCCTCGTCGTCGACCTGTTCCCGCCCGGACCGCACGATACGCAGAGAATCGCCGGGGCGATCTGCAACGAATTGTCCGTCGCATTTGCCAACAGCGAGGGCGGCCCGGACCCGTTGCGACGAATCGTCGCCAGCCGCAAGCGCCTCACCTTGGCGTCATTCGTCGCGGCTCCGTCCGGAGTGACCGTGTATCTCGAGGCGCTGTCCGTCGGCGACCCGCTCCCCGAGATGCCCTTGTTCTTGAGTCCCGACCGGTATGTGAATGTTCCGCTCGAGCGAACGTATCAGGCTGCGTATCGAGGAATGCCCGAGTACTGGCGCGACGTCGTAGAAGGGCGCAGCTCGACGTGACCTCAAACGGCCGAGATCGTGCCCGGCGCGCACGGCGTCACCGTCGCGCGTTCCTGGGCCAGCGACATCCGCGCCGGCCGGCCGGGCCCGTGCACGGCCTTGATCCGACTCACGGTCCTGCCGGCGAAGTAACTCGCCTTTATCGGTAATGGATCGAGCGCCGCGCCTTACCGAGTAACCCGGCTGGGCGCCGTCTTCCCTTCCTTCGCCGCGTTGAGCAAGATCTCGATCCGCCGCAGGTGGATCTTGGCCTTCTCCATGTCGTACAGGCGCTGCTTCAGCTCGCCCTGCGACACGGCGTTGCTCTCCGACAGTTGCTTGGCCTGATCGTGCCGCTCCGTGGCCGCTTCCAAATCCAGCTTCGCCTCCGCCAGGTCCAGCTCCAAGAGCGAAATCTCCACGTCCGGTGCCGGCTTCGCCTTCAGCGTCAACGGCTGGGCGGGCGTCGTGCTTTGCCCAACCTGGTTCGGCATCGGGCGGACGGTCGCCAAGCTGAATGATCCCGACGCGGAAGGCGGGACATTGGCCGACGGCTTGGATTCCGCCGGGCGGGGCGTCATTGCCGGAGGGTAGGCCGGTCCCGTCCGCGTCGCGGCGGCGCGGGGCTTTTCCGCGGCCGCCGCCAGCTCCTGGAGCACGGCGACCAGCGCCTCCACAAACTGCACGTCCTGAGCCCGGCCCTGCAATAGCAACGAGTTCGTGCGCGGATCGGCCACGATCCTCATTTTCGGGGCGTTCTCCTGCTCGGCCAGCACCTTGCCCAGCAATTTCGCCAGTTCGTCGGCGTTGTGATACTTCAGGTGCAGGAGCTTCACGACCGGCTCGGCTTCGGTCGGCGCGAGTTGCGGCACATTCTGCGGATCATCGGCCGACGGGGGCGCCTTGGCCGGCGGCGTTTGGGACAAAGCAGCCGGCGCCGCAGGCTTGGCCGGGGGGGCCTCCTGCGCCGCCTGCGCGGGCGCGTCGGCCGGGGCGCTCGCCTTGGGTCCCTCGGCTGCTTTGTCTTGCGCGTGGGCGGCGGGGCGGAGCGTGAACACGGAAAGACCGATGGCGACGGCGGCAGCCAACAGCAGCGCGGCGCAACGCCATTTGCGGTTCGGCGACGATGAACGCGATTTCGAATGGAGGATCATCTCAATTCTCCTGGTGAGGGTTTCGGGATGGGTCCACATGGCCATCCGCAGCCAGCCGCCGGCGGCCGGACGCGGCGCGGCCGCTTTCGCCCAGGCCAGCACGGCCTCGGCGTAGGGCAGCGGGCTTTCCCCCGCCGCGGCTGCATCGGCGCAAACTTCCTGCGCGAAACGCACCTTCCGGCAGAGCAGCCAGAACAGCGGCTGCGCCGAAAAGATCGGAAACAGCAGCCGCTCGAGCGCCAAAAGCCAGAGGTCGCCGTGGCGCACGTGCGCCCATTCGTGGGCCAACGCTGCGCGCACCACATTCCGCTGGCCGTCGTCAAGGCTCGACTCAGGCAACAGCACAACCGGCCGCACGACGGAAAGCACCATCGGCGTGGCGATCCGCGAGCTGATTTTTGCGCGGGGCGCAGGGCGTCCGCCGGCAAGCCGGTGCAGCTCGGCGCCGATCCACTCGGGCGCGGGTGCGGACCGGCGCACGAGGCGATTTGCGTGGCAGGCGCCCAGCGCGATCCAGCCGGCGCTCAGCAGAACGACACACAGCCAGACGGCGACGGCGATCTGCGGCCATGATAAGCCCCCCTCCGGCCGAACTTCGGCGACCGCAGCGAGGGTGACGGGCATTTCGCCGGGCACTGGATCGAAATCCGCGGGCGAGGGGCCGGGTAGCGGGACCATGTCCGGTGCGGCGAAAGCCGCATCGGCTCGCGGCGGCCAAGCCGCCGGACCGGCCGCGAAAGTCGGCTCGCCAACCGTCTCTTGGGATGCTGGGAGGGCGCTCGTCGCGAAGCCCGAGGCCGCTGGGCGGCCCTCATCCACGACCGGTGCCACGGTCGTGTCGCGCGCGAACCAGGTTGTCGCGTCGATCCGCGGCCAGGCCGGCAGCGCCGGGGCGATCGTCACGAGCATCAGGCCGACGATCGTCGCCCAGCCCCAGTTCAGGCGATCGCCCGGCCGCCTCAGCACCGCCATCACGGCGAGCGCAAAAAGCAGAAAGACGGTCGACAACGGGGCCAGGTCGGCCGCATAGGCGCCAAGCGCGGTCCCGAAGGCGTTCATGGCGGCCCTCCCTTCTCCCCCTTGCGGCGGGCCTGCTCTTTGGCCCTGGCGACCAGCGCCTCCAGCCGCTTAAGCTCGCGCGGCGACAGGCGGCGGGACTCCAAAGCGTGCAGCACATAGGACTCCAGCGCCCCGTCGAAGACATTGTCCACGAAGCTGCGGGCCAGGCCGCGGAGCGTCCGCTCGCGCTGCGCCCGGGCGAAATACACATAGGCCTTCCCCTGCGGCTTGTGGCCGACAAGGCCCTTTTGCTCCATCACCTGCATCAGGCTGAGGACGGTCGTGTAGGCCGGGCTTTCGCCGCGGTCTTGCAGGGCCTGGCAGATTTCGCGGACGCTGGCCGGGCCCTGCTCCCACAGGATCTTCAGGGCCTGCAGCTCGCGTTCGGTGGGCATCGGCTGGGCCAAGGCGGCCTCGACGAGCAAGAGGGACAAGACCTACTAGACGGCCAGTACGTTCGCCCCGATTCTACTGGCCGGCCAGTAGATGTCAACCGGAAAAATCGCGCGATTCTGGATTCTGGCAGGGCAGTTGCTTTGTTGAAGATGCCAGGAGTTTGACGAGCGCTGTTTTCGTCGTAAATCGTTGTCTGTCAAGAAACGACCGCGGATTTGGTCGCCGTCAAAGTCTACGCATTGTGAAAAAGTATTCGGCCCTGTGGATTCTGGCCGCGCCCTTGCGGCGGCCCCCGGCCGGCTCGACAATCGACGCCGGACCCTACGGAAGCACAGCACGGGAAAGAGGACCATGCACCTTCTGAAGCTCCGCGAGCGCGACGGCGGTCCCGTCCACGTCGGCCTGCGCGAAGGCGAAAACGTCCGCCTGCTCTCCGGCGATTCGACGCTGTCGGACGTGCTTGAGCACGACAGCCCCGCCGACGTGGTCCGAAAGCTCTCCACGGGCGCGGTCCGAAAGCTCCTCGACTTCGATTGGCTGGCCCCCATCGACCGCCAGGAAGTCTGGGCCGCCGGCGTCACCTACCGCCGCAGCCGCACGGCCCGCATGGAGGAGTCGGAGCACTCCGCGACCTGCTACGACCGCGTCTACACCGCCGCCCGCCCGGAGCTTTTCTTCAAGTCGACGCCGCATCGCGTCGCCGGACCCGGCCAGCCGGTCCGCATCCGCCGCGACTCGGCCTGGAACGTGCCCGAGCCGGAGCTGACCCTCGTCATCAATTCCAAACTCAAGCTGGTGGGCTTCACCATCGGCAACGACATGAGCTCCCGCGACATCGAAGGCGAGAACCCCCTCTACCTCCCGCAGGCCAAGGTCTATCAAGGCTCGGCCGCCCTGGGTCCGGGGATTACGCTGGCCGGCTTCATGCCCCCGCCGGAAAAAACCCGCATCGGACTGGTCGTGCGGCGGGGCGGGACCGAGGTTTTCAGCGGCCAGACCGACGTCTCGCAGCTTCACCGCACCTTCGACGACCTCATCGACTACCTCGGCCGCGACAACTCGTTCCCGAGCGGCGTGCTGCTGATGACCGGCACGGGCATTGTGCCGCCGAGCGATTTCACGCTTTCGCCCGGCGACGAGATCTCGATCTCCATCGACGGCATCGGCACGCTGACGAACCCGGTCGTTCGCTCGTCGTGATCTCAAAGTTGTTGGAGTCCCGCCTTCAGGCGGCGCTCGTACCCGTACCTACGAACCGACGAGCGCCCGCCCGATGTACTCCTGCAGAAACTCAAACGCCCGGCGCTCCCTCGCTCCGCCCGTCTTCTCCACCAGCGGCGCCAACCGCCGCAGCTCGTCGCGAATCTGCGCGGCGGGGAGAATCGCCGTCCGCGTGGCGAGTATCGCCGCCTCGACCACGGCGTGCCGCGCGCGATTGAAACCCAGAAAATCGCGGATGCGGCCGCTGACCACGACCTCGGCCGTCATCGTCACGCGCTCCTGGCGATCGTCGATCGCCTTCACCTTGAATGCGTACCACCGGCAGCAGTCGGCCAGCCGAAAAACCCGCACCCCCTCCGCCGGCGCCAGCGGCGGCGGCGAAGCAAGGTCGTCAACGGCGGCGTGGGCCAACAGCTCCACGTCGTCCGTGACGTGAAACACCCCCTCGCGCGTGCGCTTCAAGTTCGCGCACGTCCGCGAAGTGTTAAACGGCCGGAGCACAAGTCGCCGCACCTCGTCGTCGACGATGGGGCCCATCGGCGAGACGTTCACCGTCCCGTCGGCGTTCTGCGTCGTCACAATGCCCTCGAGAATCACGGCGACTCCTTAGGCCCACAAAGACGGCAGCTTGCTTCCCCCGCTTAGGTTCGTGTAAACGCCGCCACGTCCGGCGGACCTGGCCGGACGAGCCTGGCCCGTCCGTTGGCGGCCAGGTGCTCCAGGAGATGGAAAACGGTTTCGGGATCGGCGCCGAGATCGGCGGCGATTCCGTCGGCCGTCCGCGGTTCATCGGAAAGCGCCCCAACGACTTCTTTTTGCAGGGCCAGGACGGCGTCGGCGGCTTTTTTCCCGGCCTCAACGCCCGGCTGGTCATAGGCGTTGACGTTGATCAGCGAGGCGTACAGCCCGACCGCCCGTTCAAAAAGACCGATCAAAGCCCCGATGCTGCGCGCGTCCACGCGCGGAATGGTGATCGTGATCGACTGGCGGCGATTTTCGGCCAGGGCCTGCCGCGTGCCCAGCAAAAAGCCGTGCAGGTAGTCGCCGGAGGTCGCGCCCTCCTCGACGAACAGCGACGTGCCGCCAGACTGAAGGACGCGGATGAAAACCACGAAGAAGTTGTCGATCCCGTCGCGAAGCTGCTGCACGTAGGCGTGCTGGTCCGTGGAGCCTTTGTTCCCGTAGACCGAGAGCCCCTGCCGGACCACGCGCCCTCGAAGGTCGCGCTCCTTCCCCAGCGACTCCATGACGAGTTGCTGCAAGTAGCGGCTGAAAAGGAGCAGCCGGTCCTTGTAGGGGAGGACGACCATCTGCTTGCGGCCGCGGCCGCCGGTCGCGTGATACCACATGAGGGCCAGGAGGGCGGCTGCGTTTTCTTCGAGGCGATGGTTGCGCGTCGCCTCGTCGCAGGCGGCGGCGCCGGCCAGGATCGCGTCGACGTCGATTCCCTGCAGCGCCGCCGGCAACAGGCCCACGGCGCTCGTCTCGCTAAACCGCCCCCCCACCCAATCCCACATCGGAAACCGCGCCAGCCAGTGCTCGTCCCGGGCCAGCTTGTCCAGGGCCGAATCCTCCTTGGTGATGGCGACGGCATGGTGCCGGAATCTTTGGCCGTAGACATGCTTGGCGTGAAGCATGCCGTTGCGCGTTTCGGCCGTGCCGCCGCTCTTGCTGATCACGATGCACAGGGTCTCATCGAGGCGATCGCCGATACCGGCCAGCGTGCGGGCGATGCCGTCGGGGTCCGTATTGTCGACGAAATGCGGATGCAGGCGGTCGGCGGCGCCTTGCCCTAGGGCGTCGGCCACGAATTGCGGTCCCAGCGCCGACCCGCCGATGCCGATCACGAGCAAGTTGGTGAAACGGGCCTTATCCGGCGGCCGGATCGAGCCGTCGTGAACTCCCGCTGCAAATTCGCGCACGCGAGCTTGCGCTTCCTCGATCGCCCGGCGGATTTCCGCCTTCGGTGCAAGGTGCGGGGCGCGCAGCCAGAAATGCCCGACCCGCCGCTTCTCGCTGCGGTTGGCCTTCGCCCCCCGTTCCAAACGGTCCATCGCGCGAAAGGCGCGCGCCATCGCGGCGCGACGGCCGGCGAAGAAGCCTTTCGGGAAGGCCATCCGGCTGATATCGACCGAGAGGCCGAGCGACTCGACGCGGCAGAGGAAATCGCAATAACGCTTCCACGGGCCCTGCTTCCACTGGTCCTGGGACGCCATGCGCATGCCTTTCGATTGTTCAAGAGCGCCGGTCATTGTAGCGGCGCTGCGCAGGTCGCGTAGAGTGGGACCAGCTCGCAAAATCCATCGCCCGTTGCGCATCCCGCCCGCAGCCGAATTCGCAAGCCGCACATTCTCTCCACAGGTCGCGAGAGAAGGCCCACGGCCCGCTCACTTCGAATCGCCGCTCGATCCCGGCCGCTCGCCCAGACTTGTCGGCTCCTGGCCATGGTTTTCGGCGGCCATCAAATAGGACTTCAGGCTGGCAACGAGCTGCCGCGCCAGGTCGACCGCGTCCGTTCGCCGCCGGTCCCGCGCCCGCTGCAAAACCACGCTCACGTGAATCTGCGTTTCCACGCGGCGCTTGCCGAGGTCCTCGTTTTCCTGGACGACGTCGCGGAACGCAAGGTCCACGAACAGCGGCACGCGCCGATCGCCGCGCCGCCGGAAAAACCACCCTCCGCCGATCTTCAGACGGGTCACGTTCTCGTCCACCGTCACGATTTCGGCCTGATGGTCGGCCACGAAACCGCGGAGCTGCTCGATCAGGATCGACATCGGGACCGGGCTGGCCAGGTCCTGCTCGAGGATCACGTTTTTCCCGGTCCGGAACGGCGCCGCGGACTCTTCCTGCTGCCCCGGCTCGCCGGACAGGCCCGTGCCGATGACGATCACGCAGTTCCGGCCGGACTCCTTGGCCTGGTACAGGGCGCGGTCGGAGCGGGCGACCATGCTGGAGGGGGTGTCGCCCGGCTGGATTTCGGTGACGCCGAAGCTGGCGGTGACGGCCCGGCCGTCCAGGTGCCCCTGCGCCATCTGGCTCAACGTGCGGCGGATCGACTCGGCGCGCACCGCCGCCACCTGCCGCGGCGTGTCGGCGCAGAGCAGGACGAATTCCTCGCCGCCGTAGCGGGCCACAAGGTCGCCGGAGCGGCACGAGCCTTTGAGCAGCCGGGCAAAGGCCTTCAGCACCTCGTCTCCCGCCGGATGCCCGTACGTGTCGTTCACCTGCTTGAAATGGTCAATGTCGGTGAGAATCAGGCTGCACGGGCGGCGCCGCTCCAGGTGCGCCACGACGAACATCTCGTGCACGCGGTTGAACTCCGCCCGGTTGGCGACGTTGGTCAGCGGGTCGCGCGTGGCCATCTCGTGCAGGCTCTGGCAGCGGGCCTCCAGCGACAGCTCCGGCGAGACGTCGTGCAAAAGCACGGCGGCGCCCATGATGGCGCCGTCGCTTCCGCCGACGGGGACGACGTGTATCTCGACCGACAGGTCCACGCCGTCTCGGCCCTTGAGCACCAGCCGCCGCAAGCGCTGCTCGCCCAGGCAAATGGCCTCCTCGATCGGCGACTCGTCGTCCAGCGCGATCGTGCCGGACTCGGTGCGCATGTCGACCATGCTGGGGAGCAGGATCCGCCCGCGCGCCGCGCCGCCCGCGATGCCCGTCATCCGTTCGGCGCCGGGGTTCCAGGCCAGGATTTGCATTTTGGCGTCGACGAACACGGCGGCGTCGCGCATGTTGTCCACGAGCTTGTTCTGGAAGAGGACGTCCATTCCCGTCGAGGGAAGCTGGTCCATGACGGCCGGCCGCCAAATGCCCCCCAGCGCGCCCGACGATTGCAACCAGCGCCGCGCCACGTCCAGGTGCAGCCGCGTGTGGTCTTCGCGGTGAAAGTCGGCAAACAGCTTGACCAGCTTGGGGTCGAATTGCGTCCCGGCGTTTCGGGCCAGCTCGGCCAGGGCCCGCTCCTTCGTCATCGCCGCCCGGTAGGGCTGGTCGTGGGTCATGGCGTCGAAGGCATCGACGATCGACAGGATCCGCGAACCCAGCGGGATCTGCTCGCCGGCCAGGGGGACCCCCGGAAAACGCCCGTCGAACCACGCCGGCGCCGCCGCCACGATCGCCAACACCGCCGCGGAATTGCAGCTCTCGCGCAGGATGTCCGTCGCCCGCCGCCGGTTCCGGCACATTACGACGGCCTCTTCCGGCGTCAGCGGGCCGGCCTTGAGCAGGATGCTGTCGGGCACGCCCAGCTTGCCCAAATCGTGCAACAGCGCGGCAATCTCGACGACGTCGCGCTGCTCGTCCGACAGGCCCATGTGCAGCGACCAGGCCGCGGCCGTGAGCGTGACGCGCAGCGAGTGCGAGGCGGTTTCCTTGTGCCGGCAGCGCAGCGCCATGAAGAGACTCGCCGCCACGCCCAGCCGCGGCGCCAAGAGTTCCACGTGCTTCAGCAGGTCGTCGGACCCCTCGTCGCGCGCAAGGCGAACCTGCGCCGGGTCCGCCGGCGTTGGCGCAACGCCCTCGCCGGCAGGGACTGCCGTTTGGGCCGCAGGCCGCTCGATTTTCACAGGTGTGTCTCGAGTCTGTAGACGGCTGCTTGGGGCTGTACGCCGTACGGGCGGTACGGCCTCGCTGAGCGGTCGGAAAAGCCTACGTTACGCGCAGAAGTCCCGCAAACGGAAAGGCTTGCGCCCGCGGCGCTAACGGCGCAGAGCGGCGCGAACGTGCCGGTTCTACGGAGCGGTGGGGCGGAAAGGCAACGCCCCACAAATCGCAACCTACGGCGCGCTGGTGACCGCGATCCGCAGCACTTTCCCGACGGGCAGAAGGTCGGCGGCGGGCAGCACCTGTTGGTTCTGGCGGAAGATTTCGTCGGCCCGCGATGCGCTGCCAAGATACCGCTCGGCCAGCCTGGCCAGCGTGTCGCCGTCCACAATCCGGTGCGTCACAATTCGCTCCTGCACCAGGACCGATTTCGCGGCCGCGGGCGATCTGGAGGGACCCTCAGCGGTCGGCGGAGCGGCATCGGACCAGTGCGACGAGCCGGCCGTATCGCCGTTTCCGCGGTTTGCGCTGGCCGCTTCGCGTGCGGGAGTTAAGGCAACGGCCCCCCGGACAGGATGGGATGCCGCGAGCGTGCCTTTCTCCTCCGAGTTCTCGGGCGCCCGGTAGTTTGCCGCCTGCACCGCGCCGGCCCCCTGGCCGCCGTCCTTGCGGAACAAGAGCGCCGCGCCGGCCCCGGCGGCAAGAATCGCGCCCACAACGGCGATTTTCCAGCGATGGCTCATTCGCAAAAGGCGGCCGATAGCGCCGTGAGAACTCCGGGCGCCGCGATGTAGGGTGCCGCAACCAAGCGGCACAGACCCCCGCGCAAGCGCGTCGCCTCCTACTTCTTCTTCGCTGGGGACGAAGCGCCGGTTCGCACAAAACCTCCGCCGCGGTGCACAGAGGCCGGACCCGCCTGCCGGCACGTGCCGATTCTGCCGGTTGTAGCGGCCGCGGCGCAGAGAGACCGCGAACCCCTGGCGGCCTGGCCGTCTTTCACGCCGCCGGCGACGGCACGCGGGGGCTCTCCACCGCCCGGCCCGCCTTCGCCGCCGCGAACTTGACCTTCAGCAGCGAGAGCATCACTGGGCAGGCGATGAACACCGTGCTATACGTGCCGGCGATCACTCCCACCACCATCGCGTAGGCAAACCCGTGGATCGACCCGTGCCCCCCGAAGAAGTACATCACCAGCACCGTCATGAACACGGTCAGCGACGTGATGATCGTGCGGCTCATCGTCTCGTTGACGGCGCGATTGACCATCGTGGTCGTGACCTCCGGGCTCTTGCCGCGGATTTCGCGGATGCGGTCGAAGATCACGATCGTGTCGTTGATCGAAAAGCCCATGATCGTGAGGAGCGCAGCGACGATCTCGAGGTTGATCTTGAACGGCTCGACGCCCAGCCAGCCCAGGTAGGGGGCCAGGTACAGACTCAGGCCCAAAAAGCCCACCGTCACCAGCACGTCGTGAATCAGGGCCACGACGGCGCCCACGCCGAAGGCGACTTTCTGGAACCTGACCCAGATGTAAATGATGATGCCGACCGCGCTGGCCAGGAACGCGAACAGGGCGTTGAGGCTGGCGTCGCCGGCCACGGCCCCGCCGATGTTCGTCGTCTCCGGAAAATAGGAAACCTCGGAAAGGGCCGTGTTGGCCGCCGCCAGCGCCGCTTTGACCTGGTCCTCGTCCGCCACGGCCGAGAGCGTCCACTCCGCAAACGCGTTGCTGACTCCTTCCTTGTACAGCGGGTTGTTGAGGCGGAGGACCGTGCCCGCGGGCAGGTGCGGCCGCAAGAGGTCGCGGGCCTGATTGTGATTGACGGCGAACCGGAACTTGATGTCGCCGGCCCAGGCGGGTTCGGAGGCGGCGGTCGTCGCCGTCGTGCTGCCGGCCGGGGGAGTCTCAACCGACGGGTCCTCCTCAGGTGCGACGGCCGCCATTTTGCCGTCGAACTTGAAGGAATTGTGTACGAGCTGGCCGGCGAAAATCTGGTCCAGCACCGCCTCGACCGCCGCCACCTCCGTGTTGGAGGTGTTGAGATAGAACGACAAAGGGCGTTCCACCTCGCTGAACCCCGGCTCGATGCCGGTGATCGTCACGTCCGGCAAGTCCACCAGCGCTTTGGCGCGGCGGAGATCGTCGGCGCCGGCGGTGCTCAGGCTGTCCTTGAGAAACGTCTCGACCGACTGCCGCAGCTTCTGGAGCGTCTCGGGTCCGAGAAGCGTTTCCAGGGCGGCGCCGTCGGCCTTTTCCACGGCCTGACTCCAATCGTTCACCTTCTGGCGCACCAAACCCACGTCGATCGCCCTGCCGCCGATCTCTTTCCCCTCGAACGCAATCTGGGCCTTCGTGCCGCCGGTGAAGTCGATGTCGAGCATGCCTTTGCCGCGGACCACCATCGCCGCCATGCCGACGGCGATGACCACGACCGACGCCGCCATCGCCAGCGTCCCCCAGCGGAGCCAGTTGACGCTGGGTTGGGCGAGGATTTGCAGCATGCTCACGCTCTTCATCCACCGCTTCCGCTCGGCGAGGTCGAAAACCAGCCGCGAGCAGTAGATGGCCGTGAACATGCTCAGGAGCAAACCGAGGATCAGCACCACCGAGAACCCGCGAATCTGGTCCGTCCCGATCGCGTACAGGATCACGGCCGTGAGGACTGTGGTCAGGTTCGAGTCGATGATCGTCGACATCGCCCGGTCGTAGCCGTTGCGGATGGCCATCCGCAGCGCCGACCCACGGCGCAACTCCTCGCGAATCCGCTCGTAGATCAGCACGTTGGCGTCGACGGCCATGCCGATCGACAGCACCATGCCCGCCAGGCCGGGCAGCGAGAATGCCGCCCGAATGGTCATCATCGCCCCCAGCGTCAGCACCAGATTGGCCAGCAGCACGAAGCAGGCCACTCCGCCGAGCCAAAACCGGTAATACACGAGCATGAACAAGAGGACGGCGACGAGCGACGCCGTCAGCGCGATCGCCCCGCGGATGATGTTGTCGTACCCCAGCGTGGCGTCGATCCGTTGCTCGCTGATGGGGCGGTCGTTCAGCTCCGCCGGCAGCTTGCCCGCCCGCAGGATCGCCACGACGGAATCGCGGTCCTTCACGCCTTCGCGCCCGGCCCCGTAACCGTGGATCTGCCCGTCGCTGGTGATCACGCCTTCAATGGTCGGCGCGGTCGAGAGCTTGCCGTTGAGGATGACGGCCAGGAGCCGTTTCTGGTCGTTCGTGTTGAGGTTCTGCTGGGTCAAGAGCCCAAACCGCCTGGCGCCCAGCGCGTTGAGCTTGAAATCGACCGCGGCGCTGCCGCTGCTATCGGAGCCGGGGCCGACGTACGTGAGCATCCCGCCGTTGACTTCCAAGTTCTTGTTCACGCGGCACAGCACCTGGACGAACTGTTTGCCGTCGACGGTGACCACGCGCGAGGCGTAGCGGTTCTCGCCGGTCACCCTATCGCCCGGGCTCCGCGGAGTGAACTGATTCACCAGGTCCGTGCGCGTCTCGTCGACGGGCACCCACCGCGCCACGACGGTTTTCTTGTCGGCGGGGTCCACAAGCTCGTTGACGTTCGGTGGCAGCGCGTGGGCCAGGGAAATGTACTTGAAAGCCCCGCGATCCTCGTGGTCCGTCTGGTTGCAGACGATGAGAAACTCCAG
This sequence comes from Planctomycetia bacterium, assembly GCA_016177915.1. Lineage (GTDB taxonomy): Bacteria > Planctomycetota > Planctomycetia > Pirellulales > S012-138 > JACOUI01. The sequence goes on from JACOUI010000362.1 coordinate 14,188, forward strand.
CGTCCCCAAGTTCGTGATTGTTTCCTTGATGTCCGCGATTTCCGCCGGCTCGGCGCGGGGGATGATGATCTCGATCCGTTTGTTGCCGCCCGCGGCGCGCACCGTGATTTGCTTGACGTTGCCCGGGTCGAGACGAATGCTGATGTTCTTCAGCAGCTCGTCGGTGACGCCTTCTTTTTCCGAGGGCTTGAGCTCGTAGACGAGGATCACGCCGCCGGAAAGGTCGATGCCCAGCCGCGGCGGCCAGCCCAGCGCGATCACCACCGCCGATGCCAGCAGGCTGAACGTCACCAGGCCGATCCGGGCGCTGGTCTCCCGCATCCGCAGCCGGGCGCTGAGGAACCGTCCCGCCACGTACGACGCCACGATGATCGCCGCGGCCAGGAGCACCTTGCCCGTCGCCCCGCGCGGGTCGAAAATGCCGTACACGGGGCCGGCAGCCGCCGCGCCGCCGGCGCCCTGGGCCGCCGCGTCGCCGGCCGCCTGCGCCAGCAGAAAGAAGAAGTTGGAGAGCATGGCCGGTTCCTGGGTCCTACGTTCCTGATCCCAATTTGGGCGGTTCGGCGGCGGGTTCTTCCGAGATCACGTCGTGAATCGAGGTCCGCACCACGTGCAAGCGCGTGTTGTTCGTGTCGTCCACGCGGATCACGATCTCGTTCTTGTCCGGCTCCACGTGGGTCACCACGCCGTAAATCCCGCCGATCGTCAGCACCCGGTCGTTCTTTTTCAGGTTTTTCAGCTTTTCTTCGCGCGACTTCTCCTGCTGGGCGCGGGCCCGCGACTGCGGGCGGATGAACAGGAAATAGAACAGGACCATCGTGCCCAAGAGCGCCGGCCAGATGCCCAGGCTGGTGAGCCAACTGTTTTCCGCCAGAAGCACAAACGGGGACAAGGCAGAATTCTCCGTGGAAAAGCCGCAGGACAGCCGCAGCGCCGCTCATCCAACCGTTGCTGCCGGGGGCGCGGGCGAGCCAGCCAGGCCGAAACAGCCTGCGAGGCGTCACCCCCTATCGGGCGTCCCCTTGTCGGGCATCCCCCTCGAAAGCATTCACGCGGCGCGCGTCCAATCGCGCGGCGCCTGGACTTTAGCGCCCTTGGCCGGTCGCGTTCCGGCCGGCAAAAACGGCCCACGCCACGAGCCGAAAACCGCTCAAGCGAACCGACATCTTAGGATGTCGGCCGAAAACCGGCAAGGGGAAGTCGGGCGAAGCAGCGCCACGAGCGGTGCCCTGCCGGTCACGTTTTTGGCGGTTCGATCTTCGCCCCTTGAAGGTCATTCGCCAGGAAGACTCCGCCATTGGTCAACGGCTTCGATGAAAGTGCACGTGCCGCCACGCGCCCCCCTGCTTCTGCCAGACGCGCGTCTCTTGCATCGCGGCCGTGACCGGCTGGCCGGCGGCGTCGACCCGCTGATTCAGCCGGGTGTAGGCCACGACGGCCACGTCGCCCATCAGCCGCACGCAGGGGGAGGCCATCGTCGTCTGGCGGGCATGCTTGCTTTCCCGTCCGGCGGCGGCCAGGTCGAAGTAGAACTTGTGGAACGCCAGCCCCCGCACAAGCTGGCCGCTGGACTCCGGCTCGAACGCCGTCAGGTCCGGCGCGCAAAGCCGCTGGTACGTTTTCCAGTCGCCGGCGGCGATCGCATCGAGCAGCCGCTGGGTGAGCGACAGAATCTCGTCTTCGTCCGACGTAGGCATGGGCGGTTCCAAGTCATTTCTTCTTGGGCTCGGCGCTTTCCGGCGCGGCCGGCGGCGCAGCGGCGGCCGCCGGCGCAGTCGACGGTTCCTCCACGATCAGCACGCTCCCGCCAAAGTCCTCCTCGCCCTGCTCGAGGGGCCGGCCGCGGTCGTCGAGCTGCACGTCGGCCTCGGCCGTCTTGCGCTTGGCCACCTCGAAGAGCCGGTTGTAGAGCGCCTCGTGGTCCTCGCCGGTCATTTCACCGACCGCCCGCGAGACCTCGCCGATGTAGCGCAAGAAAACGTTTCGCCGCTCGCCCTGGCTTTGCACGCGCTCCTTGCGGCGCACGTACATGCCCAGCTTGCGTCCCACGGCCTGCAGCGCCAGGCGGATCTCGCGCTGAATCTCCGGGTACGACGCGACCGCCTCCTTCGACTCGCTGGTGAACGGCACCCACACGCTGGCGATGTGCACCATCACGGTCACCGGCCCGCTGGGCAGCGAACCGCGCGATTGCGCGAGGCCGTAGGCCCGCCAGTTCGTACCCATCAGCGTCTGCGTAATGGCACAGGCGCCTTGCTGAAACTGCAGCGGGACGCGGTTGGCGAAGCGCATCACCGTCATCGTTTGCCCTTCGTCCAGGTTCACGTTCTGGATCGACTCGTAGAGCGCGTCGATCTCCTTGGGCTTGAGCTTGCCCGGCGTCTGCCGCGTGGCCAGGTTCGCCGCCCGCACGATCTTGTCGGCCCCCTCCGTTCCCATGCCGGCGAACGTCATCGCCAGGAACTGCCGCAGCGTGCGGGCGTCGCTCTCGGCCAGCAGTTCTTTGAGCGCCTCCCGCGACACTTTCGTGGCCGCCGAGGCCCCGCCGTAGGCCAGCGCGACCTCGATCAAAAACGGGTTGCCGCGGTAGACGGCCGGGGGCCGCGTCGCCGCCGCGTAAAACTGCCCCGGCACGACCTGCCGCAGCCCCTTCAAGAGCAACTCCTCGCCGATCGGCACCAGGCAGTCCATCGAGGGCGCCGTGATTTTCGTCACTTCGATCGCGCGATAAACCGCCTCGACCTCCTCCCGCGTCAGCTTCGCCGGCCGCGTGCGGATCGAGAGCTTCGCTTTCTCGCAGATGTTCCGCGCCACCAGCGGGCTGACGCGCGAGAAGCTGCCCGTCAGAAACTGCGCCATCGTGGCCGCGCCGGTGTCGCGGGCCATCAGGGCCAGCATCCCCAGCTCGACGCCGTAGGGATGCGGCTTGATTTCCTTCGGCTCCGGCGGCAAATGGTCCGTCGAGCGCTCGTAGGTCCGCGCCTGACCTTCCGCGTCGCCGTAGTGCAGCCGTGCGTGCGGGTTGGCGATGGCCGTCTGCTCCAGGTACTCGTCCACGCTCCCGCGCCCGCGCTGGAACCGCGCCTCCAGCTCGATCGTGACGCGCGTGCCGTGCTCGATTCCCTCCGGCCACTCGATGCCGTGCCTGGCCATGAGGTCTTTTCCGCGCTCACCGGCGGGGATATCGACCCCTTCGCCTTTGCCGTTGAGGATCTCCGGCTTGTTCTTCTTGGTGTCGATCTGGATTTCGAAGTAATGGGCGGGCTTGCGGGCGGAGGTCTTGGAGACGATGCGCACGGGTTGGCCCGTGGTCATCACGCCGTACATGCCCGCCGCGCTGATGCCGATCCCCTGCTGTCCGCGGCTCATGCGCAGGCGGTGAAACTTGGAGCCGTAAAGCAGCTTGCCGAAGATGAGCGGGATTTGCTTGCTGACGATGCCCGGGCCGTTGTCCTGCACGGTCACCTTGTAGCGGTTCGTGCCGGTCTCGGCGACGCGGACCCAGACTTCCGGGATGATGCCGGCTTCTTCGCAGGCGTCCAGCGCGTTGTCCACGGCCTCCTTGACGGTCGTGAGGAGGGCCTTGCGCGGGTTGTCGAAGCCCAGCAGGTGCCGATTCTTGGCGAAGAACTCGCTGACGGAGATGTCGCGCTGCGCCGCGGCGAGGTGCTCGGCCGTGCGGCGGCGCGGGTGGCGCAAGACGGCGGGCTGGCCGTTTTGCGGGGCGGCGCCGTTCGTTGCCGTGTTGCTCGTGCCGGCCGTCGTGTCGCCGTTCTCGGCGTGCCCTGAAGCAGCGGCCCTCGCAGCAGCCGATTTTGCGGAAGTGGACGGGGCGTCCTGCCGGTCAGTCTTGGTCGTGGCCGAGGCCAAGCGTCGCTCCTTGAACCTTTGTTTGCCTTGCTGCAAAGCTGCAGACCGCGCCGCCGGCGCAAAGTTTACGGACCGCGCAGGCCGTGCGGAAAAACACAATCTGTCCCTCGTTTCGTAGGGATTATACCGATTGCGCGGGGAGGCTCCCAGCCGGGTTTAACTCACCACGCCTACAACAGATACGTCTGGCACGGCGGGCAGACAAAGACTCACCTGCGCCGCCATACGCAGCCGAAAGACCCAATGATCGGACGTCGGCCTCGCGCCGTCAAAGTCGATCGTTCAATCGCAGGGAAAAAGCACGATACAAGAGACAAGGAGCCTTCCATGATCCTCACGCGATGGCTCGCCGCGGTCGTCACGCTCGCGGCGTTGACCGCGAGCAGCCTGGCCGCCGACCAGCAGCCGACGCCGGCGACGGGCGAGCCCGAAGAACTGCCCGCCGTACAGCCCCGGCAAATGTACGGCGCGATCCCGCCGCTCTACTACAACTACTACTACCCGGCCGAGAACCAGGGGCAGATCCCGGCCCGCATGTACCTCGCACCGCTGCCCGTTCCAGAATACGTCGGCTACACGTACATCACCTATGCGCCGGTGGCGTCGCACCACCTGATGCACACCCACGCGCGATATTGGGTGCGCAACTACTCGCAGGGCGGCTCCAGCATCACTCGCGCCACCTACGACTACTACGATCCCCGCCCGTTCGTCATTCGCCGGTTCCACGAAGTACACGGCTGGCTGAACACGCGGTAAAAAACGTCCATCCCGGCCGCCGCACGGCCGTCCGCCGCATGGCAAGTCGAACCATCCCCCACCTTGATCGTTGCGAACAGGAAGGTTTTCCATGAGAACGTTGATTGCGCCTGCCGTCGCGCTGGGCCTGCTGCTTATGGCCGGCCGCGCATCGGCCCAGCAACCGCTCCCCTTGCAGCCCGAGCAGGCCGAAGAGGTCAAGGGCAAGGCCGAAGATCCCGGTTACCCCTTCACCAATGCCTGGCACGCCGGGTTCGCCTACCGCGATTTGGGTCGGCCGCTGGCCGTCGTCGTCCCGCCGGTCTCGACCTACCAGACCATCTGGTCGTGGGGCACCTCCTCGACCCAGATCGTGCCGATCTACCCGCAGTTCGCCGGACCCTCGACGGGCTACCCGTACGACGCGGCGCGATACTACACGCCGACGCCGTATTGGCCGAACGACACGCGGCAGTTCGGCGTGTACTACATCCGCGGGCCGTGGTAGTGGGCGCGCGATCGTACGCTCCCTTGTCCCCTGCGCTATGCAGCCGGCGCTGTGCTCCAGCGCCGGCTGCTTTTTTTGTTGCCGCGCGGCGCTCGCACGACCGGAACTTTCCGGCTCGAATTCTTGGCGGGAATTGCTTGCTTTCATTCTGCGCAATCGCTAGATTCGCGCGCAGCGCGTCAGGGGATAACCATCATTTCGCAAGGGGCGTAGGAACGAGCCGACCAACGCCGATCTCCAGGCCGTGGAGTGTATCCATGCGTGGTCTCATCGATTGCTGGGATCGTTTGTGCGAATTCGTGCGCTCGCTTTTCGAGCCCGAGCCGGAGCGGCCGCGGCGGCGTCCGTACAAGCGGCTCAGCTTTGAGGTGCTGGAGGAGCGGACGCTGCTGACCTCGACACTTTCTATCGGCGACGCGTACTCCTCGGAAGGCAGCGCGTACCTGGATCTGCTTGTCTATCGCTCCGGCGATCCGTACGAAACGGTGAGCGTGAGCTACCAGAGCGAGAACGGCACCGCCGCCGCTGGCTCGGACTACACGGCCGTGAGCGGGAACCTGACGTTCAATCCCGGCGTGATGACGCTGCCGATCCAAGTTCCCGTCTTGAACGACCTGACGCACGAGGAATTGGAAGAATTTTTCGTCAACCTGTCGAACGCGACGGGCGGAGCGATCATCGGCGACAGCAAGGGCCAGGGGACGATCGGCGACAACGACCCGTCCCCGGCGGAGTTCAGCATCGCCGACGCGACGGTCGACGAAGACTTCGGGACGGTGCAGTTCCAGGTCTCGCTCTCGAACCCCTGTCGTCTCTCCCGAAATCTTTGCCGCTAGCAGTGAATAAACCGGCGGAGTAATGGCCTCCTCCCAACGCGCGGCCCCAAGGCCGCGAAGGGAGGATCACCATGTTCGATCGACTGTTTCGCGCGCTCGCGCACCAGAACC
>JACOUI010000048.1 GCA_016177915.1 Planctomycetia bacterium
GCGGGCCGCCTACCCTACGGTGCGGCTGCTGCATTGCCGACGGCCGTCGAGTATCCTGAAGGAAGCTCGCCTTCTTGCGCTGCGGGGAGATCGATCGTGCGCCTCTCGATGCAATCGCAAATCCTGCTGCCTTTCGCCTTGCTGTCGGTGACGGCCGTGGCGGTGACGGCCATCGTCTCGGCGGGCGTGGCGGCGTCGCGGCGCAACGAGGAGCACGCCCAGCAGGTGCGCACGATGGTTCGCAGCTTGCAAGGCGCGCGATTTCCCTACACCGAGTCCGTGCTGGAGAAAATGAAGGGGCTTTCCGGGGCGGAATTCGTGGCCCTCGGCCCGCAGGAAAAGGTGGCGGCCGCGACGCTGCCGATCGACAAGGCGTCGATCCAGCTTCCCTCCCAGGTCCCGACGGCCGACGCCATCCGCCGCATCACGGACCTGCCGGTCGTCGAAGTCCACGGCGTGCGCTACTTCGCGGCCTCCGTGCCCGCCAACAACGCCGGCCGGCCCGTCTCGTTGTATTTGCTCTACGCCCAGCGTACCTGGGAGCAGGACCGCTGGGCCGCCGTCTGGCCGCCCCTGCTCGTTGGCCTCGCGGCTGCCGTGGTGGCGACCGCCCTCTCCGCCTGGCTGGCGCGGCGCTTCGGCCGGCGCATTGGAGTCGTGCGCGGGCAGCTCTCACAGCTTGCGGCCAAGGACTACGTGCAGGTCCCGCCGGCCGCGCCCCAGGACGAGCTTTTTGACCTGCAGTGCTCGGCCAACCAGCTTGCGGGCCGTCTGACGCACCTGGAGGAGGAGGTGATCCGCACGGAGCGCTTGCGGCTGCTCGCGCAGCTCGCCGGGGGCCTGGCGCATCAACTTCGCAACGCCGTCACCGGGGCGCGGATGGCCGTGCAGATCCATGCCCGCCGCTGCCACGGCCCGGCGGCCGACGAATCGCTGGAGATCGCGCTAAGGCAACTGAGCCTGACGGAAGAGCAAGTTCGCGGTTTGCTCTCGCTCGCTGCGCGGCGGCCGCAGGAGCAAACGCCGGGCGACCTGCGCGAGATCGTCTGCGACGTCGAAAAACTCGTCTGGCCGATGTGCAAGCACGCGGGGGTGAGCTTGGAATGCCAGGCCGATCTCGATGAGTCGCTCGCGCAGGTTTCCGACGCCGCGCTCCTGCGGGCCGCGCTCGTGAACCTTGCCTTGAACGCGATCGAGGCGGCCGGCGAAAAGGGGTCCGTGTGGCTTCACGCGCGCGCGGACGACGCCGGCGTCGAGCTGTGCGTCGCCGACACCGGCCAAGGGCCCCCCGAGTCGCTCCGCGAAACGCTGTTTGAACCGTTCGTGACCTCCAAGCCGGAAGGCGTCGGCATCGGCCTGGCGCTGGCGCGGCAGGCGGCGGCCAGTTGCGGCGGCACGCTCGATTTCGCCCGCCGCGACGACAAAACCGTCTTCACCATGCGCTGGCCGCGCCCGGCCGCGAAGGAAGCGCGATCCACCGCAGCAGACAACGCGCCTGCCCAAATCGACGCTGCTACCGGAGCCGCCGTTTCATGAGCCACGTCCTCGTCGTCGACGACGAACCCAGCATCTGCTGGGGATTCCGCGAACTTCTGACCGAGGACGGCCACGAAGTCTCCGTCGCCCCGTCGGCCGAAAAAGCCCTCGAGCTGGTCGAAAAGAAGCGGCCCGACGCCATCGTGCTCGACGTGCGGCTGCCCGGCATGGGCGGCCTGACGGCCCTGGAGCACTTTCAAAAGCGCCTCGGCCGCGATGTGCCCGTCATCGTCATCACGGCGTTCGGCAACCTGGATACGGCGGTGCGGGCCGTGCAGGCGGGGGCCTATGACTACCTGGCCAAGCCCTTCGACCTGGACCAGGCGGCGCGGCTGTTGCGCGAGGCGCTTCGCTTCCGGGAGAAAGGCCCCAGCCGCGCGCCGCCGACGGACTTTCCCGGCCCAAACGAGCGGCTCATCGGCGCCTCGCCTGCCATGCAGGCCGTCTTCAAGCAGATTGCCCTCGTGGCGGCGACGGACGCACCGGTCTTGATCACGGGCGAGAGCGGCACGGGCAAGGAGGAAGTCGCCTTTGCCATCCACCATCACTCGGCGCGGCGCGACGGGCCCTTCCTGCCCATCTGCCTGGGCGCTCTGAGCGGCAGCCTGATCGAGAGCGAGCTGTTTGGGCACGTGAAGGGCGCGTTCACCGGCGCCGAGACGGAGCGCGTCGGGCTTTTGGAGTTGGCCCGCGGCGGGTCGGTCGTGCTCGACGAAATCGGCGACGTGCCGTTGGCCATGCAGGTGAAGCTGCTGCGGACGATCGAGCGCCATGAGGTGACGCCCGTCGGCGACGCCCGCCCCCGAAAGGCCGATTTCCGCGTCCTGGCGGCGACGAACCGGCCGCTCGACGAGCTGGCCGCGGCCGGGCAGTTCCGCGAGGACCTGCTCTACCGCCTCAGCGTCTTCCATATCGAGCTGCCGCCGCTGCGCGAGCGGCGCGACGACGTTCCGCTGCTGGCGCGGCATTTTCTGCGGCAGTCGGCCGGAGCGTCGCGCCGCGGCGAGTTCACCGAGGCCGCTCTGGCCGAGCTTTGCTCCCGCGACTGGTTCGGCAACGTCCGCGAGCTGCGCAACGCCGTGGAGCACGCGGCCATTTTGGCGCGGGAGGGCGACATTCGTCCCGAGCACCTGCCGCCGCCGATCGCCTCCCGCGGGCGAGCGAACGTTTCCGACGAGGAGCAGCTTCGCGCGAAGATCGCGGCCTGGGCGCGGCGGTTGCTGGAAGCGCAAAAAGACGCTCCGGACGACGCGGCCCTGTACGAACGATTCCTGGCGCTTGTCGAGCCGCCGCTCCTCGAGGCGACTTTGGCCTTCTGCGGCGACAACCGCGCGTTGGCCGCGCGGCTCCTGGGCATGCACCGCTCGACGCTCCGCGAAAAGCTGCGCTCGCTGCGGCCCAAAGACGAGCCGTGACAGGCCGTCATTCTCCGCGCCCATCTATCTCGTCCGTCTCCCCTGCCTCGCCGATCAAGGCGCGCGCCGGCTCACGTGTATTTCCTCCGCGACCTACCGCAGTCATTCTGACGACAGAATCGAGGCATTTCGCCCAGTTATTTTTTCTACGAACGAATGTCGCAACATTCGTGTATGAAAGTTCTTACGGCGCGCTAGATTACGCTTTGCCGTCTTTTGGATGGCAGTTTGGCAGACGATTTGCGGGAAACGCTGGTCACTTGCCCTCCTGGCGTGGCAAAAGCGACCAACGCCGATGTGCATGGCGCAGGAAGGGCGGCGATGTTACAGAACATTCGCCCATCAACGTGAACCCCTCCCAGATCCCGCGCACTACCTTCCACCGGAGTTTCGCCATGAAGTCACGTCGTCTTGTCAATATCGCTTGCCTGCTGCTGGTTGTGGCCGCAGCCAAGCCCGCCGCCGCTCAGTCCCTCGTGCAGGAAGGCGAGGCGCTGCTGCAGACGGCCAACGCGTCCGAGGGCGACTTGGCAGCCCAGGCCATGCTGCCCTTCGGCCGTTCGTGGTCCGGCCATTCGCAGTTATTCTGGACCCCCTCGCGCATCGGTGCGCGCCTGCAATTGATGGTCCGTACGACCGCGCCCGGAGTCTACGACGTGGCGGCGTACTTCACCAAGGCCCCAGACTACGGGCAGATTCTGCTCGAAGCCAATGGGGCGCCCGTGGGGTCGTTCGATGGATTTGATCCGCGCGTGGTGCACAGCGGACGTGTGTCCCTGGGGGCAGCCAATCTGAAGGCGGGAGAGAACAGCTTCACGCTGACCATCATCGGGAGAAACGGCCGATCGACGGGCTGCTTTGTCGGGATTGACAAGCTGGAACTTACTTGCCGGCAGGCAGCGAACGTCCGAGGCGGCGACGCGAACATTCTGGTTTTGCCGGGGAGCGTCGACTTCGAGCGTGACACCCCCCCGACCGGGAATCGTGACTTCGATCGCGGCTTCGTGCTCGCCCCGATCGACCCGGGCCGGCTTGGCGCGTGGCTCAAGCCGGTGCTACAGGTGCGGCTGCATAGCGGCGATTTTGAACAATGGGTCACCAACCGCGCGATCGACGCGCCGCAGGCGCTGTGGTTCCGTTGGCGTATTCCGACGGGCACGGCAGAGCGCGGACGGTGGGAGGTCGCCCACGTGCCGTTTGACAAGGCGGCCAAGCCGATCGGCCAGGGGTTTTTGAGCGAGGCGCCGGCGGCCGGGAAATGGGAATGGTTCGAGATCGACCTGGCGAAGCTGCTCCCCGCGCAGCCCCCCGCGACGCCGCACGACTATTACGTGCGCGTGACCGCCTTGGACGCCAAGGGCAACGAGGTCAGCGCGCCCTCCGAGGCCGTGACCATCACCTACGCGCAGCCCGCTGCGCCGATCAAGCTGTACACCAGCTACGAGTTCTCGCTGGCGCAGTTCGTGCAGCGCATCGAGAGCGCCCTGAAGGACAAGACGGTCGGATACGCCCTGGTCGTGCTCAGGCCCGGCAAAGACGCCCAGCTCGCGGTAAATATCGCCGGTGGGCTGGCACGGACGGCTGCCGATCTGCCGGCCCGGTCCATGTCCGTTGACGAGCGGCTGAACATCGCCAGCGTGAACAAGACCATCACGGCGGTGGCCGTGCTGCAACTGTTGCAAGCGCGAGGGCTGTCGGTGAACCACCCGGTACACCCGTACCTGCCGGCCGACTGGACGCTCGGTCCCAATGTGAAAACCATCACCTTCCGCGAGCTTTTAACGCACCGCAGCGGGATCGTCTCCGGCACGGACGCCACCGATTACGCCTCGCTGAAAAGCACAATCGCCGCCGGCATCAACCTGACCGACAAGGGAAAGTTCAAGTACCAGAACCGCAACTTCGCGCTGTTCCGGGTGATCATCCCCTACCTGAACAGCTTCCAGAAGAAGACGGACCTGGATGCGGCCACGAGCGACGCGTACCTTGCCTACATCAACCAGCACATTTTCCAGCCGATCGGGATTTCCAACGTAGGTGCCAGCCCGGTCGGTGCGGCGCCAGGGCTGTACTATCCGTTCCCGGCGGGCACGGCCCGCGGCGACACGTATGGGGACTGGACGGGCACCTGCGGCGGCGGCGGGCTACACCTGTCGGCGCGCGAGCTGGCGGTGTTTCTGTGGTACTTGCGACACACCAACACGCTCCTTTCGCCGACGCAGCGAAAGCAGATGGAGGATTTTCAGCTTGGCTGGTATCGGTCGGACGTGGTTGGCGGACATTGCTATGCGCACGGTGGATACCTGCGCAGCGGCGACCCGGCCACAACGCCCCTGGCGATCCGCACGGAGCTGAACTCGCTGGTGGTCAGCTTTTCAGACGGGATGCAGCTTGCGCTGATCGTGAACTCGGCATTCAAGGACTCGCCCAGCGCCCCGCCCGACTTCACACCCCTTGTGATCAAGGCCTACAACGAGTCCTGGGTGACCGTGCTCGGGAAAGGCTCCGCGGGACCGTGAACGACGGAGAACAGGGCGCTGGCATGCGTGCCTGGCCCACGCGGCCCAGCGCCGCGGGAAGCCGCCAGAGCCACTGGCGGCCAGTCCTGGGAAAGCCGCTCACCATTCTTGCGCTGCGATCCCTGTGGCTGGCCGTGTTTCTCTACACCGGCCGGAGCGCAGTCACCGACTGGACATTGACGTTCAGCGCGCTCGCGCACGCCGGCGATGCTCCTGATCGCGCCAACCTGCACGAGAAGGCAGCGGCGTAGTTGCGATCTCCCCATCCGTGCTCGTCCGTCCCATCCGTCTCATCCGTGTGCCATTCTCCATTCTTTTCTCTTGCCAAACGCGCCTGCCGCAGCAAAGCTCAAAGGCGCATAACAGCTCAGCCCCTTCCCGGTAAATCCGCCATGAAGCTCTCCCCGCTCTTCGCACTCGTCCTCCTCCTGGCAACCGCCGCCCTGGCCGACGAGCCGACCCTCCCCAATCGCCCGAAAGTGCCCGGCGAGTTCCTCCTGCACCTCCGCTCCCGCGAGATGGAGCCGGGCGGCGACAAGCACCGCGAAGTCCACAAGGAGACGCGCTGGAAGGCCGCCCAGACGGCCATCATCGTCTGCGACATGTGGGACGACCACTATTGCAAGCTCTCGGCCCAGCGCGTCGGCGTGATGGCGCCGAAAATGAACGAGATGCTCTCGGCCGCCCGCGACCGGGGCGTGATGATCATCCACGCGCCCAGCGGCACGATGGACGTCTACGAAAACACGCCCTACCGCAAGCGGATGAAAAACGCCCCGGCCGCGTCGGCCCCGATCACGCTCCTCAACTGGTGCTACCGCGACGAGAAGCGCGAGCCGGACCTGCCCGTCGATATCTCCACCCCCTGCGACGACCCCATCGTGGGCGAAGCCGTCCGCGTCTTCTCGCGGCAGCACCCAGCCATCGACATCATCGGCTACGACGGCGTGAGCGACAGCGGGCAGGAGATCTTCAACGTTTGCAAGCAGGAGGGGATCACCAACATCGCCATCCTGGGCGTGCACACCAACATGTGCGTGCTGGGCCGCTCGTTCGGCATCCGGCAGCAGGTGCGGATCGGCATGAACGTCGTCCTCGTCCGCGACATGACCGACGCCATGTACGACCCGCGCGACCCGCCCTACGTGAGCCACGTGCGGGGGACGGAGATGTGCATCGAGCACATCGAGAAATACTGGTGCCCGTCGATCGAGAGCGGGGACCTGATGAAGGTGATTCCGGGGACGGATGAGGCGGAGAAGAAGTGAAACACGCGCAGCGGGCAATCACGCGGAACGTGCGACAGCGCCGCGTCACGGGCCGACGCGACAAGCTACATCGAGCTTGCCAGCGAATCGATGGACCCCACCAGCGGCAAGTCCTGCGCCAGTCCGGTCAGCACGGAGCGGACTTCTTTCAACTTGAAGAACAACCGCAAGAGGTTGTCCATCGCGCGCGACTGGATCAGGTAGCCGTTCTCCCAACGACTGATCGTCTCCTCGGCGACGCCGAGCTTTTTCGAAAGCTCCTTCTGGCTGAGCTTGAGCTTCCGCCGGCCCGCGCGGATTTCCGCCGGCGACAGGAGCCGCAACTTCGTGCGCAACGCAGCGCTGATCTGATCGTCGGACTCCCCGGTGATCATGAGCTCGCCGCACGCCTTGCACTGCGGGACCGTCCATCGCCGCAGCTTGACGTGGTGCAGGCGCCCGTCGTGCGCAACATCCATCTCGTAGGGAATCGTGCTCAAGTGCACCTGGTTGGCGCGGCAGCGCGGGCAGCGCCAGGGGAATGGCCTCGTCGGAACCTTGCGAGGGCGCGTCTTACGCTTCATGGATGTTCACCGCTTCAATGATGGACCCCTCGTCGTCGTCCGGATCGTCGACTTCGAGTCGCGTTTCGATGTAGATCAGCCGCCCGCCAATCGGGATGCGAAGGTCGTAATGATAGTTGTGGTCGCGCCACTCCGGGCGCGTTTCCCTTTGCTGGTCGATTTCGCCACCCGCCGCCACGAACTCCTGCATGATCTGAGCAATGGTCCAGTAAGTGTGGCCCGGCAAGTTCTTGCGAATCCACGACAGAGCGACCGCGGAAAACGTAACAAATCCAGTGAATCTCCAGTTCGCCAAAGCGTTCTTGTAGCACCGCAGAAGTTGCGGATCGCGGAGCGGCGGCATCGGTCTGGCTCCTTCGGCGCTGCCACTGAACTGCCGGCAATTCGCCACTCCTCGATTCAACGTACGGGGTGGATTGACGTAAGTCAAGTTCGCTGTCGACCCTGTCGATCCATGCAAGGCTACGTCAGGCCAAGAATGGACAGGCTGTCCCGATAAATCATCGCCTCAATCGCCTCCCCATCCAGCCGCGGCAGCGATGTCCCCGCCAGCATCTCGTTCAAGCCCCGCAGTCCCGCGATCGTCGCGTTCACGTTCGTAAACGGATAGTCCGTCCCGAAAAGCACCTTGTCCCACACGCCGTATTCCTGCACCAGCATCAGGCTGTTGTAAAACTGCCAGGGCCGGTAGTGCAGCGCCGAGATGTCCGCAAAAACGTTGGCGTGCTTCCGCGCCACGACGACGCACTCGCCCTCGTAAGGGTGCCCCAGGTGCGCCAGGATGATCTTCACGTCCGGGAACCGCGTGGCCACCGGCTCGATGTGACGCGGCAGGGTGCATTCCAGCGGCGCCTGGGCGATGAACGTCGTCCCCGTGTGCAAGAGCACCGGCAGCCGGTGCGACTGCGCATACTGCCACAGGTCGTCCAGCCGCGGCTCGTCCGGCCGAAAACCCGCGTACATCGGCAACAGCTTGATCCCGCGAAGGCCCAACTCCTCGTGCCCAAATCGCAACTCGTCCTGCCAGCCCTCTTGGGTCGGATCGACGGACAGAAAACCGATGAGCCGCTGCGGATCCTGCGCCACGTAAGAGGCCACGTACCGGTCGTCGACCCACAGGCCGCTGAGCCGCGCCTTGCCGCCGAAAACGATCGTCCGCGTGTCGTCGGGCGCGGTTCGGCGATAGGCGTCGTACTCGACGCGGAGGTCCAACTCCATTCCCGCCCGCGCGCGCCGCGCCTGCCGGCGGAAGTCCTCCGAGAAGTCGTCCGGGAAGCGCCAGGCGTGGGAGTGGAAGTCGACGATCATGGGGAAGGCGTGATGCTTGAGGGGTGAGGGTTGAGGAAGAGCACGTCCTCAATCCAAAATCTAAAATCGCTCGCCGGCGTAACAACACGTGCGCCGCTCGAGCCCACGCCCCTTATTCCGCGCTCCGCACCCCCGCCTTCGGCGGGTCCCGGTAGTCGAGCGGCGGCTTCTGGCCCTTCTCCAAAAGCGGCTCGTACTTCTGCTTCGCCAGCCGCTCGCGGTGCTCGGTCTTGGCGGCCAGGAGCAGTTTTTCGTCGTGGGCCACGTCCCACGCCGTAGCGGCCAGCACCTTCGACGCCAGGAGCATCCCCTTGCGGCCGATCGTCGTGCCGCCGGCGGCCACCGCCTGCCAGGAGTGGCCCGCCGTCCCCGGCACAAAACAGGCCGTCGTGAAGCCGGTCGTCGGCACGGCCCAGGAAACGTCCGCCACGTCCGTCGAGCCTTTGCTCGTCGAACCGCTGCGGTCGAAAACGCGCTCGACGTCCTCCAGCGGTGCGGGCTTCTCCAGCGTCGCCTGAATGCGCGTCGCAAACTGCGTCTCCTCCGCCGTGTACTTGAGGTCGTTGAGCGCCCGGAGGTTTTTCAGCGCCACGTCGGCCAGCGCGTTGTTGGGCAAGAACTCCATCGTGCCGCCGAGGTACTCCACCTCCAGCTTCGTCTCCGTGGCCAGCGCCCCGGCCTGGGCGCAGAGGAGCAGCCGGCGATAGACGTCGCGGACAATCTGCGACTTGGGATGCCGCACGTAGTAATACACCTCCGCGAATTCCGGCACGACGTTCGGCGCAGACCCGCCGGACGTGATCACGTAATGAATCCGCGTGAAGTCCGGCGTGTGCTCGCGCAGCATTTCCGCCGCGTGGTTCGTCAGCTCGACGGCATCGAGCGCCGATCGCCCCTGCTCCGGCGCGCCGGCCGCGTGCGTGCTCTTGCCGTAGAAGCGGAACTTCGCCGCCACGCGCGCGAGGTTCGTCGAGTCGCCGGCCGTGTTCGACGAGCCGGGATGCCAGTGGAGCGCCACGTCGCAATCGTCGAACAGCCCGTCGCGGACCATAAACACCTTGGCCGCCCCGCCCTCCTCGGCCGGGCAGGCGTAGAAGCGGATCGTGGCCTTTAGCTTGCCGGCCTTCACCTGCTCCGCCAGCGCGATCGCCGCCGATGCCGACGCCACGCCGAACAAATGATGCCCGCAGGCGTGGCCGTAGTTGTGGTCGTCCGGCCGCGGCTGGCGGACCGGCTCGGCCGTCTGCGAGAGGCCCGGCAGCGCGTCGAACTCGCCCAGGATGGCAATGACGGGCTTCTCGTCGCCCACACTGGCCACAAACGCCGTCGGGATTCCCTCGACCGGCCGGATCTCAAAACCCGCCTCCTTGAGCATCGTCGCCAGGAGCTGCGACGACTTTTCTTCTTGGTAGCCCGGCTCGGCCCACTGCCAGATTTTGAGGGCGGCCTGCCAGGCGGCGTCGGCCCGGGCGTCGATGGCCTCGGAAAGCTCCTCTTTCTGCGCCGCGGCGGGCCCGGCTGCGAGGAGGCAAACGACGACGGCCAGCGAAACGAGCGGCAGCTTGGACATGGGGCGGACCCTTGCGGGGTGGGATTCGACGAGTCTGTGATAGTTTACGCCGGGGCCGCAAGCAACCTTCGGCCGCCTCCGCAGAATCCTCTGCCAGCGGCGACGAAGAACGAAGTCCGGGTCGGCCGGCGCAACCCCGGGTAGTGAGGGGCGGCGGTAGCTTGCCAGTCACGTTTCCACCGACGCGGGGTCGGTGGAGACCTTCAGACCCGCCAAGAAAAACAAAACCCCGGCCGGGCCGGGGTTTTGTGGGAAGGGAAATCCCGCTTACGGGTGGGAAAGCGGCCGGGCCCGGGATGCCCGGCGCTTGTCTCGCCAAATCCTTTGGCTTTGTCCCACATGCTTCATGCGTCGGCGGGGGTCCGCCGCGACGCGCTTGTTCATCTCTCCCAGAGTCTCGGGGGAAGGGAACCGGCGGGGGCTGAGTGCGATCTAGACCAGTTCCTTCCGGGTGCCGATCAGCGTCCGCAGCCGCTCGGCCAACAGGGCCGCGTCGAACGGCTTGCGGAACGTCTCGTTGATCGTCGAACGGTCGAAGCTGGCCGCGTTGCCGTCGTCCGGCAACAGGGCGATCACGATCGTCTCGGCGAATTCCGGGTTGCGGCGCAGGTTCTGGCAAATCTGCAGCGCCTCGGTCCGGCCGATCGAGAAGTCGACGATGATGGAGTCCGGGTGGAAGCTCTCGGCCTGGATGCCGGCCTCGAACCCGCTGGCCGCCACGCCCAGCTTGAAGTTGCGCTGTTCGGGCAGCTCGCGGCGCAGGTTCTCGATGAGGACCTGGTCCTGGGCCACGACGAGCACCTTGGCGGTGGTCTCGTCTTCCAGTTCGCCTAGCGGCATGCCGTGCTCCTTGAGGAATCGAACCAGGTATTCGCGCGGAATGCGGCGGTCCTGCGAACCCGGAATGCGATACCCCTTCAAACGACCCGAGTCAAACCACTTGCTGACGGTGCGCGGGGCCACCTTACAGATCTTGGCGACCTGACCCGTTGTAAAAACCTTCATAGCAGGCTCCCAATTCGTTGCTTGGTTTGAATTTCGTCCCGGGGGTTGGGGACAACCGCCCGAAACATCCAGCCCCGCGTCAACTGCGGCCGGGAACGAAGCGTGCGCCTCTGGGTCGGCGGCACGCAGGGACCGCAATTGTCTGGGTCAGGGGCCTCCTGTTTTGCTTCTTGTAGGGCTACGGCACAGCTCCGTCTGGCCCGCGCCTATTTCCGTCATCGGTTGCCAAGCTGTCATTGACGCAGGGAAAATCCACACATGGGTTTAGTCGCGTGCGGACTGCAGCGGCGGCATCGCTGGGACTTTCGCTCCCCAAGGAACTTCCGCGTGCGCTCGTCGGCGTCGCCTGTCGCTCGGCAGAAAGGCCGCGCAGGCGGGAAAGACCGGCCGGCGCCTCCGCACGACGTCGCGGAAGCACGGTGAGAGCAGGCGCGTCCATCCCCCCTTGACGGTTCTCCGCGCGCAGCCGGCCGGGAAACCCACCGCGCGCGAATCCCTTCCGTCAGTTAGTTTCGTTCCCCCAGCCTGCGCGACTTGAGACTCTTTTCGGCCGGACGTAGCGATCGCAGGCATCGTGCGAATCTCCAAAGGCCCCGCCGAAAATGACGGCCGTAACCCTTGTGCCGGAGCGTCCGATGGCAGCGGCCGGGCAGGCAGGGCAAACGGCGACGCCGCAAGCTGCTGTCGCGGTATTCTGCAGGACGCATTGGAAATGCGTCGCGTGCAGCGCCCCGTCTCACGTTGTCCGACGGTCCGCCTCGCCGGCGCCGCTTTGCTCGCCGATCGAACGACGCATTTCCCAATGCATCCAACGGCGCATGCTAGCACGGGGCGGTCGTCGCCTTCCCGGCCGCTTGTCAGCCGCCCCGGAAGGGGGTACTTTCGACGGCAACGCCGCCGCCAGGTCCTTCCATGATCGCCCCCTCCGACCTTCCCGATGAACAGCGGATCGTCATCACGGGCATCGGCCTGACGGCGCCCAACGGCAACGACCTCGCGCAGTTCCGCGAGTCGGTTCTGGCCGGAAAAAGCGGCGTCACCGGCTACGAAATCCGCTACGTCGGCGCGACGCTCGCCGGCGCCTGCAACTTCGACGAATTCCGCCATCAGGGCCGCAAGGAGCGCCGCCGCGGCACCCGCGCCGGCAGCATCGGCATCTATTGCTCGCACGAGGCGATCGCCGACGCCGGCCTGGAATGGAAAAACGTCGATCCGGCCGCGGTGGGCGTCTACGTCGGCGTCACCGAGCACGGCAACGTCGAAACCGAAAACGAAATCTACGAGCTCAAGGGCTTCGACTACGACATTAAGTTCTGGTCGCACCATCACAACCCGCGGACCGTCGCCAACAACCCCGCCGGCGAGATCGCCTTGAACCGGGGGATCACCGGGCCGCACTACACGATCGGCGCCGCCTGCGCCGCCGGCAACGCCGGCATCATCCAGGGGGCGCAGATGCTCCGGCTCCGCGAGTGCGACGTGGCCCTGGCCGGCGGCGTCTCCGAGGCCATCCACACCTTCGGCATCTTCGCCAGCTTCAAGGCCCAAGGGGCGCTCGCATCCCACGACGACCCGGCCAAGGCCTCGCGTCCGTTCGACAAGGCCCGCAACGGCATCGTCGTCTCCGAAGGCGGCGGGATGTACGTGCTGGAGCGGCTCGCCGACGCCAAACCCCGCGGCGCGCGAATCTACGGCGAGATCGCCGGCTACGCCATCAACACCGACGCCACCGACTTCGTCCTCCCCAATCCCGAACGCCAGGCCGAATGCATGCGCCAGGCCCTCCGCAGGGCCGGCATCGCCCCCGACCAGGTGGACATCGTCAGCACCCACGCCACCGGCACCACCACCGGCGACACCCAGGAATGCGACGCGCTGCGGCGCGTCTTTTGCGAGAGTTCCCGCACCAGATTCAACAACACCAAGAGCATGATCGGGCACGCGATGGGGGCGGCCGGCATCCTGGAGCTGACCGGCAACCTGCCGGCCTTTCAGGACGGCGTCTGCCATGCGACGATCAACGTCGACGACCTGGATCCGCAGTGCGACCTGCCGGGCCTCACGATCAACGAACCGCGCGAGATGGGGAAAGTGAACTACATCCTCAACAATTCGTTCGGCATGCTCGGCATCAACTCCGTGCTGATCGTCAAACGCATTTGACTCTGCGTCCACGCGCAGCTCGCCTTCCAAATCCAAAATCGAAAATCCAAAATCGATTACCCCCTCCGTTTGGAGATGCATCGCGATGACACGTGAGGAGCTGCGCCTGGCGGTTCTCGACATCCTGCAGGAGATCGCCCCCGACGAGGACCTGTCGAACCTGCGCGACGACTTGACCTTTCGCGACCAGCTTGAGCTGGACAGCATGGATTTTTTGGACATCGTGATGAGCCTGCGCAAAAAGTACCGCATCCAGGTGCCCGAGGAGGACTACCCCCAGTTGGCCTCGATGCAGAGCACGCTCGACTACCTGGCGCCGAAGGTGCAGGCCGTGCAAAAGGTGTAGCGCTTCGTAGCCGTCCGCCCGTAGCCGTCACGCTCCGCGTGACGCGGCCCCCCCGCGCGAGCGTCTCCGATGGGCGCGGACGATCCGCCGCATCAGCCGTCTTCGCGATTCCGGCTTCCTCACGCCGGAGCGTGAGGGCTACGTCCGGCGAAACCTTGTTTTCTCCCCCGACGCACCGCATACTTGTCGCCAGTGATCGTTCTTTCCACCATCACGGGAGCGGCAACCATGTTCGGCAAGGTTTCGGCGGCGGCGATCGGCGCGGTCCTGGCGGCTTCAGCGGTCTTCCTGACGACGCGCGGCAACAGCGACGACAAGAAGGCCGACGAGTCCGTCTACGAGCTGCGCATCTACACCACCCATCCCGGCAAGCTCCCCGACCTCAACCAGCGCTTCCGCGACCACACGGTCAAGCTGTTTGAGAAGCACGGCATGAAGAACGTGGTCTACCTCGTGCCGGCGGACAAGGAAAACACCCTCGTCTACCTGCTCAAGCACGAGAGCATGGACGCCGCCAAGAAATCGTGGGACGGTTTCCGCAACGACCCCGACTGGAAAAAGGCCCGCGACGCCTCGGAAGCGGCCGGCCCGATCGTGGCCAAGGTGGAGAGCCAGTACCTCAAGGCGACGGACTACTCGCCGCAGAAGTGACCCGCCATCGGACTGGGCCGCAATACCGAAGCGCGCTCGCTACACCGGCGCCGCGGTTGTATAATCCAGGAGGTGGATCCTCGGAAGCCATGCCCCCGATGTCGTTCATCAACGCAAACGGCATGAAACATGTCAACCGCTGACAAAGACGTGCAGCCGATGCACTCGATTCAAGTCCCGCTTTCCGGCGGGCCGGAACCCGAAATCGATTTGCTTGAGGGCGTGACCCCTTTGGTGCGCAAGTCGCACGAGGCGTTCGTGCGGAGCCTGCCATCCCTTTTGCAGACGAATCCGCGACAGTGGGTCGCGTTCAGCGGCGAGCGCCAGCTCGGGATCGACGCAAAGTCCAAGACGCGACTTGCGCAGGACCTCTTTCGCCAAGGTTACAAGCTCATTGACTTCGTCATTTTCCGGATCGAGCCACAGTATCCGCCCGAGCTGGATCACGTGCCCGACGTATGAGTTGATGTTGCGCGAGTTGAAGCATGCCGGATGTCGTCCGCAACATGCCGTTTGATCCCCCCGAGCTGCTGCTGAGGTTCCCAGGGGGAGTCTCGCAGCGACATCCGCGGCAGATCGTGTTTTGGGTCAGTCTACGAGCGGAAGCGTCCGACGTCCCGCCCGATCAGTCGCGCTATTTTCCGGCCGTGTTCGACACGGGTTTCAACGATTCGTTTCTCATTCAGCCGGTGCACCTTCAAAGATGGGCACTCGTTGAACCGACGGCGCTCCCTCACGTGTCGAACCTGCTGTTGCCGAATCGCGATTCGAGAGGACGTCGACGCACGGCATCTGTACTTCGCGCCGACCTGTGGATTCATCCGAATGTTCCCGGGTCTCACAAGAACCTTCTGCCTGTAGAGCCGTTCAGGATTGAACTCGCAAACGGCGTGGCGGTCGTCCCGCAAGACCTGAACTATCCGCGATTGCCGCTCCTTGGGCTGCGCATTTTCGAGAGTAACCCTTTTGAATTTGTTCTTAATAGCGCGTCGAAATCCGTGTCGATTCGTTATTGAACGTCACACCGCCGCATCGCGCCGCTTGGAACCACCATGTTCAGTTTACCGAGATTCCGTGCGATCGTGCTTTCGTGCGTGGCATCAGCCGTTGTCTGCTTCGCAATGAGGACGTCGGCCGCCGGCCAGGACGCCGCCCC
>JACOUI010000204.1 GCA_016177915.1 Planctomycetia bacterium
ACCTTCCGCGACTGCTGCCAAGCAGTCGACTTTCGCGCGCAGGTCCCAGCCGCAAGCGGCCGCTGCCCTTGGCGCGCGCAGGGCCCGGCAGCAGCCGCTTGCTGGGACCTGAGGGGAACGGAGAGACTGCTATAAGTACGAGTACGAAGGACGACACGGGTACAAGACATGGCCCCCAATCCCCTGCGAAACATCCCGTCCGTCACCCAGATCCTGGAAAGCCCGGCGGTGCGCGGGCTGGCCGAGAAGATCAGCCACAACGTGGTGGTGGACCGGGTGCGGACGTTTCTGGACGAGATGCGCGTGCAGTTTCGCGACGCCGCAGCCGACGCCAACCTCCCCACCCTGGCCGAGCTGGCCGACCGCATCGCCCGCTACATCCAGCACTCCGAGCAGCCCAGGCTGCGGCCGGTCATCAACGCGACGGGCATCCTCTTGCACACAGGGCTGGGGCGGGCGCCCTTGGCAAAGGCGGCCATCGACGACCTGGTGGCCGTGGCGGGCGACTACGCCAGCGTGGAGATTGACTTAGCCAGCGGGAAGCGATCGCAGCGCGTGGACGCCGTCGAGGGCCTCGTGCGGCAGCTTACCGGCGCCGAGGCGGCGGCCGTCTGCAACAACAACGCCGGGGCCACGCTCCTCGTCCTGGCTGCGCTCGCCGCCGGGCGCGAGGTGATCGTTTCCCGCGGGCAGCTCATCGAGATCGGCGGCAGCTTCCGGCTGCCCGAGGTAATGGCCGCCGGCGGGGCGACCCTGAGGGAAGTTGGCACGACGAACAAGACGCGGATTTCCGATTACGGGCAGGCCATCGGACCGCAGACGGCGGCCTTGATGCAGGTGCACACGAGCAACTTCCGCGTCGTCGGCTTCACCGAAAGCGCGGCGCTCGAGGAGCTGGTCCGCCTGGGGCGGAAGCACAGCCTGCCCGTCATCGACGACATCGGGTCGGGGGCGCTCGTCGATTTTGCCCAGTTCGGCTGCCGCGACGAACCGGTGGCGGCGGAGAGCATCCGCACGGGAGCGGACCTCGTGCTCTTCAGCGGCGACAAGCTACTGGGGGGTCCGCAGTGCGGGATCATCGCCGGACGGAAGGACCTCGTGAAAAAGTGCGCGTCGCATCCGCTGATGCGGGCCCTGCGGGTCGACAAGCTCACGCTGGCGGCCCTCGCGGCGACACTGCGGCTCTACCGCGATCCCGAGGTGGCCCAGCGCGAGGTGCCGCTATTGACGATGTTGACGACGCCGCCTGAGAACCTGATGGGGCGGGCGCAGCGGCTGGCGGAGCAGCTTCGGGGCGTGGCGGTCGTGAAGAGCGCAGAGGCCGTGGCCGACGTGACGTACCTGGGCGGCGGATCGGTGCCGACGCAGCAGCTTCCGACCTGGTGCGTGTTGATCGAGCCTGTGGGGATGAGCGTCGACGACCTGTCGCGCGAGCTGCGCAGCGGGACGCCGGCGGTGATGGGGCGCGTGCAGCAGGACCGGTTCCTTTTGGACCTGCGGAGCGTGCCGCCGCGGCACGACAGGGACCTTCTGACGGCGGTGGAGGCGATCGGGAAGCGGACGGGAAGCGGCGCGTCGGACGGCGAACAGACCCGCGAGCCGCCAGGGTAAACTGGCCGGTGCTTCGTCGCCAGGCAGGCGGCGGAAAAGGGATGGCGATGAACCCAGAGCGGCCGTTTAAGTTTCACCTGCAGGAACGTTTCCAGCATCTCCCGGCTGCGCCAATCGTGGAGGCCGTCATTCACTGGGTTGCACGAGCTGGCAAATCGCTGTCGGCGGATGAACTGCGGCGGCAACTGACCGAGCGGTTGCCCGACTACCCGGACTGCCAGGCCCAGCATGAGTTGCAACTGGAAGCAACGTTTTCGGAGCACGGTTCGACTCAGCAACGGCGCGACACCTGGCGTGGCTTTCGCCTGACCTCCTCGGATAAGCTGTACATTGCGCAATTCAACCGCGATGGCCTGGTTTTCAGCCGACTGAAGCCATACGATAATTGGCAGACCTTTTCGCAGGAGGCACTGCGACTTTGGAGAATCTTCGCCGAACTGGCGAAGCCGTCCGAAGTGCAGCGGCTGGGCGTTCGATTCATCAACCGCATCGACCCGATCAAGCTTTCGGACCTCGGAAAGTACCTGGCGAAGCCACCAAGGTGCCTGGAAGCGCTCGGCGTCCGTGTCACCGGCTTCCTGAATCAAAGCGTGCATGATGTTCCAGACCATCCGTTCCGAATCCGGGTGGCCCAGACGATTCAGCCCCTGGCCCCTCCACACACGGAAGGATTCGGGCTGATTGTGGATATCGATGTTGGCACGACTCATCCGATTGGGTTGTCGGACGAGGTGCTCCAGGACTACCTGGCGAAAATGCGATGGCTGAAGAACAAGGCGTTTTTCACGCTGTTGACGAAGAGGGCCATTCGGTCATTCCAAAAAGGCACGACATGAATCAAGAACTGCCGACGCGCGGGTTCAGCGACGCCGCGGAGTTCATCGAGAAAACGACGAAAGAAGGACGCCGACATCTACAGCAGTCCAACGCGATCGGCTTCGATGCCAGCCGAACTGGGACGGGTTCCAATCGCGCCCCGTCACTCAAGACGCCTTGCGGAACGCCTACGTCTTCTTGACGGAAGCGTTGCCCCTTGGGTTTCCCGCGCCGTCGATTGGCGCCGAACCCGATGGCGACCTGACCCTGGAATGGCATTGCTCCCCTCGGCGCACGCTTTCGGTGAGCGTGAGTCCAGAGGGTGACCTGGACTATGCCGGGCTCTTTGGACCCAACCGCACCTACGGCACTGAAGTGTTCTACGGCGAAGTCCCCGAAACCATTCTCAGGCTGATCCGGCGGGTTTACTCAGCATGATCGACCCTGCCAACGTGCCGGCCGTCGGAACGGAAAAACTTCTGGCTCGATACGTGTTGCAACGCAGCCACATTCGCCGCAGCAATCAGACGGTGAAGCCAGACGCATTCATGCCGCACCCGCACACCGATATGTCGGTGACACGACATTGGTCGGCAACTGAGGCCGAGCTATGGTCGGTCGGTGAGGCGGTGGCCGACGCGAGTGGCAAGACGCTACACGGACGTGGCGACATTCGGGCCGAGATCTGTGTGGGGCAGGCGTTAAGCGTGATTGCCGATCCGACGCCCGATAACCCGAACCATGCCAACGTCGCCGGATGGCCCACGGACAAGCCACGGCAAAAGGCCGTCGCCCAGGAGATCGCAGCGACGGCGCAGTACGTGGACAAGCCGTAGTCCCCACGAAGCGGCTGGCGGCACGGACGGGCCATCTTCTTGGTGCCAGTGGCGTCTCGCCAGTGCGCTCGGCGACCGCTCGTCGATCCGCCAGCGCCCTCCGCTGGTGCCGCGGGAAATCCCAAAGGGGGTTGCGCGTTCTAGCCGCCAGTCATCCTTCCACCGACGCGGGGTCGACGCGGGGTCGGTGGGGCGGGGATTCGGATGCCAGAGGCAGGCGCGACGCCATCCCTCCTCTCCCGCTCCCCCCGCTACACCTCACCCTCCGCCGCCGGTGCGGGAACCAAATCTGCAATCGAATACACCTCCGGTCCCACGTGCTGCGTCACCACCATCCCGAAGAGCGTGAACGGGCTCGCGTCGTAGATGCGCACCGGGACGAGCTGCCCGATCTGGCGGCGGTTGCCCACGAAGACCACGATCCGGTCGCACATCGTCCGGCCGGTGAGCTGCAAGACGTCGCCGCCATCTTCGAGTTGCCTGTCGTCCGGCTGGCCGCCGCCGGCTTGGCCCCCGTCGAGATGGCCGTCTCGCTGGCCCCCCTCGGACCTGCCCCCATCGGGATTGGCGCTATGCCCCTCGCCGCGCTTCTGGGCCTTTTTGCTCGGGCCTTCGACGAGGATTTCGAGGTCGCAGCCGACGAACGGCCGGTTGTCCTCCGCGCTGATGCGGCTTTGAACCGCCAGTAGCTCGTTGTTTCGCCGGCGCTTGGCGTCGTCCGGCACGTCGTCGGCGAAGCGGTCGAAGGCCTTTGTGCCGTCGCGCGGGCTGTACTTGAAGATGAAGCTGTTCTTGAAGCGCGACTCCTCGACCAGGCGCACGCTCTGCTGGAAGTCGTCTTCCGTCTCGCCGCAGAAACCGACGATGAAGTCGCTCGTCACGGCCGCGTCGGGAATCGTCGCGCGGATGCGAACGAGCATCTCGCGGTACTCCTCGACCGTGTAGCCGCGCTTCATGCGTTGCAAAACGGCGTTGCTGCCGCTCTGGACGGGCACGTGCAGATACCGGCAGCATTTCTTGAGGTCGCGGACGGCCTGCAATAGGTCTTGCGTCATGTCCTTGGGGAAGTTGGTGACGAACTTGATCCGCGCTAGGCCCTCGATGTCGTGCAGGCGATAGAGGAGGTCGCTGAGGCGGACGGTGCGGCCGTTGTCGCCGTACTTGTAGCTGTTGACGGTTTGCCCCAGGAGCGTGATCTCCTTGCAGCCGGCGTCGACAAGCTGCCGGACCTCGGCCACGATTTGCTGCGGAGGGCGGCTTTGCTCCGGCCCGCGGACCTTGGGCACGATGCAGTAGGTGCAGAACTTGTCGCAGCCGATCATGACGCGGACATAGGCCTGGAAGGGCGTCGGCCGCAGGGCGGGCTCGCGGAGGGCCGGGTCGCGCTGGGGGTCGTAGCTCTCGAAGCTGTCGGCGATTTCGTCGCGCGAGCCGGCCGTGCGGTCGAGGCTGACTTCCATCTTCGGCCCGCTGCCGGCGGCGATGTCGCGCAAAAGCTGCGGGATTTGATGAAGCTGCCCCGGCCCGACGACGAGATCGACGAAGCCTGCACGCTCGAAGATGAGCTGCTGGTCCTTCTGGGCCATGCAACCCAGGACGCCGATGATCTTGTCGGGGTTTTGCTGTTTGAAGCCGCGGAGACGGCCGAGGGCGGAGTAGATTTTGTCTTCGGCGTGCTGCCGGACGCTGCACGTGTTGAAGAGGATCGTGTCGGCGGCGCGGGGGGAATCGACGAGGGTGTAGCCCTCCTTGCGCAGGCTGGCCACGACGAGCTCGCTGTCGAGCACGTTCATCTGGCAGCCGACGGTTTCGATGTAGAGTTTTTTGGCCGATTGCATGTCAGATCGTAGGACGGACTTCAGTCCGTCCCTTTCCAGTTTGCGCCTCGTCGAACCACGTTGCGCGCTCGATCGCGGAGGGACTGAAGTCCGTCCCACAAAACGGCTCGCTAATGCGTCCTACTTCTTGGTCTTGTCTTCTTCAGGCGTCGTCGTGGGCGGCGGCTCATGGGGCAGTTCGCGGCGGAAGCGGCCGATCGACTCGGCCCGGCGGTGGCTCATCAGCCGCGCGAGCGCGACGACGGCCGCCAGCCCGGCGATGGACAAAAGGGCGATGTCCCAGCCGTCGATCGCCAGCATGCGCGGTGTCCTTTTGCGGTGTAAACGTCATTCTACCCGCGCCCGGCCGTGGGATGAATCCCGCTGGAAAAGTACGACCCCGGCCGGCTTGCCCGGCCGGTGAAGCAGATGGGAGGGCTAATCGCGCCCCTAGCCATCCAACCTTCCGCTCCCGCGGCGCAAGGCCGCCGGGGGCGTTGCTAAGTGCGCGCCGCGAATCAAATCGACAGGCCGGCGGTCCGAATCTACAATGGGCGCGGCCGGGGCGAGGGCGTTGAAATCACTCGGAGAACCTCGATGTTTGCACAGTTTCGCATGATCGCGGCGGCACTGCTTCTCGTGGCGGTGGCGGCAGCGCCCGCGCGAGGCCAGATTCCCCAAGTGGAGATTCCTCGCGGCGCCGCACCAGAGCAGGATGAGCTCGACCGCGTCGCCTTGATCGACAAAGTCGAACAAGCCGACCCCGTCTTCTCCGGTCCCCAGCCCGGCGAAAAGCTGCCGGGCTTCAAGATGCGCGGCGTGTTCGACGACGCCGCCGGCAAGGAGACCGATCCCGTGGCCGCCGCCGGCAAGAAGCCGATCGTCGTCATCTTCGTCCACGAGCTGACGCGGCCGTCGCTGGCCGTGTTCCGCACGGTGATGAACTACGCCGCAACGCGCGAGAAGGACCTGTCGGCGGCGCTGGTGTTCCTGGGCGACGACGCGACGGAGACGGAGAACCGGCTCAAGCAGTCGCGCAACGCCCTGCCCAAGGACGTGCCGATCGGCATCTCCGTGGACGGCAAGGAAGGGCCGGGGGCCTTGGGCCTCAACCGGCAGGTGTCGCTGACGGTCATCGTGGCCAAGGAAGGGAAAGTGACGGCCAGCTTCGCCCTCGTGCAGCCGAGCCTGCAGGCCGACGGGCCGAAGATTCTGGAGGCGATCGTCAAACAGGCCGGCGGCAAGGCGCCGACGCTCGAGGAACTCGGCGTCAGGCAGCCCGCCGAATCGTCGGACAAGCAGGACCCAAACCTTCGCGGGCTCTTGGCGCCCGTGATCCGCAAGGACGCCAAGCCGGAGGACGTGGCGGCGGCCATCGAGAAATTGGAGACTTACTTGAAGGAGCACCCGGCGACGCGCGTGCAGGTGGGAGACATTGCGCGGCGGATCATCGGGGCGGGCAAGCTGGAGGATTACGGCACGCCGCCGGCGCGGGAATTCCTGAAGAAAGCGGCGGAGAAGTTCGTGGCCGAGCGCAAAAAGTAGGGTGAGCACGACCCCTCCAGAATCGCAGCCGGCGCCGCCGCCCAAAAGTGTGCCGCCGCCGGAAGCAACTCCACCGCGCCTGTGGGACGCGCCGCCCCGCCTGCGCATTTTCCATCTCTTGATCTGGACGGTTTGCGTCGGCGCCGTAATGGCCGTCATCCGCGTCCCGGCACTGGACGACGCCCCGCAGCGCCATTCGCTGGCGCTGGAGCTGTATCGCCTGGCCTGGGGGGCCGTCCTGGGCACGGGTCTGGCCGCGCTGCCGCTGGCGGCGACGGGCCGCATGCGCGACATCGACTTCCCCACGCTGGCCGGCGAATGGCTGTGGCTCGGCGCCGGCCTGGGGGCCGTCGTGTGGCTGGGGTTCGAGTTGCCGCAGGTTTTCATGCGGGCTGCGCGGGGGCCGTTCAGCGGCGACGTGCCGCTGCCGATCGTCACGTATTTCGTGCAGCTTCTGATCTGCGCCGTCGGCTGGTTCTCCGTATCGCACGCGCGGTGGCGGCTCTATTTCATGATTTCCGTAGGTGCGGCCGCGGGGCAGACGGGCGTCTGTTGCTGCATGGGGACGATCGCGCTGTCGCTCTTGGGAGGCGATCCGACGAACCAGTGGTTCCTGCTGATGACGGCGCTGCCGGTCGGGCTGGACCTGGTGTGGCTGTTTGCGACGGCGGCGCTGGATCTGGCGCAGCGGGAGCGGTATCCCTGGACGCACTGGACCGGCGTGTCGGTACAATTGGGCAGCCGCGCGCTGTACCTGGCGTTCTGGCTGACGGCGCTGTTTGCGGCGTAGGGCGGGCACCGCCCACCGGTTCCCACGATGGCCGGCGCGCGAACCGGTGGGCGGTGCCGGCGGTGCCCACCCTACGCCCTCACTTCCGCGCGGACGCTTCCCATGAGAGAGCCTCGCACCTGCGAAAAATGCGGCACGCCGCTGGCGGAATCGATGCCGGGCGGCTGTGCGACGCTTGTGCAGCCAAGCCCGAAGCGACGGCGCCCGCGCTGAATCCCTACCAGCCGCCGCAGACGGAAGAATCGCCGCCGCCGCGACAGCTCCGGCTGGCCGTGGTCCGCGTGCTGGTATGGATTGCCTGTGTTGGCGGCGTGCTGGCCGTGCACCGCCTGCTGCTGCGCAGCCCCGGCGCGGTGAGCGCTTTTTCGGACGCCTACGCAGCGCTGGGCAGCGTGGTGCAAGGGACGGCGCTTGCCGGCGTGGTGCTGGCCGCCGCCCGATGGCGCCGCAAGGAGCGCTTTCCGGCGCATCCGGGCGAATGGCTGTGGCTGGCGACGGGGATGATCGCCGCGACGAGGCTCGTCACCGACGGGCTGCGCGACGTGATATCGCGCGTGGCCTTTGGGGGGCGCGATCTGTCGCTCGTGCCGTCGACGCGCAGCCTGGACATCGCTCTGGTGATCAGCACTTACGTGTGCGACGTCCTGGTGTTCGCGGCGGCAGCGTTTGCAGTGCGGCAGAGGGCGTGGCGGTGGTGGATGATCGGCAAAGCGATCGCCGCGCCGCTCGCTGCGCGGTTTGTTTTCGTACAGATGGCATGGCGCATTTCGCCAGACGAGATTTCGTTGGCCACCATCTTGGCGCTCGGGACGACGGGGTTCGTGCTGGCGCCGGCGTTGCTCCTGGTGCTCGTGCTGGTCGACATTTCGCAGCGGAGATGGTACTCGTGGACGCACTGGGCGGGCATCGTCATCTACTTGTGCAACGTGGCGGGCGTGACGTTCAGGTTCGTCGTGAGCGTGCTGGCTTTTTCAGGCTGGATTTGACGGCGATTCATCCGCCGAGCAGCCGGAACGGAGTCCAGATTTGCTGGGGTCTCGCTCCGCGAGACTCCAGCCACGGCGGTCAGGCGGAGACGACCCGCGGCCCGTACAGCACGTGTCCCTGTCCGCTCCCCGGTTCAAACAACACGAGCCCGCCGGCTGCATGATCGACGCACACGACGCAATCCGGCTTCCCCTGCGCGTGCCGCTCGAGGATCGCCTCCATCGCCTGCACGGTCGCCACGACTTGCCGATCCGCCGAGAGGTCGTTGTAAGTTAGCGCCCGCGCCGCCTCCAGGCGCTTGGCGCGCTCCGCCGCCGGGCCGCCGAACTCGACCGTCGCCACTTCGCGGGCAAAGCGATCCAGCACCTCGACGCCATACCCCCGCTGCGACCGCGCCCCCCACGGCTCCAAAAACGTGCCGTTGTAGTGGTTGTTCATCGTGATCTTGCGCTTCGTGGGCGTCGCACCCTCGATCGTCAGCTCCACGCCCCGCTTGCGGCTGTGGGCGTTCCACACGCCGTTGTCAAACCGGAACTGCACCTCCTGCTCCACGTAGCCGGGAAAATTGTCCGGCGTGACCCAGCTTGTGTGGATGTCGAACGCCGCCTCGCGGCCGTCGCCGTACTCGTAGACGAGGCGAAGCTGCGTCGAGTCCCAGGTGTCGCCGCCGGCGGGACCCACGATCCCCCGCTGCCCGGTACACGTCACCCGCGCCAGCCGCCCGCCGAAGGTGAAGTCGATCAGCTTAATGTAGTGTACCGCCACGTAAGTTCCTGGATTCCGGCCGCGAATCCACTCCGAGAATTGCTGGCCGGAGATCAGCTTCGGCTCCAAGAGCGAGCAGTAGCCGTTGTTGACGTGCTTCAATTCGCCGTCGGCCACCAGCGTGCGGAGCTTCTTGTGGTCGGGATCGAGCAGCTTGTGATACACGACCTTGGCCAACACGTTCTGCTGCCGGGCAAGCCGCTCCAGTTCGTCGAGTTCGGCCAGCGACAGGACGGAAGGCTTTTCGACGAGCAGGTGCTTGCCGGCTTGCAGGACGGCCCGGCAGGCGTCGAAATGCCGGTTGTCGGGCGTGGCCACGCACACAAAATCGACGTTCCCGCTCTTCAAAAGCTGCGCAACGCTGCCCGGCTCGCGGAAGCTCTGCACCTTTCCGATCCGGCCGGCGGCCTCGCGGAGATACTGCTCGGCCCGCGCGCCGGTCCGGCTGGAAACAGCGGCAAGCTCCACCTCGCACGCGCCGAAGGCGCGGGCAAAAAGCGGCTGCTGGCGCAGCGCCTCGAAAAACGGTCGGTACGTCTCGTCAAAAATCATGCCCATGCCCACCATCCCGGCGCGAAGGCGATGGAGGGCGGGAGCGGCGATGGAGGGCGTGGTCATGGGGACAAATCTAATGCACCGGGCGACGGCTTTCCACCTAGGTCGGGCTGCGACGTGCCGTGACGCGGCCGTCACGCAGAAGATGGATCAGTTGCGATAGAATCAAAGCCGATCGCCGCGTTCTCCAAGAGGTTTCAACTCGGCAGCGCTCTGCTATAATTCGGATATGAACGTCCAAGTGCTGAGAGATTTGCTTTCGCGGCGTCCGTTTGAGCCGTTTCGCCTTCGCCTCTCCAGCGGCGACATTTACGACGTCCGTCACCCGGAGATGGCGTTGCTCTTGCAGACGGGCATGTACGTCGCGCTGCCGGACGCCAATGGCGATCTGCCGCAGCGCGCCGCTTGGTGCTCCGTGCTGCACATTGCGGCTGTGGAGACGCTTCCTGTCGCAAAGTAGCGCCGTTAGCCGCACTGTCGGCAAGTGACGTGCGCTCATTCCTGACGCGCCGCCAAAAATCCCTCCACCTCCTCCCGCGTCGGCATCGACGCCTGCGCCCCCACCCGCGTCGTCGCCAACGTCCCCGCGGCGCAGGCGAATGCGACCGCGCCCTGCGGCCATGCGCGTCCTTCGACCAGCGCGACCGCCAGAGCGCCCGTGAAGGCGTCGCCCGCGGCCGTCGTGTCGACGACCGCGACGGAGCACGCTGGCACGTGCGCCGTCTGCCCCCCTCGGTCGGCCACAAACGCGCCCAGGGCCCCCAGCTTGAGGACCACGCACTTTGGCCCGCGCGCCAAGAGGCGCTGGGCCGCCGCGGCGGCGCTTGCCACGTCCGTGATCGTCATTCCGGTCAGTTGCTCCGCCTCGGTCTGGTTGGGCGTGAAGATATCGACCTCCCACAGCTCCTGCGGCAGCGCCTCGCGCGGCGCGGGCGCCGGGTCGACGATCACCCGCACCCCGTGCCGCCTGGCAATCGCCGCCGCCGCCGCCACCGTCTCCTGCGGCACCTCAAGCTGCACGACCACCGCGCCCGCCCCGGCGATAACGTCCTCCACCGCCGCCACGTCCGCCGCCGCCAGCCGCGCGTTGGCGCCCGCCGCCACGACGATGCTGTTTTCTCCGGCAGCCGAGAGCGAAATGAGCGCCACCCCGCTGGGGCAATTCGGCATCACGCGGATGTGCTCGACGACGACGCCCTGGCTGTCCAGTGAATCGACCAACCGCCCCCCGAAGGCGTCGTCCCCCACCCGCCCCACCAGGATCGCCTCGACGCCCATCCGCGCGATTGCCACCGCCTGATTGGCGCCTTTGCCGCCGTGCAGCGTCAGCAAATCGGCCGCCGGCACCGTCTCGCCCGGCCGCGGCAAACGCTCCACGCGCGCCACCAGGTCCATGTTGATCGAGCCGACGACGACAATGGGGCGCGCGGGCATTTTTCTTCCTCGTGGTCGTCCTCGTCGTCGTCCCGTTCTCGAATGGTGCGGATCGCGTGCGCGTCGCGGCGACCTTTCGTACTCGTAATCGTACTCGTACTCGAACAAACCGATTACGAGTACGATTACGAGTACGACACCCAGCCGGGCTCGACTCTCGTTTGAAATCACAATTTGTGATTTCAAGCGCGCAAGGTCTTGCGCCGCAAGGAAATCCGCCTCACGGCGTTCTCCCCGGCGGCTGGCTGGCAAGCTGCACCAGCGCCTCGGTCACCCGCGCCTTCTGCTGCTCCCGCAGCACCAGATAGCGATGCGGCCCGCCCGCCTGCGGCTCGAAGCGCGGGTAGCCGTCCTTCTCCACCGTCACCTTGCCCGGTTGCGAGATATCGAAGTAGCCGCGGTCGGCGTAGACAGCGTAGAGCACGCTGGTCAGGTCCCAGCTTGGCCGGTTGTGCGGCGGCGGCTCATACAGCACGTACGCCTCGACCAGCGGATGGTGCTCGACATAGCCAAAGTCGCGCTCGATGCTCGCGGCCGGGAAGGGGAGCGAGATGCCGATCTCAAACCCGCTGTAGACCACCGGCGTGGGCCACTTTTCGGCCAGCACGCGGGCCGAGTCGATGTCCTGCACGACGTTGTACTCGAGGAACCGCTTGTGGCCCTCGATCGTCTGAAACGACCCGGCCATGACGGAGAGCAGCTTCACCTTCCGCCGCACCAGCTCGACGCCGCTCTCCCTGGAGTATTCGTCGCTCGCCGATTGCAACAGCCGCGCGAGGTTCGTCGAGAAGCCGACCTGGGCGATGACGGCCGAGCCATCGGGTTGTTCGGCCAGCGTTTTGCGCAGGAGCTCCCAGGCTTCCGGCGCGTCGCGGGCGGTGGCGAGATTGTGCGGATAGCGGAGGCGGTTGCCGTCGCGCTGCCGGGCAAGGTGCAGGTACTTGCTGTCTCCGGGCTTCACTCCGTCGCGAACGGCCCCGACGGGCACGTCCGGCCGGCCGTAGAAGGTGTTCACGGCGTCGACGAACGGCGCGGCCTGCTCGTGCTCGGCCGACACGGTGACGCACACGAGCTTGCACGCCCCGCGCGATTCCATGGCGTGGATCATGCCCAGCGCCAGCACGTCGTCCACGTCGCCACAGATGTCGGTGTCGAAAATGAGCCGCACCGGCTCGGCGGCCGCCAAAGTCGCCGTCAGCGTCAGCATCGCGGCACCTGCTACGACGGACCACTTCACCACGTGTCTCTCCTTTGGCTCTTCTTGTAGGACGCATTGGGAAATGCGTCGTGACGGCGAGTTGATGTACTACGACGTGAAAGCACCGACCCTCGTTCAATCGCTATGGGGCGGACCAACCGATCATTTCCAATGCGTCCTACGAGCATGACACATTACTCCTCCAGCAGCTCCTGCAACTTCCGGATCGCCCGCATCCACAACATCTGCGCCGCCGGCCGCGAGCGGTTCATCTGCCGCGCCACCTCGTCGAACGGCAGCCGCTGCAAGTTGCGCAGCATCACCACTTCGCGGTAGTCCGGCGGCAGCCGCGTGAGGGCCTCGGCCATGCGAAGCTGGTGGTCGCGGTGGATGGCGATCTGGCTGGGCGTGGGGTCGTCGGCGGCCGGCTCCGGCGGGCCAGGGACCTGCGAGTCGTCCGTCGGGCCCTTGAGCGCCACCTCGCGGCGGGCGTTGCGCTTGCCGGTCGCGCGGTAGCGGCGGATGAAATCGGCGGCGTTCCGCGACAGAATCCGCCGCAGCCAGGCGATCCATTCGCCTTCAGTTCGTCCCTGGAACCTGGAAAAGTCGCGGTGCGCCTCCAGCATCGTCTCCTGGATGATGTCCGAGGCGTCGACCTTGGCGCGAATGGCCGACTCGACGTGCGCCCGCGCCAGGTGGTGCAACAGGTTCCGGCAGGCGGCAAACAGCTCGTCCCGGCCGGCGGCGTCGCCCTGCCGCGCGCGGTCCAGCAATTGGCTGACGCCCGGCTTGCCGGAAGAGCTGTCGGAAGCATTCATGGGCCGCGCCGCGAGGGGAAGGGGCGGGGATTCAGCGGTCAAGTCTACGGCGCGGCGAGCGGGGGGCACAAGCGCGGACGGGGCGGGGGCATGAAACTCGTACTCGTGATCGCACTCGTACTCGAATGTCACGCGGAAGCGTGGGTACGAGCAGCGGGACGAAAAGAGTGCGCGGAGACAGCAGCGAAAATTGGAGGGGGAGAGGAAAGTACGAGGACGAGGACGAAGGACGAGGACGAAGAAGAGGACTATTTGGCGCCGAGGGTCTCAAATGCCTTCCCGTAAAACCCCGCTTCCTCTTTCAATCCCTGCTCCTCGCAAAACTCCTTCAGCTTCTTGTACCGCTCCAGCGGATCGAGCTTCGACGCCCAGACCACCTTGGCCATGCACTCCGGGCAGAGCCACAGCGGGTGCCGGTCGGATTCGCCCTGGCTGTTGCTGCCGTTCATGTTGCACAGGTAGGCCGTGCAGTGCGGCAGCGAAAACATGTGGCCGGTCTCGTGCGTGGCCGTCTTGAGCGTCCGCAGCAGGCACAGGCGAAACGCCTCCTCGCTTTCGCCCGGGTCGCCGTTCCGCGCGATCGACCACACGCCCACGCGCTTTTGCAGCGACGCCTGCCCAAACACGAAATTCCACCCCTCGCCCGGCCATAGATCCGAGGCGGTGAAGGCGATGTACGCCATCGCATCGTCGGGAAGCTTCGGCGACAGCACCTCGTCCAGCACGTACGTCGTCAGCACCTGGCGGACGCCCCATTCCGGGTGGACGCGCCGGGCGGAGGCGGGAATCAGCGACAGCGGCAGGTTGTCGGCAATCTTCACGGGCAGGCCGAAATACCGCCCCATGAAGTCGGCGGAAAGATCGACGATCTTGCGTTGCGTGGGAGTGAAATCGCCCAGCGGCTGAACGTAGATCACGCGCCGCTTGTCGGTGGGCATCGTGGGGCGCGACCGCAGGTAGTCGCGGAACGTCTGGCCCGGCTCGTCGTGCCGCGAGAGCCAATCGCCCGGCTGCGGGTCGGGCAGCGGCCTCTGCAGCGGCCGCAGCTTGTCCATCACGCGCACCATTTCCGGCGGCGGATACAGGCGGCGTTGTTCGTCCCAGGCCAGGACGGCCATGGCCCCGGCGGCGACGGCCAAGGAAAGGAAGCAAGCCGAAAGATACTTGCTGCGCATGTGCAAGATGTCTCCCCACCCAGGATGCCTGGCCCCCCATTAAAGCAATGCCGCCGGGATTTTCCAGATGTGGGCGGAGAATCTGCCGATCCGCGGTTCATTCCCTTGCCGGTTGAATTCCCCACTCCTCCCCGGTCAAGGCGAGATGCAACGACCACAAGACCGCCACGACGGCCAACGACAGCAGCAGGGCGATCAGAAGCCCGGCCAGGTAGCAGGCGGCGGTCTTGGTGCGCACGACGATGGGTCTCTGCGGCCAGCGGTCGGCGTCGCCGCCGGACCAGTGGTCCTGGAGCGACTGCGTGACGACCACGCCCAGGCGGATGCTCGCGGCGATGAGCACGACGCCGATGAGGCCCGCCGTCGGCAAAGGCCCGATCTGCCGGACGATCCAGAACACGACCGCGGCCCAAATGACGACCGCGAAGAGGTGCCAGAGCTTGAACTGGAACACAAGTCTGCCTCGACGTTCTCCACCTGCCCTGCCAATGGTACGATGCTACCTTGTCGCTTGGTTCGCGGCGGCGACGATCACGATGATGACGGCCGTCAGAACAAGGGCCGATACGAAAGCAACGACCATGCCCATGACGAGCGCCGATCGGCCCTGGCGGCGCTGGTCGAACGGGCTGTACGTGCCGGGGTTCTGTTCGCGCGCGGCCCGGTCCTGGAAGGCGAGCGCCAGGCGGACGGAGACGCGCACGCCGACGGCCAGCACGAGCAGCGCGAGCGGCCCGGCCGAGATCAACAGGCCTGCCTCGCGCGTGATCCAGAAGAAAAGCCCGGCCGCCAGCGTGAGCACCAGCAGGTGCCAGATCTGGAATTGAAAGACCGCGCCGCGCCGGGAGTCCACCCCGGGGCCTTCATTCTGCGGATTCGCGTGCGGCGCCGTCACGTTCATTTCCCCCGAGCCTTGTCAAAATACTGCGTCAGCGCCCGCACACGAGAAACCTGGTAGGCCACGACGCACCCCAGGACGGCCATCGCCAGGATGAAGTAAATGTGAAACCGCGGGTGCGCCAAAGGCTCGAAGGCCTGCGGCGCCGCCCCGGCCGCGACGCTGCCGTGCAAGAGCGCGTAGGCGATCATCAGCACAAGATACCCCGCGATGGAAAGCCCCGTCACGAACCACACCAACCGCCGGTGGAACCAAATCCCCGAGCCGACGATGAGCAGCGGAAACGCCACGATCAGCGGGCTCATCACGCCTTCCTGCCGCCCCATCATCAAGAGCAACAGCACGAGGCACACGACGTCCACCGCCCCCCAGGCGAAGCGGGCCGTCATCGCCCAGCGTGGGCTGCGCAGGCAGCGCTGGCAGACGACCGACAGGCCGATCCACAGCAGCACGACGCTCGCCGTCCAGGGATTGAAGCCACCATCCACGATGCGGCGAATGAGATAGAAGAACGGGATGGCGACGACGCGGGTGGCCAGCGCCGGCTCGCGCCGCGCCCAGCGCCAGACGCGCTGCCAGGCGGCGGGCGGCTGGGCCTCGAGGGCGTCGTGCCGCAGAAACCGCTCCAGGTCGTCGGCCAGCGCCGCCGCGCTCGCGTAGCGCTCGGCCGGCGATTTTTCCAGGCACTTCAGGCAGATCGTCTGCAGCTCCCAGGGCACCTGCGAGTTAAGCGCCCGCGGCCGCGGCGGGTCCTCTTCCAGCACCTTCATCAGGATTTCGGCCGAGGTGTCGCCGGTAAACGGCGCCCGGCCCGTGAGCATCTCGAACAGGATCGCGCCTAAGCTGTAGATGTCGCTGGCGGGGCCGACGGGGGTTTTCTCGCCGCCGCCGGCCTGCTCGGGCGACATGTAGGGCGGCGTGCCGGCCACGGCCCCTGAGGCCAGCGCGTCGCCCGCCCCCACCTTCGCCAGCCCGAAGTCGCTGACGAACGGGTTCCCCTCCTCGTCGAAGAGGATGTTCGAGGGCTTCAGGTCGCGGTGCACGACGCCGTGGCTGTGCAGGTGCTGGACGGCGCGGGCCATGACGACGAGCAGCCGCGCGGCTTCGCTGGGATCGAGCGGCCCGCCCTGTAGCCTGGCGGCCAGGCTCGGCCCGCCCACGTACTTCATGGCGATGTAATGCTGGCCGAAGACCTCGCCCACCTGGTAGATGTCGACGATGTTGGGGTGGCTGAGGGCGGCGGCGGCTTTGGCCTCCTGCTGCAAGAGCGCGATGGCGTCGCGCGTCGCCAAGTGGCTGGCGATCATCTTGATGGCCACGGACCGGTCCAGCTTGCACTGCCGCGCCCGGTAGACGACGCCCATCCCCCCGCGGCCGATCTCCTCGCACAGATCGTACTCGCCGAACACGAGCGACGAAAGCACGTCGTCTCCCAGGGCGTTCCCCGCCTCGGCTGCTACGCACTGGCTCGGCGTCAGGTCGCCGGGATGGACGGTCGGCGTGTGCCGCCACTGGCCCGTCTGTTCTCCGGGACCGTCCGCCGGCGCTCGCGAAGGCGCGAATTCATCGAGCGCCTTGAGGCAATCGACCGCCGACCGAAGCTGCGGGTATTTACTGAGGAGCGGCTCGACGTCCGGCGGCTGGCCCTGGTGCAGGCCGCTCAAATAGGCCTCCAGGTGCCGGAATTCTTCGTCGTCGGACAAGTGGGACATGCCGCCACCTTCTGCCAACTCCGCACTCCGAATTCTGCGCTTTTCGTCTCGTTCTCGATAGCATCGACGTTCAGCAGGGTGCCCGCAAGCCTTGTAGTGACTCGGGCGGGACATTCCGGAGAACCAAACGAGACACGATAGCATCGGGACGTCAGGTGGACCCGCTGTGTCGGACCATTTGCTGGCCGTGACTCTTGACCGAGGATCCAAAAAGTCGCGAAGAATCTCCATTGACTTCTTGCGGCGACGGCCGATAATTTGAGTGTCAATACTCCCTGGCGTTCTTTCGAGGATGTCAGGTGTTATCCTTTGAACCGTCAAATGGGCTCCCGGCATTGGTGGGAGCCCATTTTTTCGTGCTCGCTTGTCACAAAGTACCTTCTCACTGGAGGTTGCGAAAATGGGTCGGATAGCAAACTTCATTGATGGCGCCTACTTCCAGTTCATGCTCCGCGATGAGTTTCGCGAAGCGCAAATCGATTTCGGCAAGCTCGCGGAGAAGATGAGCGGGGGAAAGGAGGTACTGCGGACGTACTTCTATGATTGCCTGCCGTATCAGTCGCCAAGCCCGACCGATGATGAACGGATTCGCTTTGGCAAGAGACAGGGTTTTCACGCCGCACTCGACAGGCTTCCTCGATTCCAGGTTCGACTGGGTCGGCTGGAGTTCCGGGGTTACAAGGACAACGGGAAGCCGATTTTTGAACAAAAGCGGGTCGACATTTTGATGGGCGTTGATCTCGCCCTCCTGGCCGCAAAACATCAGGTGACTGATGCGGCCGTACTCGCCGGCGACAGCGACTTTTTGCCCGCGATCATAGCTGCGAAGCAGGAAGGCGTTGTGATTCACCTGTTTCACGGGCAAAACCCACACCGCGATCTTGTGCGCGAATGCGATGAACGCACGCGGATTACGCAAGATTTCATCGACTCCATTCTGATCAAGTGAATGGCGGCGTTTGCCCGTCAAACGCGGACCGTGCAACTCACTTGCCGATGCAAAACCGGCTGAAAACCCGGTCCAGCACGTCGTCGGTGTACACGGCCCCCACGACCTTGCCGATCTCCGTGAGCGCCAACCGCACTTCGGCCGCGATCAGCTCGTCGCCGCCAGAAGCCACAAGCTGCCGCGCCCGGCCGAGCGACTCACCGGCCATCCGCAAACTCTCCCGGCAGCGCACCGCCGTGGCCGCCACCGCGCCCGCCCCGCGACGGCGATGCTCGGCCGCCCGCCGCGACGCGACTTCTCGCAACTCGTTGATGCCGTCGCCGCGCACGCTGCTGACGGCAATCCCCGCCGCCGGCCACGCGCTGCGATAGTCCACGTGCCGCGGTAAATCGCATTTCGTCCAGACCACCACCGCCCCCGCCCCCGCCCCCGCCCCCGCCCC
>JACOUI010000205.1 GCA_016177915.1 Planctomycetia bacterium
ATGTGGTTGCGATCGGCACGTCCGCCCAGCACGTACTTCGATTCTTTGGGATTGCAGTCAAACTTCCACAGCAATTCCGGTTTGCCGTCTTTGACGCTCGACGCGCTGCCATTGAAGCTATAGATCCAGCCGTCGCCGCCGCCAAAGATGACTTGCGGCACGCCGCCTAGAATCCCCACGGCCGGCGACGACCACTGCCCGTGGACGATGTTCAGCCCTGGCGAATTGTCGGACCACAGCACTTTGCCGGTGTTTTTGTCGATGGCGACGAAGCTCGGCGCCTCGGGGGCGGGGATGACGATGTGGGCGTCGTCCACGCCGTTGCCGGTGATGACAAACAGGACGTCCCCCCAGCAGGTGACGGAGCAACTGCACATGTTGTGCTGCGAGATGCCCAGCTCCGAC
Source organism: Planctomycetia bacterium (assembly GCA_016177915.1). Lineage (GTDB taxonomy): Bacteria > Planctomycetota > Planctomycetia > Pirellulales > S012-138 > JACOUI01. The sequence goes on from JACOUI010000205.1 coordinate 406, forward strand.
ATCATGTCGAGCACCCACACGACGTCGGCCTCGTCCTTGGCCTCGACGGCTTCATCCTTGTAGGGACCGTCGTTTTCGTCGTCGTGAAAGCCCTTGGTGTCGAGGCACCGCACCTCGCCGCGGCTGGTGACGAACCACAGCCGTTCGCCCTCAACAAGCGACGCGGCACAGATCCCCTGGTACGGCCAGTCGTGAACGCGGCCGGTGGCCAGCTTCTCGCTGGAATGCTGCCAAAGGAACTGCCCGTCGGACTCGCGGAAGCAGAGCAAGCAGCCCAGGTCGACGTCCGGCGGATAGCGCTTGAGCCAGCCGGCGCCATTGTTCGTGCCGACGTAAATCTGCCCGTTGGCGATGACCGCGTTGCCGTAGGTCTGCGATCCGAGCTTGGCGACCCACTTGATGTGCTTGCCGGTGTCGATGTCAAAATCGTGGGGGATGTTTTTGACGTCGGGCGCGTTGTTGCGCCCCGGCGAGCCGGCCCACTGGTTCCAGTCGCCCTGGCCGACGAGTCCCTGCTCCGCGGCGGAAGGGGGCGCCGCTTCCGCGGGCTCGGCTGCCGCGCCGTCTTCCGCGGGGGTCGGTTTGGCCGCGGCGGTCACGGTCACGCCGCCGCCGACTTTCTGCTGGTACATGCAGGACGTCGCGCTCGAAACGAACAGGACGCACAGGGCCGCAGCCGGCACGCGAAACGGCATCTTCATCTCCGACTCCGATTCTTCGGGGATCGTTCTCTGGGGCTCGGCCGCAAGCGCTCCGCGCCGCCGCCGTCAGGTCCGTTCAGGATCAGCTCATTCCGACGCCGCCTTATTGGGCGTCACCGACACGTTGTCGATCGCAAACTGCCCGACGTTCGTGTTCCCCACGAACCCCGGCGCACCGACGCGGTTGGGCACCGTGTCGGTCAGCGTGAGCATCCACTCTTTGGGCTCGCTCTGGCCGCGTTTCCACATTTTCCCGCGGAGCACGGCCTTGTCGCCTTCGTTGGCGGCCGTCAGTTTCATCGAGTACCAGGCGCCCGGTTCGACGGTGAAACTCATGGCGCTTTCGATCCGCGGCTGGGCGTCCCAGGCCGTGATCCGCAACTTTTTGTTCGCCGGCAGGACGCTCAGCGAATACCGCTGCGCGATGACGCCGAAATCGGGCAGCTTGCCGTCGACGGGAACCGGCTGGAAGTCGGCCTGGATCGTGTAGTCGTGGAGGTCGACCGAACCCAGCCAGCCGCGGCTCTTGGCGCCGAGCTGCGTGAAGCCGCGCGGCGTGGGAATCCGGTCGAGCTTGAGCATCGCGCCGCGCCCTTCGAGCTTTCGCGGCCCGCGGACGACGGCAAGCTGGGGCTTGGCATCGTCGCCGGCGAAGGCAAACGATTGCAGCACGCCTTCCTCCTGGAGGCGCTTCAAGCCCGGCTCGAATTTCTTCTTCGCGTCGGCCAGCGTCCGCACGCTGCTACCCAGGTCGAAATACTTGAGCATCGCGGCCCAGGGGGGATTGGGGGCGGCCCCGCCGATTGTGACCGGCTTGCCCTGGCTCTGCGTGAAGTAGGCCGTCAGATAGACGTAAAGCTGCCGCGTGGGCCATTCCTTCTCGAGCGCCGTGAGCAATTCGCCGTCGACGATGATGTGCCGGTTCCGCATCCCCACCCAGGTGGCGGGAATCACTTCGTCCTCAAAGTCCCATTTCCACGACAGGGGAGGCACGATGCGCAGCCGCGACTCGCCCGTCACGTCGCCGGCCTTCGCCTTCACCGTCACCGCGTAGTGTTTTGCGTCGGCCGCGGCCGTGAACACTCCGCCTTCGATCGTTCCGCCGCCTTCGACGGTGAACTGGGCCTGGTCGGTCGCGTTAGGATTGAGCAACTCGCCCTGGGCGTTGTAGAGCCGCACGGCGAGCTTTTGCGATTTGCCGGGGGCCACGAGGGCCATGTAGGGCACGACCTGCACCTGCGCCGCCTTGTCGTCCTTGACGGTCGCCGCCGGAGCGCCGGCCGCCGCCGTACCCGAAAGGGCCGGCTTGTGGTCCTTCTTGCCGATGCAGTACATGGCATTGCCCGTCGCCAGGTAAATCCGCCCTCGCGAGACGACGAGCGACGCCGTGCACTCGGTTTCCGGCAGCCGCAGCTCGTGGACTTTCTTGACGCCCTGGGCCGATGCGTCGGGCTTCAGGATGAACCAGCGGCCGCTGGTCGTGCAGACGTAGATTTTTCCGTCGGCGTAGAGCATGTTGCCCCAGGCGAGCTTGTCGAGCTTGATGTTGGCGCGCCGGCCGTTGCCCTTGATCTGCTTGCCCGTCGCCGGGTCGATGACCCACAGGCCGCCGCCGTCGTCGAGCACGTAGAGTTTTCCGTCGGCGATGAGCGGCGAGGTGCGCTCCGACATCAGGCCCATGAACCGCCATTTTTCCTTGCCGGCTTCATCGAGGGCCGCGACCGCGCCCATCGTCGTCGGGTCGGTGACGTTTTCGTGCGCGTGCGTGGCATACACCGTCCCGCTATCGACCGTCACCGACGAATTGATCCCGCGCTTCGTAAACGGATAATTCCACAGCGGCTTTCCCGTCCGCGGCTGGAACGCCCACACCGCCCCGTCGCTGGAGCCGAAGGTCATCGCGTCGAGGCCGGCGAGCTTCGCGAACACAGGGTTGCTGTAGGTCGTGTCGGGCGGGTTCAAGTTTGTGCCATTGAGCCAGCGCAGCTCGCCGGTCCGCTTGTCCATGGCGAAGATGCGATGGGCCGGCCGCGCCAGGTCGCCGAAGCTCGTCACCACCGCGCTGACCAGCACCATGTCTTCGAACACCGCGGGCGTGTGCGTGCGGCCGCCGTACGTGCTCACCAGGCCGAACTCCTCGTGCAGCGAGCGCGACCAGAGCACCTTGCCGGTCTGCCCGTCGAAGCACTGGAACAACCCGCACACGCCGAGCGCGTAGATGTTGCCGGTTTCGGGGTCGCCGCAGACGCTGGACCAGGCGACGCGCGTGTCGGGCACGTCGGAGAGATAGACGTTAAACGGGGATTCCCAGATGGTCTCGCCGGTCTCGCCGCTGACGCAGATGACGCGCTCGCCCTCCTGGGGCGTGCCGGGCTTGTAGCGCGCCTGGACGTAGAGCTTGCCGGCCATCACGATCGGCGTCGAGCGCGTCGCCAGGTCGTCGCGTTTCCAGAGCAGGTTCTCGCCGGTGTCGGGGTCCCACGAGTCGACCAGGCCGACTTCTGACGAAGTGCAATTCTGGTTCGGGCCGCGCCAGTTGGGCCAGTCGAATTCGTCGGCCGCGGCCGGGCCCGCGAAGAGCAGGACGCTGAGGAACGCCACGCAAATCGTCGCAAACCCGCGAGGAAGCAGCGGCTTCGTCATGATCGACCTGCCGGATGGAGGGATGGACAGTCGCCCGGCGGCAGCCCGGAAGCACCGTCGGGCGGGCGGGAAATTCTGTGCACTATCCTAGATCATCGCGCCGCGGCCGGCAAGGTTTGCCCGTCCGTAGGGTAGGCGGCTCGGCTGCCCTCTGCTCGTACCCGTGACAAGCGCACAAGTTCGACGTGTTCGTGGCGCGTCGATGTCGCAGACGACCATCACGTGCCACGATTCCCAGTTGGCTAATCGAACCACTCATCCTCCGCGTCGAACTTCGGCACGACGATGTTCAGGATCGTCATCGTTCCGATCGCCCGGTGCCGCACGCCGGGCCGGATCATGACGCAGCTCCCCGCCCGCACCGGCACGCGCTGGCCGTCCAGCTCGATGGCCGCCCCGGGGCCGCACTCCAAGACGTAGTACGTCTCCGTCAGCCTCTTGTGATAGTGCGTCTGCGCGTCCTTCGAAATCTCGACGCGGTGGATCGTGGCGGGAAAGTCCTCGACGCCGGTAAAGGCGCGACGCGTCTGGCCGCAGGGGCAGGTCGCCGGCAGAACGTCGTCGAAATTCACGACTTCATAGCGCTTCATCACGGCCGTCACGTCAACCTCCGCGCTTTTCGACGCCGCCCGTTCATGGGACGGACCGCCCGCAAACTCACGCCAGTCCCACCAGCATACCAGCCTCGCGCCCTGCTGTCGTCGCTTCGCGCGCGATGTGGCAAACTCTTCCGTCGTCTCCGTAGCGCCTGACCACGGCATATCCGGCAAGGTTTCGCTCCCTTGCCCAGCGCGAATTCTTTGCGCAATGCGAGACGTAAACCTTGCAGCGAAAATTACTTCTGCACCCTCAAGGGGTCTTGCAGGCGCTGCCGATACGGAAGGTGTCGGACGACGGGTCAGCACGCTCTCAGGGCCGGTTCGTCGATCCGAGAAGGATCGGAGCCACGCCTTCGGAACCTTTTCGCAGGCGAGCCCGTGGCGTACACGGCATTGCCTGGTCCGAATCCTCGTATACGGGTCCTCGCCCGAAACAGAACGAAAGGGACGCGGGTGCCACGGCGAGTCCAAACAGCATTTTGCGCGACTGGCCTTCGCTGTTCGTCCCCGTTCGGATGCATCCAACCCCCAGTTCCACGGAAAGGAGATGTCGGCCCATGAAATGGAAGCTGCTTCTAGGATCGCTGGTGCTCAGCGTCGCCATGTGCAGCCAGAGCTTCGGCTTCGACCTGCTCGACCGTATGCTCGGCTCCAGCGGCGGCTGCTGCTGCCAGCCGTCGTGTTGCGAGAAGGCCTGCTGCGAGCAGGCTTGCTGCGAACAGCCCTGTGGCAACGGCCACGACCACGGCTGCGCCTGCGAGCCCGCTTGCTGCGAAAAGCCCTGCTGCGACGACGGCTGCGGCTGCAAGAAGAAGTGCCGCCGCGGACTGCTCGACGGTCTGTTTAGCTGCCACAAGTGCTGCCAGGACTGCTGCGAGCAGGAATGCTGCGAACAGGCCTGCGGCTGCGGCCACGACCACGGCCGCGGTTGCGGCCATGACCATGGTTGCGGTTGCGAGCAGGCTTGCGGCTGCGGACACGACCACGGCTGCGGTTGCAAGAAGAAGTGCCGCGGCGGTCTGCTCGACGGTCTGTTCGGCCACCGCCACAAGTGCGGCGGCTGCTGCGGTTGCGAGTCGGCCTGTGGTTGCGGCCACTCCGGTGGCGGCGCTCCGACGCCCGCTGCCGGTGGCCCGGATGCCCCGCCGCCCCCGCCGCCGCCGATGTCGACCGACACCTCGGCCTCGACCTATCGGTACGGCCGGGTCGTTCGCACCAGCGCGAACTAGCCCTGAGGGTGTCTTACTCAGCAAGTGAATTCGACTGCCCGGGGAAATCAACCTCCCCGGGCAGTTTGTTTTCTTGGAGTCCCGCCTGCAAACGAAAGCTGCCGGGGGCGGAGCACCGACCTCGGCCAGACCTCTTCGAGTCTACTTCGCGGGTGCGACCTGCGCCTGGGCCGACGAGCCAGGGACGTCGTCCAGTTCGCAGCGCAGGGGTTCCCGGCGGTCCGCGAGCGAAATCGCCAGCGTCACCACGTGCGGGCCCCGGGAAAGGTCCAGATCGATCTTCGCGGCGGCTTCGCGCGGATCGCCGTCAACCCAGAGAGTGAGGGCCGAGGCTGAGTCGAACCTTAGACGCACCTTGCCGGCCGTCGAGACGTCGAGCGCGAAGCGCACAAAGGCCGTGTCGCCAAGCTGATGACCGACTTTCAGGACCGGCAGGTCCGAAAGCGGCAAGTCGCCGGAGACTTTCGTGTAGGCATTTCCCCATTGGAGCGCAGGGTCGCCGGTCGCGGCCGTGCGGAAGCTCGTGCGGTTGAGGACGTGAATCGATTCGGGCGTCGGCTGCAAGGCCTCCCATTGGCGAACGAGCCGGGCCTTGTTCACGGCATAGGGCCCGATTTTTCCCAGCTCCGAAAGGAACCGCACGAGGTCGACCAGCTCCGCCCGCGTGAGGGCGTCGGCCAGGTTGGCCGGCATGAGCGACTGGCCGGGCGACTGCTGCTCGATGTCCGAAAGCGGGACGGCGATTTCGCGGTCCTCGGCGTCGCGCAGCAGCAGGTCCTTTTCGCTCTGGCGGACCTTGACGCCGGTCACAACCTGCCCGCCGCCGGTGAGCACGACGACCGAGTGGTAGTTTTCCTTGACGGCCTTGTTGGGGTCGAGGATCGACTCGACGAGGTAATCGACCTGGGCGCTGGCGCCGATGCTGACCAGGTCCGGCCCGACGCGGCCGCCGGCCCCGGAGATGGCGTGGCACTTGAGGCAGCCCAGGTCCTTGCGGCGATAAATCGCCTCGCCGCGCTCCGGGTCGCCGGACTTTTGGACTTCGGCGACGAGGACCGCAATCTCGGCGGGCGGCAGAATCCTGGGGCCGGCCGTGATTCCGCCGGCGGACGTGAGCGCGGCGACCAGCTCCGGCTGCGGCTGGCCGGTGCTCTGCGCGACGCGGAGGCCGATCTTGGCCACGTCGGCGGGGAGTTTTTTGTCCTTGAGGGAGCCAGCGAGTGCGACGGGTCCGTTCTTGCGGCCGAGGAACGACAGATAGAGCTGCGCGACGTCGGCGCTTCCGTCAGCAGCGGAGAGGACATCGACGGCCAGGGGCGCGGCGGCCGCGGCGTCGATCTGGCCGAGCACTTCTGCCGCCAGGAGACGCACGGCCAACGGGCGGGACTTTTCGCACAGCTTGCGGCACGTGTCGATCGCAGTGGAACCGCCCAGGCCGGCCAGACCTTCCAGCGCCGCCCGGCGGAGCGGCGGGGCGACGTCCGCCGACGTGGCGATTTCGACGAGCGGCTGGCGGAGCGATTCAACCTGCCAGGCGCCGCCCGTCCGCGCCGCGGCGATTCGCAGCGATTCGTCCTTGTCGGTAAGCACGCTCGCCACGGCCGACAGGTCGCCGGCCGGGCGGACTTTTCGCTGCCGGGCCGCCTGGCCGAGGGCCTCGAGGAGCCGGGCGCGGGTCGGGGCGGCGGTTTTCTCGTCCAGGGCAAGCTTGTAGACGAGCGACAATTCCTGCGGGCCGCCGAGCGCGGCAATCAGCGACAGGACGCCGTCTTGCCGCTCGGGCGGGATTTTTCCCTCCTTGAACATTTTGGCCAACGGCTCGACGACCTGCGGCGAGCCGACCGCCTCGAGCGCAAACGTCAGATGCCGCACACGGCCGTCGAAATCCAAGTCGCCCGATCGCACCACCGGCATCCACTGCGGCTCCAGGTCGCGGGCGGTTTGCCAGAGGGCGTGGTCCAGGAATCGATCAACGGGCCGATCGAGCGCCCGCATCGCCACGACGGCCGCCTTGGGTGTGGACAGGCGGGCGAGGGCCGTCACGGACTCGATGCGCACGCGGGGGTGTTCGTCTATGACGAGCCGTTCGAGCGATTCCATGTGCCGCGGCAGGCGGTCGTGCCAGAGGGCGAGCACGCGCGTGGCGGCGGCCCGGATGCGGCCATCGGGGTTTTGCAGAAGCTCGGCGAGAAGGTCCGGCTCGACCTCGTCGAGAGTTTGATAGACCCACAGGGCTTCGAGCTTGTGATGTCCAACTTCCGGGTCGGAGGAATCGAGGTTTTTCAGCCAGGATTTGAGTTCGGCGAGGATTTCGGACTTGGCCCGCGAACTCCCCTCCCCCCTCTGCGGGGGAGGGCTAG
>JACOUI010000206.1 GCA_016177915.1 Planctomycetia bacterium
CGCGCCCAACACCGACCCGCAGGCGACCGTGCTGGGCAAGGAGCAATGGGCCTGGCTGGAGCAGCAGCTCAAGACGCCCGCTCGGCTGCGGATCATCGTCAGCAGCATCCAGGTCGCGGCGAACGAGCACTACTGGGAGAAGTGGGGCAACTTTCCGCTGGAGCGGGACCGGCTCTTCCGCGCTGTTCACGCCGCGGCGGCCACGGGCGTCGTCTTCATCAGCGGCGACCGGCACCATGCCGAAATCGCCCGGGCCGAAGGGGGCGTCGGCTATCCGCTCTTCGACGTCACCTCCAGCTCGCTCAACGCGCCCAGCAAGTTCACCAACGAAATCGGCCGCAACCGGGTGGGAACGATTTACCGCGAGGCAAACTTCGGGCAGATCACGATCGACTGGAAACAGGAAGACCCGCTCGTGCGGCTCCAGGTGTGCGACGAGAAGGGGGCGGTCGTCTTGCAGCAGCGCGTGCCGCTCTCCAAGCTCCAGCCGCCGGAAAAGCTGCCGTAACGTAGGACGGACTTCAGTCCGTCCCGAATCGGGTTGGCCCGCCCAGGTCGGTCATGACTCACCGTCGCGGCAGCCAGCCGCGAGCGCCAGACCGCACGTCCGCAGCGCCGCGCAACGGCGCCGTGCCCGACGGCCGCGGATAGGGCTGCTGGGGCAACGTCGTTTGCGGCGCGACCTGGCGATACGTCGGCGCTCCGCCGACGTCGACCGCCCGTGTTCCCGGATACGCCGGCCGCTCAAACAGGCTTGCCTGCTCTGGGCCCAGGGTATTGATCTGCCAGCGCGTCACTTCCAACTCGAGCGTTGATTGCAACGTCGGGAAGCGGATTTCGATCTTCCTGGGAAGCCAGGCGCCGGTGGCGGCGTCCTGATCGTGATTGCTCGTCAGCGCGCTGGCCAGGAGCTGGCCGCGCGCATCGTACACGTGCTGCTCCAAAACGTCGCCGTAGCGCTCGTCGACGATCGTCAGGCGCGTAAACGAGCCGCTGGGCGTCTCCTGGAGCGAGCGGACTTCGAGGCGGCCCTTGCCGTTGGGAACGGGTCCGGAATGCCGGTCGGCCGGCGAGAACGTCGGCAGGCCGAAGGCATCGACGAGCCAGGCCGTGTCGACCGGCACGATGCGGCGCAGGTCGCTCGCCGGAAATTGTGCCTGCGAGCAGTAAAGGAGCGTCGGCACGTCGCCCGTGGCCATGCCGCCCATCCAAACCCAGATCTCGCGGTCGTTGCTGCCCAAGTCGAACTGCGTGCCGGTGAGCGAGGTGCCGGCCTGGAGGCGGAAGCTGCGCGGCCGCTCAAGAGAGATATCGGCCGAAGCGCTGACGGGCGACATGCTCGAGCTGATCGAGGCGCGCGACGCCGCCAGACTTTGCACTTTGGCCGAGTTCTGGTTCACGTTGTCGAGGACCTGCTCCAGGCGCGGCGTCGTCTCAAACGTCGCCGGACGGGGATTCCAGAAGGGCTGGAAGAAATGGCAGCCGCCGCCCGCGGCCAGGCACGCGGTCAGCACGATCATGGCGATCCGTCGCATGAAGTTCCCCTTTGCGTCGGCCGACGCGGCTACGTCTTATTTTGGGGTCTCGGTCGGCGCCTCTTCCGGAAACACAAGTCGGCACAGCTCCTCTTGGATTTGCTGGCGTCGTTCCGGCGAAACGGGCGGCACGGCGACCCGGCACGTCCGCCTCTCGGCCGGCGAAAAAAGCTCCAGCGTCTCCGCGCCGTCGGCTTCCCTGGTCGTGGATTCCAGCTTCAATACGCGGCGCCGCACGAGCAGGAGCGCCAGCACGTAACGCAGCTCGCGCCGCTGGGGCTGCGATTCCAGTTGCCGGAACACCGACAGCAGGATCTCGCCGGGCGCGAGCTTCGGTCCCTGTTCGCCGGGCAGCGGCAGCCGCGTTTTCCACCAGGCGAGCGTTCCCGCCGGCGGGCCGTGCCAGCACTCCGCGGCGTAGTCGAGCCGGCGCAGAGCCGGCCCGTCGGCCGCGAGCGCCGAGAACACCACGCTCCCCGGCGAAAGCTCGCGTCCCGAGGCGGCGCAGGTCCGCGACGGCCGCGCAATGTCGTACTCCATCGTCCTGCACCGGCGAAACCGGCCCCGCCGGAACACTACAGAATGCGGCCGGAATGGGAAAGGGCGGCGCCCGAAGTCCGTGTGCCGTCGCCGCGGTTTCCCTCCGCTAGCGTCGCAGGCGCGCTCTAACGCCAAGGGGAGACGGCACACGGAGTGTGCCTACTACGAAAGAGCATAATCTGGCGGCGTCGGGCGGCCGAATTTGGTACAATCCCAGTCGTCGGTCGAGGGCACGGCGTGGCGCTCGTGGCCATCGCCGCCGGCCAGAGCGGAATGAGGAGCTGCCGGTCATGTACGCGATCAAGCAGATCGGGGCGACGGTGCTGGCGGTGCTGGCGTCCGCATCGCTTTCGGCGCAGCAGCAACCGCGCGGGGCCACCACGGTCCAGCTTCCGACCTTTTCGTTCTTCACCGTCAGCACAACCGTGATGGTGCCCGACGGCGGCGGGATGCACATGGGCGGGATCCGCCGGGCGTCGGACGGCTACACCAAGTTCCGCACGCCCTTCCTTCCCGGCGCGCGGACCGCCGGCAGCGAGCGGAGCACGGCGGGCATGTACGTGCGGGCCTACGTTCACGACTTCGACGCGATGGAGCGCGAGCTTAGCACGGCTTCGCGGCGCGGCGAGCCGGAGGAGGTCGTCGTCGTCGTCCGCCCGCCGGAAGAGCCGGACCATCCCTTGGCAAAACAGCTTGCCGCCGCGCGCCAGGATGAAAACGCCGGGGCGCTGCGGAGCGTGGCCGAAATCCGCCGCCAGAAGGAAGCCGAAAAGCAAAACGAGGACGCCGAGGTGCTGGCGCTCGTCGAGCGGGGAGACGAGGCCTTGGCCGCCGGCAACATTTCCGACGCCCGCGTCTTCTTCACGCTCGCCTCGCGCAAGGCCGACGCCGCGCTCAAGCCGCAGATCGCCAAGCGCCTGGCCGAGCTGCCGGAGAAGCCCAGCAAGAAGCCCGCGCCGCCGAAATAACTGTGTTGTCAAGGAAGTCACACACGCGACGATGGGCGAGGGAGAGACTCGATCATGCCACGCGGGATAACGCTGGGCTTTCAACTCGCCGCTTCGATTCTCGTCGTTTTGATCTCCGGCGCTTCGTGGCTCCACGCGGCCGACACGGTCGTCGTCTGTCCCGAGCCGTTTCGCGCAGCCCTCAGGCCCTGGCTCGCGCACCGCGAAGCCCAGGGACATTCGTTCGTGTTCGTCGACAACACGGGCACGGCCGACGCCGTTCGCGCGCGGATCGTGGCCGCCTCGAAGGAGCACAAGCTGAAGTTCGCCGTGCTCGTGGGCGACGTGCCCGGCGACGTGGCTTTGGGGGGCGACTCGGAGCGAAGCGAGCTGCGCGTGCCGACGTTCCACCTGCCGTCGAAGGTGAACGTCCTCATCGGCGGCGAAAAGGACATCGCCAGCGACAACGCTTATGGGGACCTGGACGGCGACCATGTTCCCGAATTGGCCGTCGGCCGCCTCACCGCCGACAGCGCCCAGGAATTGTCGCTCATCGTGCAGAAAATCCTGGCCCACGAGGCGAAAGGCGCAAGTTCGTGCGGGCCCTGGTGCCGCCGCGTGCAGATCGTGGCGGGCGTCGGCGGCTTCGGGCAGATCGCCGACGCGGCCCTGGAGTCGTGCGCGCGAAAATTCATCACCGACGGCATCCCGGCGGAGTTCGCCACCACGATGACCTACGCGAGTTGGCGCAGCCCCTACTGCCCCGACCCGCGCGAGTTCCGCGACGCCACGCTCGACCGGCTGAACGAAGGCGGACTGCTATTCGTGTACATCGGGCACGGCTCGCCGCGCGGCCTCGACTGGGTGCGCACGCCCGACGGCAGCTTCCACCCGATTCTCGACGCCGGCGACGTCGGGCGGCTGAAATGCGCCAACGGGGCGCCCGTCGCCGTCATGTTGGCTTGCTCGACGGCCCATTTCGACGGCAGCGACGACTGCCTGGCGGAAGACATGTTGCGACACGTCGGCGGGCCGGTGGCCGTCGTCGGCGGGTCGCGGGTCACGATGCCCTATGGCCTGGGCACGATGGCCCAGGGAATGATCAGCGCCGCGTTCGAAAAGCGACTGCCGACGCTGGGCGAAGTGTTTCTCCACGCCAAGCGCGAGCTGGTCCTGGCCAAGCGCGACGACGCCCAGAGCAAGACGCTCGATTTCCTGGCCGGCGCACTCAACATTCACGACGATTTGCCGGCGGAGCGGCTGGAGCACGTCCACCTGATCCACTTGATCGGCGATCCGCTGCTGCGGCTGGGGCTGCCCTCGCCGATCGAGGTTTCGGCGCCCTCGTCGGCCGAGGCGGGAAGCGAGATCGAGGTCTTGGGGAAGTGCTCGCTCGCGGGCGAGTGCCTGGTCGAGTTGGCCGTGCGGCGCGACCGGCTGCGGTTCAACCACCTGCGGCGCGAGTTTTCGGCTGAGGACGACGCGCTGGTGACCTATGGCGACGTCTATCGCCGGGCCAACGATCCCGTCGTGACGAGCGTGAGGGCCGCGTCGGCGGGCGGGCGGATTTCGGCGAAGCTCAAGATCCCGCCCGATCTATCGGGCGCGTGCCACGTGCGGCTGCTCCTGGAGAGCAAGGAAGGCCCTGCGGCCGGCGCGGCAGCGATCTCCGTGTCGAAGAAGCCGTAAGGCGGGCGGCCCGCCTGCCACTTCTCGTGGGACAGGCGGCCCGCCTGCCGTTTCCCGTGGGGCCGGAACCGTGGTTTCCGCCAAGGCGTTGAGGGCATCCTGGTCAAGCTCTGACGATCCAACGCTCAGCGGGCTGCGCCGAGGCGCTTCGATAATGACGTTGGTGATCAGTTTGTCGCGCCGCCCTTCCTGATGTTGCTGGCCGCGAGAGTGCAGGTCGCGCGTGTTGAC
>JACOUI010000207.1 GCA_016177915.1 Planctomycetia bacterium
ACCAAGAAGGGTCTTTACAGAAGAATTGTTGCACTATCGCCAGCGAGACCAATGCAATCGGCAAGAGTCGTACATTGGCGTACTCCTTCGGTGTTGGCACCAGCCACTAACCACCAGCCACTAACCACTGCCTCAAATCGGCACCCCGTCCCACCGCACGAAGGCCTCCATCGCAAAATACTCCGGCAGGCCCAGATTGTTGTACAGCTCGGCCGTGTGCTTGTTCCGCTCCACGGCCCGCTGCCAGAACTCGCGGCTGTCGGAGCCGGGGAAGGGGGCCGTGTCCTTCTGCGATTCGTGGCGGAAGATCGCGTTTTTCTTCCGCTCCAGGTCGCAAGGGCTGAGGGGCACCGCGATCTCGATCTGGTGCGGCGGCCATTCCTCCCACGCCCCGCGATACATCAGCACCTCGGGCACCGTCCCGCCGGCCCGTTCGATCTCAGCCAGCGCCGTGAAAATCACGTCGGCGCAGACGCGGTGCGTGCCGTGCGGGTCGGAAAGGTCGCCCGCCAGGTAAATCTGCTTGGGGGCAAGCTGCTCGATCACGTCGCGGGTGATTTTCACGTCCTTAAGTCCGGGCGGGTTTTTCAAGACCTTGCCCGTGCAATAAAAGGGCAGGTTCAGGAAGTGAAGCTGCTCCTCGCAAACGCCGCAGACCTTCGCCCCCGCCTTGGCCTCGCTCTGCCGGATCAGGCCCTTGATCTCGAGCACGAAGTCGTCGTCGCACTCGCCCAGGCGCTTCTTGGCCAGGGCCTTCATCACCCGGTCCTCGACCTTAAGCGACTTGGCGTCGTCGATCTCGAACCTGCGGTTGTACTCGGCCACGAGGTCGGCCATGCGCTGCGCGTCGTGGTCGAAGACGGCGATGTTCCCGCTCGTCATGTACGCCACGTGGACTTCATTCTTGTCCTCCACGAGCCGCACGAGCGTCCCGCCCATGCTGATCACGTCGTCGTCGGGATGCGGGCTGAAGACGAGGATGCGCTTGCGCCCCTTGCCGCCGGGATGGTACTCGATCGTCTTTTGCATCCACTGGAAGACGCGATGGCAGAGCGTGGCGGCCGGCCCCTTCTCCCGCAAAAGCTGGTGCAGGCCGTACTCGCGGAAATCGACGTCGGTCAGCTTGAGGAGCGCCTTTTTGGTCTTCTGGCTGAGCCAGAGCACGGCGCGCTTGGTGAGGTCGGCGTCCCACTCGACCTTTCCCAATTCCCAGGGGGTGGCGACGGCCGTGAGCTGGGCCGCCGCGGCCGAGTCGATCAGGAAGGCGGCGTCTTCGTGGTCCTGCAGGTAGCTGCCGGGCACGCGGTCGCTGATCGGGTTTTCGGCGGCTTCGCGGACGATGCCCGCCTTGTGCTCGCCCATCGCCAACAGGATGACCTTCCGCGCCTCCATGATCGTGCCGATGCCCATCGTGACGGCGTGCGTGGGCACGTTCTCGTCGCCGAAAAAGTCGGCCGCGGCGTCGCGGCGCGTGACCGGATCGAGCGTCACAAGCTGCGTGCGGCCGTTCTTGGGGCTGAAGGGCTCGTTGAAGCCGATGTGCCCGTCGCGGCCGATGCCCAATAGCATCAGGTCGATCCCGCCGGCGCGTTCGATCTGCGACTCGTACCAGCGGCAGTAGTCGTCGGCCTCGTCGGGCGGGATGGTGCCGTCGGGAATGTGGCTGTTCTTTTGCGGCATGTTGACGTGCCGGAAGAAGACCTCCGTCATGAAGTAGTGGTAGCTTTGAAGCTGATCGTGCGCGACGCCCAGGTACTCGTCGAGGTTGAACGTGACCACGCCGGAGAAATCGAGCCCCTCCTCCTTGTGCATGCGGACCAGCTCGCGGTAGACGCCCATGGGAGTGCTGCCCGTCGGCAGGCCGAGGACGGCGTTCTGGCCGAAGGAGTTCCGCTGGCGGATGGTATCGGCGACGGCCTGGGCCGCGCGGCGGTTGAGCTCGCGGTGCGAATCGAAGACGAAGACGTCGAGCCGGGTGCCGGCGACTTTCCGCGCCGCGCGGGCCCGCTCTGTGCAAATCGTGGCCATGCGTTCCCTCGAAGGCAATCGCTGCTGCCGGCGCGGCCGATTCGTTGGAGTCCCGCCTTCAGGCGGCGCGGTCGCGCTTGGGCCTCCGCCGCCTATTATCTCAATCCCCTCGGCCAAAATCCATCGGCTGGGAAGCTGCGCGCGGCAGCGAGTGCTGCCTATAATGGCCCCGCGGTACTACGCATTCGTCAAACGATTCCGCTTGTGAGGTTGGTGACGACCATGAGCACGCAGGCACCACGGCGCCTTGGCACTCTGTTTTTGGCACTCTGCTGGCTGACCTTCCTGCCCGCGGCCACGACCGTCGGGCAGGACCGGTCCGCACAAGCGCAGGCGCAGGCCGCCAAGGCCCAGGCAGCCGCGGAGGCCGCCAAGGCGCAAGCCGCGAAAGCCCAGGCGCAGGCCGCAAAGGTCCAGGTCGCACAGGCGCAGGGCGACATCTTCTACGACGAGAACGTCACCTACGGCAAAGGCGGCGAAGAGGAGCTGAAGCTCGACATCGCCCGGCCCAAGGAGGGCGGGCCTTTTCCCGCCGTCGTCTGGATTCACGGCGGCGCTTGGCGCGGCGGAAACCGCTCCGTCTACCGGCCGGCCATCAAGGAAATGGCCAAGAAGGGTTACGTGGCCGTCACCGTCTCCTACCGCTTCTGCCCCAAGAATACTTTCCCCGCCCAGATCGAGGACGTGAAGTGCGCCGTCCGCTGGTTGCGGGCCAACGCGAAGCAGCACCTCGTCGATCCGGACCACATCGGGGCCACCGGTGCCTCGGCCGGCGGACACCTGGCGCTGATGCTGGGCGTGATGGGTTCCGAGGACGGCCTGGAGGGCGAGGGCGGCCATCCCGACAAATCGAGCAAGGTCCAGGCCGTGGTCAACTGGTTCGGCCCGACCGAGCTTACCAAACCCTTCCCGCCCAACATTCAGCCGCTGCTGACGGATTTCCTGGGCGGCAGGGTCGAGGACAAGATGGACGCGGCCAAGAAGGGCAGCCCAATCACGTACCTCTCGAAGGACGACGGCCCGATCCTCACGCTGCACGGCGACAAGGACAACATTGTGCCCTACGAGCAGGCGACGCTCCTGGTCGAGGGCTGCAAGAGGGCGAAGATCGACCACTCGCTGGTGACGGTCGAGGGCGCCGGCCATGGCTGGGGCGACGAGAAGTTGACCCAATCGCTCAACCAGACGACCGAGTTCTTCGACAAGCACCTGAAAAAGTCGAAGTAATGAGCCGAATCACTCATAACCCCAAAGCCCACCGGCTGCGGCCGGTGGGACGGCTCGCCGTGCAATGTCCGCCATCGGAGAATTGAACGTTGAAGCAAAAGGACGCGCCGAGCATCAGACGCATCGTCCTCACTGGCGCCAGCCGCGGGCTCGGCCGCGTCATGGCCGACGGATTCGCCGCCGCCGGGCACCAGGTGATCGGCTGCGCCCGGTCGAAGCGGGCCGTCGCGGAGGTCGAAAAGGCGCTCGGCCCGCCGCACCATTTTTCGGCCGTGGACGTGAGCGACGACGCGGCGGTCGCCCGCTGGGCCAAGGCCGTCCTGGCCGAGTTCGGCCCACCGGACCTGCTCGTGAATAACGCGGCCGTCATCAACGCCAACGCCGTGCTGTGGGAAGTTCCTGCCCAGGATTTCGCCGAGGTGATGCGCGTCAACGTCGAGGGGACCGTCCATGTGGTCCGGCATTTCCTGCCGGCCATGATCAAGGCGGGGCGCGGCGTGATCGTCAACTTCAGCTCCGGCTGGGGTCGGAGCACGTCGCCGGAGGTCGCGCCCTACTGCGCGTCGAAATACGCGATCGAAGGGCTGACGGCGGCGCTCTCGCAGGAGCTGCCCAAGCCGCTGGCGGCCGTGGCGCTCAATCCCGGCATCATCGACACCGACATGCTGCGGAGCTGCTTCGGCTCAAGCGCCGGCAATTTCCCGTCGCCGCAGAAGTGGGCCAAGAAGGCCGTGCCGTTTCTGCTTTCGCTCGACGCGAAGAGCAACGGAAAGAGCCTCGATGTCCCCACGTGACGCCGCTTTCGTCCATCCCGCCTGCCTCGACGCGGAAAAACTCCGCCAGCAGTGCCAGACCACGCGCACCCGCCGCACCGGTCCCGGCGGCCAGCACCGCAACAAGGTGGAGACGGCGATCGTGCTCTTGCACGTGCCCTCGGGCGTCTCGGCCGAGGCCAGCGAGCGCCGCAGCCAGGCTGAGAATCTCGCGCAGGCGGCGTTTCGGCTGCGCGTGAACCTGGCGCTGGCCGTGCGCCGCCCGCGCGAGCGCAGGACACCGGCCAGCGCGCTCTGGCAGGGCCGCGTGCGGCAAGGCCGTGTGGCAATCAACCCCTCGCACGACGATTTTCCCGCCCTGCTGTCCGAGGCGCTCGACGTCTTGGCCGCCCACAACGACGACCTTCGCGCCGCAGCCGCCGACCTTGCCTGCACGCCGACCCAGCTTGTGCGATTCCTGGCACTGGAGTCGCGGGCGCTTTCCCAACTCAACGCCCGCCGCCGCGCCCACGGCTTGCGCCCGCTGCGGTAATGTAGGCTTCTTTGCCGGGCCGCCACGTAATCGAGAATCGGCAGACGCTGGCCGCGGCGAAAACGGACTTCCGCGGCATGTCGCGCCGTGGGAAGATGCAATAAGTTCATGGCGACTTGGACCGTCGAGCAGCGCATGCAGCAGAAATTGAAACCGGAGCGCGCCGCCAAAAGAAGTTCCGCCCACGCCGACGGCTGGATGGGCTTCTGGCACCGCCAGTATTGGGACGCGCTGCAATACCTCTGCCGCGTGCTCTGCGCCGTGCTCTTTCGCGTGCGGTGCGATGGGCGGCGGCACATCCCGCGGCGCGGCGGGGCCATCCTCGTCTCCAACCACCAGAGCTACCTCGATCCGGTGCTGGTGGGGATCGGCGCCTGCCGCTATCCGACGATGCTGGCGCGGCGGGAGTTGTTCGGCTTCGCGCCGCTGCGCTGGCTGATCCGCTCGCTCAACGGCATCCCGATCGACCGCGACGGGGCCGACGTCGCCGCGGTCAAGGAAACGCTGCGGCGGCTGAAGCGCGGGCAGGTGGTGGTGCTGTTCCCCGAGGGGACGCGGACCCGCGACGGGCGGGTGACGCCCCTGCGGTCGGGGTTCGCCATGCTGGCGCGGCGGGCGGGAGTGCCGATCGTGCCGGTGGCCATCGACGGGGCCTGGCAGGCCTGGCCGCGAACGAGGGTGCTGCCGCGGCCGGAGACGATGCAGGTCGAGTACGGCCTTCCAATCCTGCCGGAGGAGTACGAGGGGCTTAATGACGAGCAGCTTCTGGCGGAGACGCAGCGGCGGCTGGAGGCGTGTTTTGCGCTGGCGTCGCAGAAGCGGACGCGGCGGGGCGGGTGGTTGACGCGGCCCAGAGGTCCGCTGCCGGACGAAGTGGGCAAGGCGGAAACGAAGATCGAAGATCGCGAATTGAGGATTGCGAATTGAAGATTGAGCGCGTGGGCAAGGTTTGACGGGGGTGCGCTTCCGGCCAAAGCGGCGCCGCCGGCGCAGTCGATGCTGTTGGAGGATTCTGCCTCCGCAACCAGCGCGCTAGCCGTCATCGCCATGCCGCATCCCGACGAAATCCGCGCCCTGGTCTTGAAGACCTTCCTGGAGCTGGCTGGCGCTGCTGCCGGCGAGGCGACCGCTGACGGCGCTGGGCCGGCGGCGATCGATTGGGGCGACCTGTCGGAGACGATCTTGATTCGCGGCGGGGCCTACTTTGGGCGGTGCTATCGGGCCGCGGGCCTCGTGGCGACGCTCGCATCCGAGACGGAGCGGCTCGATTTCTTCGACTGGCACGGGCGGCTGCTGACGAGCATTGCGCTGCCAAGCGCGCCCGCGGTGTGGCAGCCGACAAAGCAGGCGGCGTAGGGTGGCACGCCCTGAGCCCGCCCGAGTCGGGCGACGCCCTGCGCAGCGAGTCACATCAACAAGCCAAGCGTGGTTCAACCGCAAATGCGAAGGGCGTGCCGGGGCGCTCCAAGCGAGCGCCGGTCTCACGCCGCGACTTGACGGGGTCGTCTAGCTTGAGACAATCAGCGCGCCAACTGCGTTCAGCGCGAGGCTCGTCATGTTGATTGCTAATCCATGTTCCGGCAAGACCTTCTACCGCAAGCGTCGTCGTCGCTACCACGAGCCAGGCGAGGCGCACGAGTTGACGTTTTCATGCTATCGCCGATTCCAGTTCCTTAACAGCAATCGCACGCGCCAATGGTTCGTCGAGTCACTGGACGAGGCGCGACGCGAAATGCGATTCGATCTGTGGGCATATGTCATCATGCCCGAACACGTTCATGTCGTGATTTGCCCCCACGATGCGAAACCCGACATTGGGAAAATGGTGAGTAGCATCAAAGAGCCCGTGGCGCGCAAGGCCATTCGATTCCTTGCGGAACATGCGCCCAAATGGATTGAGAGAATCACCGTGCGCGAGGGCAAGCGATCCCGTCGGCGATTCTGGCAGCCCGGCGGCGGATACGATCGCAACGTCCTGGAAGTGGCGACGGTTCATGAGATGATTGCCTACATCCATGCAAATCCAGTGCGCCGCGCGCTCGTCGAGCGGCAGGATCAGTGGGAGTGGTCTAGCGCGCGCTGGTACGCGGGCATCCGGCCTGCAGCGATCGAGATGGATGCAACGATACCCGTTTTGCACGCTCCACGGGACGGCACGCCCTTCGCACAAGTTGTTTGACGGCGATCGCGCTGGCAAATATCTTCCCAGCGGCTGACGGAGGTCGCGTGGGCGGCGTGCTCAGGGCGTGCCACCCCTTCCGACTCAGAAAGTCCGTCGGATAAACGACCGCGGGGCCGCGGCGGCCAGCACCGCCCCGGCGGCCAGCGCCGCGGCGATGCCCGCCACGGCCGCGCGTCGCGGCGACAGCAGGTCCGAAAGCGACGCCTTGAGCACGTCGATCCGCTCGTCCAAGTCGGCGATGCGGCGGCGCGCGTCCGAAATCGCCGTCACGAGCGGCCCAGGCCC
>JACOUI010000208.1 GCA_016177915.1 Planctomycetia bacterium
AGCGCCAGCACCTTGTGTACTTCGTAGCCGATCACGTGCCGCCCCATCGTGTACGACTGGCGGTAGATCCACTCCCGGTGCGGCTGGTTCGTCATCGCGATCCGCGGATTGCCCGAGTAGGTGTCGCGGCGGTCGATGAGCGCCGGGATCACGACCCGGCAACCGCCCTCCGCGAGCCGGACGGCGAATTGCGATTTCGGGTCAACGCCGCGGATCAGACCGACGAGCATCTCGGGCGTCTGATCGGCGTCGGGCAGGGCGACGACGTGTGCGACGGGCTGAATCCCCTGCTTCGGCTCCAGCAGCAGCCCTTCGCCAAATACGCCTTCCAGCACCGGCCAGCGCACGGCGTAGATCACATGGAACCGGTCCTCGGCGATCTTGGCCGGCGAGCCGAGCGTGCCCAAAAGCTCCAGGTCCTTGATCGGCGCCCGCTCATCGACCAAGCCGATCATCCGGCGAAACCGCTCGCGGTTCGCCGCCACGGACGCGTTGTATGCCGCGGCCGACGAAAAATCCCGCTTCCAAAACGCCGCGCGCTCGGCGACCGACTCGTCCAACTCGCGGCTCAAGAACTTATCGAACCCGGCCCGCATGGCGGCCGAGAGATCGCCCTCAACCGTGAGCGGCTGGGTGCCCTTGAGCGTAACGACCGTGTCGTCGCCCTGGGCTGCAAATGCGAAAAGCAGCGCGGCGAGCGCAGCGCAGGCGATCTCGCGGATTGCAGTTTCGCTTTTTTTCATGCGCTATTCGTCCTTGTCTTCACGGGCCTTCGACGCCGGTTTGTAGATGACGCGGAACGCCGCCGGGCCTTCCTGAATGTCGGGCTTCTTTCCGCCGCCGTCGTCGACGCCGTTGACTCCCGGACCATAGATGATGAAGCCGGCCGCTTCCTGAGGTTTCATGATCAGCGGCAACCCTGAGTAGATGCAGGTAGGAAGCTCGGTCATCTGGTCGTCGAGGACTTCGGTAAGCGCCCCGGGCAGGCGGCCATTTCGACGATAGTAGCGGTCCACGCGCATGGCGAGGCGCGCGTGAACGAGCGATTGCCGGTGGTTCATGCCGGCCTGCGCGACCGCGTTGGTCAGGGGTACAAGCAATGCCGGAATCGCCGTGACGTGAGACTGTTTTGCATCCAGTTCAAGTTCCCGCCTCCGCCACCAGGCGTTCGGCCCAGGGTCATCGACACAATCCGCGATGGCACTGTGATATCGCAAAAGCGCCGCCTGTTCGCGCATGGCTTGCGGGCGATAAAACAGGCTCGATCCCTTGTCCGTCCCATTTCCGCCGAGTGTTGCGTCAAGTGACCCGTGCTCAAGCTGAGTGAAAATCGCGGCTTGATGTGCCAGCACTGTACTTCGGAGCCGGAACCCGTCGCCCAGGGAAGCGAGCCGCGCGTCCAGGCGATTGAACAGAGAAGGGGAGAGCTCGGCCCGACCGAGGAGGAGCGAAAGCGCATCGGTTCCATAGCGTGTGATTCGGACGCGTAGAAGTTGCGAAACCGTCGTCGGCTCGTCTTTCAGCACCTCCGCCAGAATGTACACGTCGTCGATGATTCGCGCGGCTTCCTCGGTCTCGCCGCGCGCCAGTGCGAGATGAAACTCCGCCATGAAGAGGCGTGCGACATCGCGAGCGCTTTGCGCATGGGCCAACTGCGTGCCCATCGGGAAGCGCGTTTGGAAGTCGATCGGCGTGCGAAAGATCGCCTTCTGCAGCGCCTGGCGCGTCATGTCGAGCGCCTCGCGATTCTGCTCGACAACTACCTTCAATTCTCGTTCCTCTACCCTCCTGTTCCCTTGCTCGTCGCCTTCGCGAGCGACGCCGTCCGCCCGTGTCAGTGCCTCATGAAAGCCCTCGATCTCAAATCGCAGCTTCTTCGTGGCCTCGATGAAAAGCGGCATCCCGTCCTCTTCCGGCGGCACGCGCGGAGGCTCCAATTCTGAAAACCAAATCGGCTGTCCGCGCGCTCGCGCCTCCTTGATCGCGGCCTCGCGTTCAGCCGACGCCGAAGAATAGAAAAGCGTCCAGCCGAGCCCGTACCATCCACCCGCCAAGACGGCAAGAACCAACACGACGAGGGCGGCGATCCGCCAGCCGCGGCGCTTCCTGCGCGGCCGACCCGTCGACTCGCCCGTTGCAGCCGGGCAGTCGCGACTTGCGGACGTATTGGGCTGGGTGGACATGGCGCCGCAACTCCGCACTCCGAACTTGCTACTCGGCAGACTTGGTCACGAACGCGGTGCAGGAGCGCGCGGAATGGAGCACTTGGTTAGCCCTCCGACCCCCCACCCTAACCCTCTGAGCGCAAGGGGGGAGGGGACCGGAGAAGAAACGAGCGCCGTAGTGCGCGGCGGGGATGGGCCGGCAACGCCGCAGTCCGATTCAACCCCCCACCCTAACCCTCTGAGCGCAAGGGGGGAGGGGACCGGAAAACTCCGCACTCCCCGCTCCGCACTCCCCGCTCCCACATTCCGCATTGCATTCCAAACTCCGCATTCCGCATTCGTGCTACCCATTCGCCTTCCCAATCGCCTCCGCCGCAATCGCCAGGCACTGCCGCACGTCCTCCACCGGGTTGTCCGGGTTCGATTCATATTCCATCGACAGCGACCCGTCGGCGGGGAACTTGATCTCCTTCAGCGCCTTGAAGACGCCCACCACATCGAGGTGCCCCTTGCCGATGATCACGTCGTGCGTGCGGTCCTGCATCTCGGCCACGTCCTTGATGTGCAGCGCATGGCAGCGCTTGCCCAGCTCGCGAATCCACTTCACCGGGTCCTCGGCGCTCCGCAGCACGTGGCCCGTATCGACGCAGGACCCGATCAACTCGTGATGCCCCGAGACGGCCGAGGCCACGTCCTTGAGCTTGTCGTAGCGGTGCCCGGGGCCGTGGTTGTGGATGGCGATGCGAATCTTGTACTCGGCCACGAGCTTGTCCAGGCTGCTAAAGGAATCGGGCGCGGGGTCGGCGGTGATGGTCTTGAAGCCGGCCCGCTTGGCGAACTCGAAGATCTTGCGGTTGGACTCGTGGTCCTTGCCAAAGCCGTTCACGCCGTGGGCGCGGATGCTCAGCTTCGCCTTCTTCAAGGTCGCCTGCATGTCGGCGATCTTCTCGTCGGACGAGTCGAGCGGGAAATGCGCCCCGAAAAACTCCACGTACCGCACGCCCAGCCGCTCCATGTGCCCGATCGCTTCCAGCACCGGGAACTTGCGGAGCGTATAGCTCTGGATGCCGATGGGCAGCCCGGCGTAGGGGTCCTTCTCCCCCTCCCCCCTTGCGGGGGAGGGTCGGGGTGGGGGGTCCTCTTCGTCGGCGGCGATCAGGCGGGGCAGGTCGAACAGGGCGACGCCGGCCAGCGCGGCCGAAGCGCCCAGGAATTGCCGTCGGGACGCGGAGGGGGTCATGGTGGCCTCGAAGGAAAGAGGGTGAAGTCGTTTTGGGAATGACAGTATAAGTCGCGGTGCGGGGGATTGCACCCAATGGGTCGTAATCGTGCCGCACTCCACACCGACCTTGACCAACTCGCCGGCCCGCTGTTCCAATCCGGCCGAAAGGACTCCGCCATGACCGCCATCGAAGCCGTCGCCGTCGTTCTGGCCGCGGGCAAAGGGACGCGGATGAAGAGCGACCTGCCCAAGGTGCTCGTCCCCGCCGCCGGCCGGCCGATGATCGACTACGTCCTCGACACGCTGGCAGCCTGCCGCATCGGCCGTGTCGTGGTCGTGGTCGGCTATCGGGCCGAGGACGTGCGATCGGCCTTGGTCAGTCGCAAAAACCTGTCGTTCGTGCTTCAGTCGCCGCAGCATGGCACCGGACACGCCCTGATCGTGTGCCGCGAGGCGCTGGCCGGCTTCGACGGACCCGTCGTGATCCTCACGGGCGACTCGCCGCTCATTCGCGCCGCCTCGATTACCTCGCTGCTCGACGAATTCCAGCGGCGGCGGCCGGCGTGCCTTTTGGGAACCGCCCACAAACAGAACCCACAGGGGTTGGGGCGGATCGTCCGCGATGCCAAGGGCGAATTCCTGCGGATCGTCGAAGAGAAAGACGCCTCGCCCGACGAGAGGGCGATCGCCGAAGTGAACTTGAGCTGCTACGTCTTCAATTGCCGCGACCTCTTCTGGGCGCTCGATCGCGTAAGCAACAAGAACGCATCGGGCGAGTATTACCTCACCGATTGCCCCCGCATTTTGCTGGCAGCGGGAAAGCCGGTCGTGGCGCTTCCCGTGCTGTCGGCCGTGGAGTCGCTGAGCGTCAACACGCTCGCAGAGCTGGCGGAGGTGGAGCGGGCGCTCATCGAGCCTCAGGCCTAGCGCGTCGATCCGCGGCGCCGCCGGCGCCTCTACTTCGACGCGGTCTTCTCCGGCTCCCGGTATTCGTCGTAGCTCACCTGCCGGAAGTTGACGAGCCAGCGCCCGATCTCGTCGATCTTCCGCCGGTCCTCGACCGAAAGCGCCCAGGTCACGTTGTGCGTGCTCTTGTACTTCGCCAGCCCCTGCATCCGCCCCAGCGGGCCTTTCTTGAATGTCGTGAGGCGGATTTCCACCGGGATCGTGCTCCGCTCGGCAAGCTGCGCGTTGATCGGCAGCCGGGCGAGCATGGCCGGGTTGCGCATCGCGTTGAGTTGCGTGTAGCGGGCGACGAACTCGGCGTACTGGACGGCGGCCGTGGGCGTCTTGATGTCCTCCGCCTTGACGGCGTAATGAAACCAAGGGCTGAGGAAGAGGGTGAAGCCCTTCGTGTCGGGATCCTCCTTCATCCGCTTGTCCGGCTCGAAATGCGGCTCGAGCAGGAAGGCGTGCAGGCTGCCCTGGCCGTCGGCGTCGGCCCGCTCGCGGAGGAGCGACCGCAGACCGGCGATGCGCGTTTCGAGCTGCGCGAAATCGATCTCCGTCCGCAGGTTTCGGTCGGCGTTGAGCAGGACGAAGCGCTTGCGGGGAGCGTCGAACAAGGCCACTTCCTCGGGCGACTGCAGGCAGTCGTAGACCAGGCCGTCGCGGAAGATCGTGACGTTTTCCGCGGCCGGCTGCTCCTCGCCGCCCACGAAGATCTTGGTGTGGATGCGGAATTCGTCGGCGCGGAGGGACGCCGTGGCGACAAGCGAAAGCACTGCCAGCAATGCCGCCAGGGCGGCCGGAAGCATCTTGCGCAGGTGCATGCGAACGATCCTCGACGCAAAAGTTTGGCGGAAGAACGCGACGGGAAACCGCAGGCCCGCTCACGCGCGCAGCCCAAGGTGCGGGGATATAGCGGAGATCGGCCGGCAGGTAAAGCGAGGAAAATGCGCGGCGGACGCGAACGTCTCGCTCCGTCGGCACGTGACCGCAGCCGGCGGGCTACGCTTCCACTTGCGCCAAGACGTACGGACCCTTGGGGATCACCGCCAGCGTGGCGGCCGGACCGTACTCGCGAAGAGAGTCCGCCACGGCCGATTCAACCGTCGCGGCCGGCTCGACAAACAGGCCCCGCAGCGTCTCGGCCGGCAGGCCGTCGCTCACCACCTTCACCTTCGCCCGGCGGCGGACCTTGGCCAGCTCCTCGAGCTGCCACTGATCCATTACGAAATAGTCCTTGCCCAGAATCCGCTCGACAAAGACCTCCAGGCTCTCGTTCTCGCGGAAGAGGCGCTGAAACTCCGGGCTGCCGATCCCCTCGCTCAGGCCGGCGGCCAGGATGATCGTGCCCCCCTGCTTGACGATCGGCAGCGCCCCGGTCAGCCCCTTCACGGCCTGGTAAAACGTCGTGTCGAGCGGGTAGCCGGCCGAGTTGGTGACGACGATATCGACCGGCTCGGGCAGTTTGTCGGTGACGACGCCGCGCACGAAGCGGATGCCCTCGTCGAACGCCGCCAGCATGTCGCCGGCCACGACGCAGAGCAGTTGCCGCCGGTCGTCGATCACCACGTTGACGATGAAGTCGCAGCCCGCTCGCTGCGCGATCCAGGTGTTCTCCTCGTGGACGGGGTTGCCTTCGAGGATGCCGCAGTCGGC
>JACOUI010000194.1 GCA_016177915.1 Planctomycetia bacterium
CTTCAGCGAGGCGGCGGGAACTGCGGCCGCGGGCTTCTCGGCGGTCTTTTCGGCGGGCATCTGAGGCGACTTGGTCGAGTCGGACGGGCGAGACTGCTGGACGATCATGGTTCACCAGCGTGAATTAAAATACTAACCCGAAGCGCGAGCGAGGGAGATTCAACCCCTGGCCCGAACCCTCCCGCGGACCCCCCACCCCGACCCTCCCCCACAAGGGGGAAGGGGGAAGAAAGAAGAGGCGAATGGAAGCGCCTCGCGCCGCGTGTTGTAAACATACCACACGCAAAGCCGGGGCTGCAGGGGATAAGGCGCGACAGTGGCCGTTTCCAGCGGGAGCAGCGGGGCGGGCAGGAGTCGCTCCGCGACGGCTCCGTCACGCGCCCGCCGGAGACTGGGCCTCATCGTCGGGTCAGACAATCGGGTGGCACGCCCTGAGCAATGTCGGACCAGACGATTGATGCCGACGCCAGGTAGGCGACCACAATGGCGAGGAGTTGAACTTGGAGGCGAAGGGCGTGGCGGGGCGCGAGGATCCTGGTGGAGCGGGCCTGCGCGGCCATCGAGCACGCCCTTCGCAACCAGGGCGACCTGTTCGCGTGTCGCCGACGTCGTTGGGGAGCCAAGCCGCACAGCATTTCGTCTGATGGCTCAGGGCGTGCCACCCGATGCACGATGAACCAGGAGTCAGGCCGCGCGGAGCTTGCCGTCGACCAGGCGGACGACGCGGTCGGCCCGCGCCGCAATGGCCTGGTCGTGCGTCACCATGATGATAGTGAGCTTTTCCTGGGCCTTCAAGGAGACGAGCAGGTCCATGATCTCCGCGCCGGTCTCGCCGTCGAGGTTGCCGGTCGGCTCATCGGCCAGGAGGACCTGCGGACGGTTGACGAGCGCCCGCGCGATCGCCGCCCGTTGCATCTCGCCGCCGGAGAGTTCCCGCGGTTTGTGCTTGAGGCGGTGCGACAGGCCGACCATGTCCAGGAGCTTTTTGGCGCGGGCGACGTGCTCGCCGCGGCGCAGGTAGTAGGTGAAGACGCCGTAGGCGATCATCACGGGCGCCAGCACGTTTTCGAGCGTGCTCAATTCAGGCAGCAGGTGATAGAACTGAAAGATCATCCCCAGGTCGCGGTTCCGCAGGGCGTCGCGGCGGCGGGCGGGCTGGTTGTCGACGCGCCGGCCGGCGAACCAGACTTCGCCGCCGTCGGGCTGGTCGAGCGTGCCCAGGACGTGCAAGAGCGTGCTCTTTCCCGAGCCGCTCTGGCCGACGACGGCCAGGAACTCGCTCCTGCGGACCTGCAAGTTCACGCCGCGGAGGACGGGGATTTCGATCTTCCCCCTGCGGTAGGACTTCTTGAGTCCGAACGACTCCAGGGCGCACTGGGTGCGCGAGGGCGCGACGTGCGGCCCGCCGGAGTGGCCGTTCGTGGAGGGCGCGGTGCGGGTCGGGCCGAGCGTTTTTTCCTTAGCCATAGCGGAGGGCCTCCACGGGATTGAGCCTTGCCGCGCGCAAGGCGGGGAAGACGCTGGCCGAAACGGCGATGGCCAGCGCCCCGGCGACGATCCAGGCGATCGTGGCCGGCTCGACGCGCGCGGGGATTTCGTAGAAGTAGTAAATGGCCGGATCGAAGACTTCCTGGCCGGTGAGCCAGGAGAGGCCTTTGGCGATCTGGTTGATGTAGTGGACGAAGAGCAGGCCGCCCACGAGCCCGGCCCCGGCGCCGATGAGCCCCAGCGACAGGCCGTAGGAAAGGAAGATTCCCATCACGCCGCCGTTCCTCGCGCCCAAGGACTTGAGGATGCCGATGTCCTTGGTCTTCTCGACGACGATCATGAAGAAGATGGCCAGGATGCCGAAGCCCGCCACGGCGATGATGAGGAACAACAGCACGTTGAGGATCATCGTCTCCATGCTGACGGCGGCCAAGAGCGCCCCCTGCTTGTCGCGCCAGGTGACGATGTGATACTGCGACTCGGGGAAGGCGGCCCGCAGCTTGTCGCGCACCGCCTCGGCCTTGGCTTCGTCCTTGACCTTGATCTGGATCGAGGTGACGAACGTTGCGCCCGACTGCGGCTCGAACATGCCCCGCAGTTCCTGGAGCTTCTCGATGGGCACGAACACGAACTGCGAGTCGTATTCGCTCATTTTGCTTTCGTAGAGATCGACGATGGTGAACTGGGCGGTGGCGGCCGTGGGCGGGTTGCCGGCGGTGGGGAAGGTAAGCTGCACGTCGTCGCCGGGCAGGGCCAGAAATTGCTGCTCGCCGTTCTTGTCGCGAAAGCTCAGAAGGCCCATGCCGACGACGCAGCCTTCGTGCTGTTCGAGCATGGGGTCGAAGGTGTGGCCGACGCCCAGCGACGGGTCGATGTCGAACGGGTTTTTCTTCTTGAAAGGATCGTCGTCCTCGACGGCGTTGCTCCCTCGGGCCATCGCGGAAAACTCGGAGACGGCGTTACGCAGCGCGTCGAAGCGAGGATCGTCGGGAAGATGGGCCGAGCCAAGTTCGGCGTCGTCGGCCAAGCGTTTCAGCAGCTCGGTCAACTCCTTCGACGTCAGCGACGACAAATAGGGGTCTTCCTCCGGCGCGATCTCGTCGGTGATCAGCTCGCTGGCGCCGGCGAGCGGCTCCAGCCGGGCGAATGGCTCGCCGGCGGGGCCTTCTCGAAAAACCCGCGGCGCGCCGGACTCGGGCAAAAGCTGCGCCGCGCGGCCGTTCGAGCGTTCCTCTTCCGCGCGGCGGATCGCGTCCATCTGATCGCGGAACTCGCGTTCGGCCCGCAGGCGTTCGCGGCGCCAGCGCCAGCCGGCCATTTCCATGCCGCTGCGCAGGATGCCCTCGTCGCCGCCGGTGTGGTCGCGGAGGTCGTAGCCGTTTTCCCGCAGGGCGAAGCTGAACTGCCGGCGGTTCTCCGGGTGCTGCAAATACTCAGCGAATTGGCTGGCCTGGCTCTTCGTGCGGGCGTCGATGCCGATGAGCTGCACGGGGCGGGTCACGTTGCGGCCGTTGATCTCGAAATTGAGCATCGCGGGGACGTAGACCGTCGGCGTCATCGACTCGATGTCGTCGCCGGCGATGCGCCTGATCTCGCGCATGTGGGCGTCGGGGTCGGGGAAGCCCTGGTTGACGCTGCGGGCCTCGAGGGAGACGTCGGCCAGGACGCCCTTGATTTTCTCCTGCATTTCCTCCGTGAAGCCGGACATGACGGCGTTGACCACGATCATGGTGGCGACGCCGAGCGTGACGGAGATGATGGAGGCCAGCGCGATATAGCGCGTGCGGACGTAGCGCAGGCAGAGGAGGAGTTTATACATGGGGCCATCCGTGGCAGTGGCTAGTGGTCAGTGGCTGGTGGTTAGTGGTTGGTGTCGCCCTCGCGCTTCTTGCGGAGGGACCGTGCGAGTCCGCTGACGAGGCGGCCGACTTCGGACGCAAGGCGCAGGATCGAATCGGCGGCGTTGGCGTCGATGTATTGCAGTCGCTTGGCGATCAGGATTTGCGTGTCGAGCTCACAGAGCGACCCGCTTGCGATCGCCAGGAACTTCAGGAATTCGTTCGTCGTGCGGCGGCCCTGGCCTTCGGCGATGTTCGAGGGCACCGAGACGGCCGAGCGCCGCGTCTGGGACGTCAAACCGTAGATTTCCTCTCGCGGATAGGCCTTCGTGGTGCGGTAGATCGACTCCACCAGGTCCATGGCCTTTTGCCAGACGATCAGTTCGCGGTAGCTCTTGAGCGGCATGACAGTCTCCTTTTGTAAGGTCTCGTGATTCATCAACGCAGGGAACCTTACGTCAGGATTTCACAACTAGCCACCAGCCACTAACCACTAGCCACTCCCGGTCTCAGGGCGATGCAGCGGAAACAGAATCACTTCCCGAATCGACTGGCTGCCGGTCAGCAGCATCACGAGGCGATCGATGCCGATGCCCAGGCCGCCGGCCGGCGGCATGCCGTGCCGCAGAGCGCGGAGAAAATCGTGGTCCATCTTGGCCATCGATTCCTCTTCCTTCATCCCGGCAAGCTGCGTGCGGAAGAGCTGCTCCTGCAAGTCCGGGTCGTTCAGCTCGGTGTAGGCGTTGGCGATTTCCATCCCGCGGATGAAAAGCTCGAACCGCTCGGCGATTTCCGGATGGCCGGCCTTGCGCTTGGTCAGCGGGCAGATGCTGGCGGGGTAATCGAGCACGAAGATCGGTCCGGCGAGCGCGTCTTCGACGAGCGCCTCGAAGATGTCGCTGCGGATGACGTCGGGATGCCGGCCGGCCGTGGGGATTTGCAGCTCGGCGGCCTTGCGCTCGACGGCGGTCATGTCGGCCGGGTCCAGGCCCACGTGCTCGGCGAAGAGTTCGTTGTAGGTCTTCCGCGCGAAGGGCGGCGTGAAGTCGATCGTCTGGCCGTCGAACGTCACCTTGTTGCCGGCTTCGGTGCCGGGGCCTTTGCCGATGGCGGCCAGGGCGTCGAGGATGATCGCCTCCGTGAGGTCCATCATCGTGCGATAGTCGCCGTAGGCCTGGTAGGCCTCGAGCATGGTGAACTCGGGATTGTGACGCGCGCTGAGGCCTTCGTTGCGATAGACGCGGCCCATTTCGTAGACGCGCTCCATGCCGCCGACCAAGAGCCGCTTCAAGTGCAGCTCCAGCGCGATCCGCAGGAAGAGGGGGATGTCGAGGGCGTTGTGGTGGGTCTTGAACGGCCGCGCCGCGGCGCCGCCGGCGATCGAGTGCAGCGTGGGTCCTTCGATCTCGGCGAAGCCGTGCCGGGCGAGCGTGCCGCGGATCGACTGCACGATCTTCGTGCGATCGAGGAACCGCTCGATGACGCCCTCGCTGTAGATCAACTCCAAATAGCGCATCCGCTGCCGGAGGTCGGGATCGACGAGGCCATGGTGCTTGTCCGGCGGCGGCTCGATGGTCTTGGTGAGGAAGGTCAGCTTCTCGGCGAAGATCGTCAGCTCGCCGGTCTTGGTGTGCTTCAGCTCGCCGTCGACGCCGATGATGTCGCCCAGGTCGAAGCACTCGGCCAAGGCCCAGCCGTCTTCGCCCACCTGGCGGCGGCCGATGAAAATCTGAATCCGTCCCGTCCAGTCCTGGAGCGTGATGAAGAGGATCTTGCCCTGCTTGCGGAGCAGGATGATGCGGCCGGCGGCGCGGACTTTGGGACCGTACTCCTCGGGCTGGCCCCCTTCGGCGGCGGGCTTTTTGACGATCTGCCCATCTAGCGCGCGGAGATCGCGCACGGCCTGGTGGTTGTCGAACCGCCCGCCCCAGGGGTCGTGCCCGAGCGCGGCGATGGCGCGCAGCTTCTCCCGGCGGGAGGCTTCGTGCATCCCCGCGGCCGGAGCGTTTTCGCCTGGCAGGGATTGGTTCATGCAAGCAAGAGCGCACTGCTGGCGCGGCAAAGGAGGCGCAGCATTGTAGAAGAAGGAGGCGGGGGGTCAACGGCAGGTGGGAGCGGGCGACAGCGTTGCTGGCGCAAAGTCCTGGCCGCTGTCTGCCTCCTGTTTCCTGTCTCCTGAGTCAGGAGGGAGGGAGGATGCCGAGCGAATGGAGTTTCACGCGGCATTCGTCGCGTTCGCGGCTGCGGGCGATGCCGGCCCAGGTGGAGTCTTGCACGGCGAGAAAATCCTCCTCCGTGGCCTGCGAGCGGCCCGTTTCAGAAAGGCGCTTCATCAGCCGCGCGATCAGCTCGCGTTCGAGGCGGCTGAGCTGCATCGCTTCCAGTCGGTAATCGACGAACGCCTCCCAGACCAGCGGGAAGAGCGGCCGCAGGATCTCGCGCCCAATTGTTTGCGCGTACTGGCGGATTTCCCACTGGGCGTGGTCGTCCATCCGCAGCGACAGGAAGTGCAACAGATTGTGCAGGTCGATCTTCCAGTAGGCTTCCGTGTAGGTGGAGAGCGGCAGGTCTTTGCGGGCCTGCTCGCGGGCAATGCCCCGCGCCAGCCGCTCCTCATAAAGCTCGCGGGCGCGCTTCTGAAGCTCGCGCTCCGATTGGCTCAGCTTCGCACCCTCGGGCGGATCGAGCGTGCCCTCGCTGCCCTGGCGGTTGCCTTTGGCTTGCAATCGCCACTGGTCGGGCGGCGTCGTTTGGGCGGCGTCGATGGCGATCGAATAGCGAGTGCTGTACTCATTCACCGAGTTGTGCGTGACGATTCCGTTGGCGATAAAGTTTTGGTGCGGCCCTTCGACCTGGATGTCGTAGGTCTCCTTTTCGCCCACCCATTCAAAACCCTCGATGCGCACGAGCCGGGCCACGGAGAGCTTGTTCCAGGCCACGCGCGGCCGCTTCCGCCACTCGGCTTTGACCGGCGGTCCGCCGAGCCTTTCGACGTACTCCAATTCGCGACCGTGCACCTTGCGGTGGCAGTCGCCGCAGAGCGTCGTGAGGTTGCTTTCCTTTCGGGCCAGCGACACATCGGCCCAGACGGGCACGACGTGATGGCAGTGCAATTCCCCGGCCCGCTGATGGCAGAGCTGACAGGTCCAGCCGTTGCGCTCGTGAACGCGCGCGGCCGCTTGCGTCGTCCAGCGCCCGATCGATTCGCGGTCGCTCGAAACGCCGCCGCGCCAGAAGTTGGAGGCCGGTCCGCCGCGCGCAGCCCGGTTGGCTGCCCGCCAGGATTCCGTGAGCTTTCGCCGGCCCAGGCGGTAGCGGTGGCCGTGGTTCCAGGGCTTCTTCGAACGGCCTCCCTTCGCGTGCTGGACGCCGTGAGCGCGGAGCCACTTGCGGATCGTGTGATAGCTTACCCCGCACGATGCTGCGATGTCTTCGATCTTGTGGCGCTGGCGATTGTACTGCTCGTCGAGCCAGTCGCGCTCCTGATACAGCGCGGGCGCTAGCAACTCTGCGCCGTTCACGTAGATGAAATACTCGCCGTCGCGCCAGACGGCCTTCCCGCTTCGTTCGCAGAGTCCCGTGGCATCGCGCAGGGTGTGCCAGCCGTCGGCGAAGAGGAAGCGGTGGTCGGCAGTCGCCTCGATCTGCTTGCCATCGGCCAGGCGCATCCGAAACACACCTTTTTTCCCATTTCGAAATACGTCGACGACCCGCGTATGCTGGATGCGCAGCGTGCCTTCGTCGATCTGTCGCAACCGCATGGCCCGCACGCGATCGCGGCGGAACAACGGGTTTTTCTGTTTGTCGGGGCGGTGGCGGTTTCGCGTCGGCTGAAACCGCCGCCAGAGTTCCGCGATCTCGATCACATAGAGCTGGTTCCCGCGGCGCTGCACGCCCCCGGGAAGGTCGAAAAAAATCCTCGTACCGGCCGCCAGGCACGCCATCCGGTGCCGGATCCACTGCCGCCAGGCGTCCATCGGCACGCGAACGAGGAGCTTGATCTCCGCCATCTCGAAGGGCGTCGTGTGGCGGTGCCGCATCAGGTAGCGGATCAGCCCTCGATCATCGGACACCTTGCGCGTTCCCTCGCCGTAGCTGACGCGCGCCGCCTGGACGACCGACTGGTCGTCGCCCATCGCGTCGACGAGGCAGACGAAGCCGTCGTCGAGGACGGGGAACTTTTTCCAGCGGAGCGAGGCGAGCACGTCGGCTGTAGACATGACGAGACGCAAGTCGAGGGGTCATCGAAAGCCCACCGGCTGCGTCCGGTGGGAGCGGCAAACCGAGTCAACAAAGAACACCGGCGCCGGGCGAACCCTCGATGCGCCTGTGTTGTTATCACATGTAGCTTAGAACAAAAACAGCCCCCCGCCGCGGGGCAGGGGGCTGCGATGGTGACTCGTCAAATCGGACACCGGCCGGCTGACGCCGGCCACTCGCCGAAACTTACAGGTCGCCGGTGATCTTCAGGAGCTTGCCCGGCTTCATCGGCTGGCCGGCCGCGTTCTTGACCCCCTCCTCGGTCGTGCCGAAGACCGTCACGTAGAGTGTGCCGTCGGCGGTGAAGGCCATGGCCGTCGGCTTATCGAGCGAGGCGAGCTTCACGGCGGCGACCTTCGTCTCCTCGCCTTCCTTGGTGACGTCGAGCCGATACAGTCCGCCTTCCTTGGAATCCATCCAGGCGAAATCGACGGCGTAGAGCTTGCCCGTCTTGGGATGAAACGCCAGGGCGGCGATGTCGTTGAGGTCCGTTTTCGCCTTGACGAGCAGCTTGCCCTCCTTGTCGTAGACGGTGTACAGGCTGTCCTTGGGCACGTTCACTTCGCCCATCTGGCCGACGACGAGGTTGCCGTCCTTGTCCATGGTGATGCCGACGGGGGCGTCGACCTCGGTGGCGACCTTCGTGGCGATGAACGTCTCGAGCTTGCCCGGCTCGTTGTTGTCCACGTCGCACTTGAGCACCCAGCCCTTCGTGTCGTCGCCGTTGCTGGTGACGAACACCGACTTGCCGCTACTCGCCAGGGCATAGAAATTCCCCTCGCCCATGGCCGATTGCTCGCCGGGGGCGATCGGCCCGACGGCCTTGCCGGCGTCGACCTTGAGCTCGCTGCCCGAGTCGGGCAAGGTGAAGAAGTGGAGCTGCTCGGAGCCGTCCTTCTGGCCGCCGTCGCCGACGACGAGCGAGTTCTTGCTCAGGAACAACAGCCCCAGCGGACCGATGTCGTACATCGGTCCCTTGCCGTAGACGTCCTTCCCGAAGCCGCTGATGGCCACGGCGATCGAGCGGTCGGCCTTTTTCTCGCCGTCCTTGAACCGCAGCACGCGCTGGTTGCCGCTGTCGGCGATGTAGATCTCGCCCGTCTCCGGCTGGATCGCCAGGCCCGAGGGATTGTTCAGGTTCGTGACCACGGGCTTGGCCGTGACTTCGGACCGGGCAGTCGCGGCCGAGAAGGCCACGAGCAGCGCGGCAACAAGACAGGTCATTCGCATGGGGGGCAACTCCTTGGGAAAAGCGGTGTGTATCGAAGCGATTGGCTGGCGGAGGCGGCGGACCGCGCGGGACGCGCCATGGCAACAAAGTAGTAACGGGGGGACGTTACTCCGGCAGCTTGGGCGGCTTGACCAGCGGGTACGACGGGCTCGTGAGTCCTTCCTTCAAAAACGTGATCAGGTCCTTCTTCTCCTCGTCGGTCACCTGCAGCTTGTAGACTTCCTCGTCGAGGTAGGGATTGGCCACCCCGCCGCGGACATAGTGTTCGATGACGTCCTCGAGCGTGGCCACGCTGCCGTCGTGCATGTAGGGGGCGGTGCGGGCGATCTCGCGGAGCGTGGGCGTCTTGAACGAGCCTTTGTCGCCTTCGAGCTTGGTGACGGCGTAACGCCCCAGGTCCGGCTCCTTGGCGTCCATGCCCAGGCCGAGGTTGTGAAACGCCCCGTCGGTGAAGTTGGGACCGGCGTGGCAGGCGCTGCAGTGTCCCTTGCCGAAGAAGATCTTCATGCCGCGCTGGGCGGATTCGGACAGGGCGCTCGTTTCGCCGGCCTTGAAGCGGTCGTAGGGGGCGTCGCCCGACAGGACGGTGCGCTCGAACGCGCCGATCGCCTTGGCGACGCTCTCGGCGTTGGCGTCCGTGCCGAAGACTGCCTGGAACTGCTTCTTGTAGCCGTCGATCTTGTTGAGCTTCTCGACCAGCTCGGGAAGCGTCAGGTCCATCTCGACGGGGTTCTGGATCGGACCCAAGGCCTGCCCCTCGACCTCGATCGCCCGGCCGTCCCAGAACTGAAATGACTGGTAAGCGGCGTTAATAATCGTGGGGGCGCTGCGGTTGCCCTTCTGGCCCTTGATGCCCGTGGCGAACCGCTCGCCGTTGGACCAGCCCTTTTCGGGGGCGTGGCAGGAGGCGCAGGAGACGGTGTTGTCGCGCGACAGCCGCGGATCGAAGTAGAGCTGTTTTCCCAGCTCGATTTTGGCGGCAGAGAGGGGGTTGTCGGCGGGGACGGGGACTTTCTTGAGTCCGGCGGGGGCCTCGATGACGAGCGACTCTTCCGCGGCGGCGCTGGCCGCCAGCAGGCTCAAGAGAGTCCACCCGCAAATGAAACGAGCCAAGCGCATGACGATCTCCGCGAGACGCAAAGTTGGGAGTCCATCGGCGGGATGTTTCCGGCAGGATGGCGCGAGCCGTCGCCATTGTGCCGGACGGGATGCGCGCTGGCAAGCACCCGAACGGGGAATCGCCGGCGCGTCCCAGGCGGCCCGTCGGCCTGCTCCCCGTCGCCTTTTCACCCCACTTGCACTCCACTTCCTCGTTGAGCACAATGGACCCCATGAGTCGTCGTTACGCCGGTTTCTGGTTCGCCTTTACCCCGCGGGACCGCGGGGCGGGAGCCGGCGTGTAGACGCAGGACAAAAACCGCCAGCCCCAAGGTCCCCCGTGGCCCTTGGGGCTTTTTTGTTGGCCCCGTTGAGCAGCGGACGGGGAACCGCGGAGCAGATCAGCAATCGGAGTTCCGAACATGATCGTCGTGATGCAAAAGGGGGCTTCGAAACACGAAATCGACCACGTGATTCAGCGCGTGGCCAGCCTGGGACTCAAGCCGCACCCCATTGTGGGCGAGGAGCGAACCGTGATTGCCGCCGTCGGCGAAAAACGCGAACAGCACAAGGAGGCCCTGGAAAACTGCGCGGGCGTGGCGCAGGTGATGCCGATCCTCGCCCCCTACAAGGTCGCCAGCCGCGAGGTGAAGAGCCAGCCCACGGTCGTCACGGCGCGGTCCTTGCGCATCGGCGGCGGAAACGTCGGCATCATCGCCGGACCGTGTTCCGTGGAGAGTGAAGAACAAATCATGGCCACGGCGCGGGCCGTGAAGGCGGCCGGGGCGACGGGCCTCCGCGGCGGCGCCTTCAAGCCCCGCACCAGCCCCTATAGCTTTCAGGGAATGAAGGAGAACGGGCTGAAGCTGTTGGCGCAGGCCCGCGACGCGACGGGCCTCGCCGTCGTTACGGAAGTGATGGCCACCGAGGACATCCCGCTCTTGGAGCGGTACGCCGACGTCCTGCAAGTGGGTGCGCGGAACATGCAGAACTACCGCCTCCTGGAGGCCGTCGGAAAGTCGTCGCTGCCGGTGCTCCTCAAGCGCGGGCCAAGCGCAACCATGGACGAGCTGCTGCTGGCGGCGGAGTACATCCTTGACGCGGGCAACAGCCAGGTCATTTTGTGCGAGCGCGGGATTCGCACGTTCGAGACCCACACACGGTTCACGTTGCCGCTGGCCAGCGTTCCCTATCTGCAAGCCAAGACGCACCTGCCGATCGTGGTGGATCCCAGCCACGGAACGGGACACACGTACCTCGTGCCGCGGATGGCCTGCGCGGCGGTGGCAGCCGGGGCGGACGGAGTGATGCTGGAGGTACACCCGAACCCGGAGGCGGCGCTGAGCGACGGGTACCAGTCGTTGAACTTCCGGCAGTTCGACGAGACGATGTCGCTGTGCCGGAAAGTGGCGGAGGCGGTGGGGAGGAGGATTTAGAGGATTTAGCGGCGCTGACTTGCCGTCGTCGATCTATGGCCGTTCCGACTCTGACAGCCAGAAACAGGCCAACGGGGCCGGGATCTTGAGGATTTGAGCGCTTGCGCCGTGCGCGGTGAGCGGCTCGAACTCCAGCGGCTCGCGGCAGATCAGGTACCCCCGCTCTACCTGCTTTTCTTTGCAGAATTCAACCAGCCCTTTGACGTGGCTGGGGCCGATTCGATTGGATTCATATTTCACCTCAAAGGGAACGATCTCGCCGCCGACTTCCGCGACGATATCGACTTCGTGTCCTTTCTTGCCTTTCCAGTACGAGAAGCCGATGCTCGTTGGGTAGAACCGTGTAAACACGTGCTTAAAAAAAGCTGTCTCGACCGCTGCTCCCAGCTTGTCGGGCGCTTCGAGCAGCGACGTTCCTCTAAATAGCACGCTACCGGCAATGGCCGCGTCCGCGAGGTAGTACTTGTACCGTCCGCGAAGGACCTCCTTTCCGTATCCGTGGGGCGCCAGCTTGTATACGAGATGCGCCGCCTCAAACAGGTCAAGAAAGTGCTTCACGGTCGGCCTTGGGACCCCCAGATTGC
>JACOUI010000195.1 GCA_016177915.1 Planctomycetia bacterium
CCAGGGCGGCGCCAGCAGTGCATCCAGCGTCCCCGTGAACCCGATGGGCATCGGCAGCTTCGTGCGCGTCTATGCGGCGGGAAACCTGGGCAACCCCAACTACCTCGTGGGGACGGGCGAGATCGCGGCGGGCTACGGGTATGCCTCCGGGCAGGAGGCGATCGCACACTTCGGCCTGTCGCGGTTTGAGGCGTGCGACGTGGAGATCACGCTGCCCTGCGGCCGCGGGCGGCTCGAGCGGAAGGGCGTGAAGGCCAACCAGCGATTGGTGGTCGCGCCATGAGCCGAAGCGAACAGGATCGCGACGACGCTTCGCAGTCGCGGGCAACCTCGCCTGGCGCCGGCGGCGCGCCGGCGTCGGCCGAGCGCGGAATGTCCGGCAAGCCGCTGGTGATCGCGGTTTTGGTGCTGGCCGTTGTGCTGGCGGTCGGCGCCGTCGTTTACTACCGCTACGTCTCGCGGCAGGCGGGCGAGTATTTTGGCGCCGAAGACGGCAATCTGATCGTCAAGGCGCCGAAGGTCGAGCTGCTGCGGCTCGGGGAAGCGGGCGAAGGGTCGGAAACGATCGCGCTTGCCGGGCGCAAATTCGCCGTCGTCCAGCGACTGGACGTGACGAAGGCCAAGGGCCTGCACAATCTGCGGCAGGCGCTTTTGACGGATGCGACGTTCGAGTGGCCGACGGTGGTCGTGGACGCTGTCGTGTGGAACGACGCCCTTGTTTTCCGTGACGGAGAGAAGGAGTGCGTCGTGCTATTCAGCGACGATCGCTTTTTGCTGCAGAGCGTGCGCCGGGACGTGCTTTTGAAGGTTCGCCCGATGGAGCCGCCCAAGGGATCGGACCCGGAGTTGCCGCGGCCTTCGCCGTTTCAAGTCTTCTTTGACGAGCAATTCGAATCGCAACCAGCGCGCTAACCGACGAATGCACGCCGCCGGCGCGCTATTCGCTGCGCTCCCGCTCAATCGCGGTCTTTCCAATAATCGGGCCGGCGCCGGGCGTGCGCCACAGCGACGACGAGAACCGCGTTGGCCTCCACGCGATAAATGACATAATGCGGGTAGCGCTTCACGCGCCGCATGCGATGCACCTGATCACAGCGTGCCCAACGATGCGGTGCGGCGCGAATCTCGTTCAGGGCCTGGTCCACGGCATGCTCAAAGCGAAGCGCAGCGCCGCGACTGCGCTGCAGGTACCATTCCAGCGCCGCGTTGTAGTCCGCCTCGGCGCCAGGGTGGATTTCGAGCTTAAGCATCGAGTCCCAGCCGGCGCCGAGCGCGCTCTTTCACTGCGGACCAGGGGCTGGTCGGCACGCGCCCCTCGTCGTATTCCTTCGAGCGTCGATCGATTTCCGCAAGCCAGGCGTCGTCGAGCGGAATCGCTTCGTCCGGCGGAAGGCTCGAAATCAGCGAGTCGATGAGCTCAATGCGCTGGGTCTCGGGCAGTTCCAGGGCGGCGTCGCGGATTTCGTCAAGCGGTGAACTCATCGGATCAAAATCCTGGTGGGTGGCTTGGGTGGCGCGACGTTTAGTGCGCGACACTCCGATTCTAGCACTGGCAACCGCGTGACTCCATCGTCCACTGCATTTCGGCGCCCCAAAGACGCCTGGACAAGCCCGCCGGCAGCCGCTACAAGAGGACGCCGATCGCACGGCAGTTCGTCAGCGCCGGGCGAGTTCACAAAAAACGACGATGAATTTGGAACAATCGCCGGTCGGACGGTTGTTTGTCGTCCCCAGTAGCGTAGAATCGTCGTAGCGTAGAATCATCGTACCGTAGAGTCGTGGTGGAAGAAAACTCACGGCGGGTGGTGCTGGCGGCCGATAGAATTGCCACGGACCCGTCCGCCACGAAGGAAGAACGCGCAGAACGACTGATCCCTCTCGTCTTAATTCCGTCGGAGGTGCCAACCCTTTAGCGTGGGCCGCTGTCACCAACGCCTGTGCTCAGCACAAGCCGACCGCCGCCCGTCTCGCAGACGACTCCACCGTCGCAAGGGACGAGAGGATCATATACCGCGGCCGCTTGCCTTCCGCAGGAAGGCAAGCGGCCGATTCTCTGCGCTGAGGCGTGCGCGGATTGGGGAGCGCGTGCCGCGGCGAAGTGGGCGCCGAGTTTCCCTCGCTTGCGCTTCGGGTTGGTGTGGAGACGGGGCGCGCAGGGAAGTTCATCGTTAGGTCGCCCAGCCCCGCGAGCGCTCCACGGCCTTCTGCCACTTCTGATAACGGCCCGTGCGCCACCCTTCGTCCTTCTGCGGCGCGAACTGCCGGTCGAGGGCCCAGTTGCGGGCCACGTCGGCCGGGCTGTCCCAGTAGCCGACGGCCAGGCCCGCCAAATAGGCTGCGCCCAGCGCCGTCGTCTCGGCCACGACCGGCCGCGAGACCTTGACATTCAAGACGTCGGCCTGGAACTGCATCAGGCCGTCGTTGACGCTCGCCCCGCCGTCGACTTTCAGCTCGGCGAGCTTGAGGCCGGCGTCTTTCTGCATGGCCTCGGTGAGCTCGCGCGTCTGAAAGGCCATCGACTCCAAGGCGGCGCGGGCGATATGGCCCGCCTGCGTGCCGCGCTCCAGGCCGATGATGAGCCCGCGGGCATAGGGGTCCCAGTACGGAGCGCCCAGGCCGACGAAGGCGGGCACAAAGAACACGCCGCCGGCATCGGGCACGGTGGCCGCGAGCGATTCGATGTCCGACGACTTTTGAATGATCTTGAGTCCGTCGCGGAGCCACTGCACGACCGCACCGGCGATAAACACCGCCCCCTCCAGGCAGTAAGTCGTTTCCTTGCCGATCGTCCAGCCGACGGTCGTGAGCAGGTTGTTCTGCGAGGCGACGGGCTTCGTGCCGGTGTTGAGCAGCATGAAGCAGCCCGTGCCGTAGGTGTTTTTGGCGCTGCCGGGGGCGAAGCAGGCCTGGCCGAACGTGGCGGCCTGCTGATCGCCGGCAGCGGCGGCGAGCGGAATGGGCCGGCCGAAAAGCTCCGGCGCGGTCTGGCCGTAGACTTCGCTCGACGAGCGCACCTGCGGCAGCATGGCGCGGGGGACATCGAGCAGCTTCAAAAGCTCGTCGTCCCAGTCGAGCGTGCGGATGTTGAAGAGGAGCGTGCGGCTGGCGTTGCTCGTGTCGATGACGTGGAGCTTGCCGCCGGTGAGCTTCCAGAGGAGCCACGTATCGATCGTGCCGAAGAGGATTTCGCCGCGGGCGGCGCGGGCGCGAAGGCCGCCGATCGTATCCAGGAGGTGCTTGATCTTCGTGCCGGAGAAATAGGCGTCGACGACGAGCCCCGTCTTGCGGCGGAAGACTTCTTCCTGTCCGGCGGCCTTGATCTGCTCGCAAATGGGGGCGCTGACGCGGCTTTGCCAGACGATCGCGTTGTGGACGGGCCTTCCTGTGTCGCGCTCCCAGAGAACGGTCGTCTCGCGCTGGTTCGTGACGCCGATGGCCGCGATGCGGTCCGGCGCGAGCCGCGCCTTGGCGAGCGCTTCCTTGGCGACGGCGAGCTGCGACGACCAAATGGCCTCGGGGTCGTGCTCGACGAGTCCGGGGCCGGGGAGAATCTGCGGGAATTCCCGCTGCGCCGAGGCGACGGCCCGGCCGTCGTGGCCGAAGACGATGGCCCGGCTCGAGGTGGTGCCTTGATCGAGGGCGAGAGTGTAGCTTGAGCCCGTCATGGCCGGCCTCTCGACTGGCGATTCGT
The DNA here is from genome assembly GCA_016177915.1 of Planctomycetia bacterium. Taxonomy (GTDB): domain Bacteria; phylum Planctomycetota; class Planctomycetia; order Pirellulales; family S012-138; genus JACOUI01. The sequence goes on from JACOUI010000195.1 coordinate 3,692, forward strand.
CCGTGGGAATAGTTGGGAGCGCGCCGATATCTTCGGGCAATGCTCGGCGGGTGTCCAGGCGCGGGCCGACTGACCGACTGACCGTCGCAGAAAGCGTCTGCGATTGTTTTGCTTCACGCGGAGAGGCGGCGGGACTATGATTCAAGCATGAGCGGAACTCAAACCGAGCGGATCGTCAGCAAGCAGGGCGTCTGCGGCGGCAAGCCGTGCGTCGCCGGGACGCGCATCCGGGTGCAGGACATTTACGTCTGGCACGAGTTGCAGGGGCTTTCGGCCGACGAGATCGCATCGCGATTCCCCCAGCTTACGATGGCCGACGTCTACGCGGCGCTTTCGTACTACTGGGACCACCGCGCGGAGATCCAGCGGCAGATGGACGAAGAGACGGCATTCGTCGAGCAGATGAAGGCGAAACACGTGTCTGTGCTCCAACAGAAGCTGGCTGCCAAGGATGCCCCGGACAATCCGCTTCCATCTTGATGAGCATGTCGACCCCGCGGTGGCCGACGGATTGCGACGACGCGGCATGGACGTGACCACGGCGTCCGAGGCCGGTCTTCTCGGCGCCGACGACGAAGAGCACATCACCTTCGGACTGGCGGAGGGGCGGATCGTTTTCACCAATGACGACGACTTTTTGCGCCTGCACAAGGAAGGCGTACCGCACTCTGGGATTGTCTACTGCCATCAGCAAAGCCGTTCCATCGGGGAAATCATCCGCGCTCTGGAGTTGATTTGGGAAGTGCTGGAGCGGGAAGAGATGCGCGACCACGTCGAGTTCATTTGACGACGACCTGGGATCAAAGCGGGAAGCTGAAGGAGAGCGTCATGCCGTTGCCTCGCTTCTGTGCAAGAGCACTTTGGTTTGGGACAGTCGTCGTCGCCCTATCGTACTTCGGCCAGTCGATTGCCGCCGCCGACCGCCCCAACCTCATCGCCATCCTCACCGACGATCAGGGCCAGTGGGCCCTGGGCTGCTACGGCAACAAGGACGTCAAAACGCCCCACATGGACCGCCTGTCGCGGGAAGGGGCGCTTTTCACCAATGCCTTCACGGCCACGCCCGTTTGTTCGCCCAGCCGGGCGACGTACTTCACGGGACTCTATCCCACGGAGGGTCGGCATCACCGACTATCTCTCGCCGGCCGAAGAGCGCGAAGGGATCGGCCTGGCGGCGACGACCTGGCCGGAGGCGCTGCGAAAGAACGGCTATCGCACGGCGCTCTTTGGCAAATGGCACCTCGGCTCGCAGCCGCAGTTTCATCCGACGCGATTGGGCTTCCATCGGTTTGCCGGATTCCTGGGGGGCGGGACGACGCCGATGAACGCCCTGTTGGAGATCGACGGCAAGCCGACGCAGACGGAAGGACCCGTGGCGGACGTGCTGGTCGATCAGGCGATCGCGTTCGTCAAGGAGAACCGGGAACGGCCGTTCGCGGTTTGCCTGCATTTCCGCGAACCGCATTTGCCGTATACGCCCGTGGCGGACCAGGACGCGAAGTTGTACGCGGACCTCGTGCCGGAGGTGCCCAAGCTGCGCGGGCTGGACGTGGCCGCGGTGCAGCGCTCGACGCGCGACTACTACGCCAGCATCTCGTCGGTCGACCGCAACCTGGGGCGGCTCCTGGGCGCGCTCGACGAGCTGAAGCTTTTCGAGAACACGCTCGTCGTCTTCACGAGCGACCACGGCTACAACGAGGGGCGGCATTACTTGCAGACCAAAGGCAACAGCCGCTGGATCGCCGGCGGCGTGACCGGCCCGACGCGCCCCAACATGTTCGACACGTCGATCCGCGTGCCGCTGCTGGTCCGCTGGCCGGGCGTCGTCAAGCCGGGTTCGCAAATCGACGCCACGGTCGTGAACGTGGACATGTTCCGCACGGTGCTTTCGGCCTTGAAAGCGCCCTTACCGGAGAACTGCGCGGCGCACGGCGTCGATTGGTCGCCGCTTTTGCGCGGCGAGAGCATCGAGCGGCGTGAGGCGATCTTCGGCCAGTATGACCTGCACAACGGCGGCCTGGCCTACATGCGGATGGTCCGCACGGAGCGCTACAAGTACGTGCGGTTCTTCAAGGCCCGGATGATGGACGAGCTATACGACCTCAAAAACGATTCCGGCGAGGAGCGGAATTTGCTAACGGGGCGGAACCAGACGCCGGAGACGGCGGCGATCGCGGACGATCTGCAGGCGAAAATGAAGGCCTGGCAGGAATCGATCGACGACCCGGTGCTAAAGAGCACGTATTGAGACTTCGACTCGACGCGGCCGCGTGAAGGCGGTCCCAGCAAGCGGCGATCATTCGGTCGAAGCGAACGAGAGCCAGGCGGCGACGGCCAGTACGACCATGACCACCCCGATCTGAACGGCCGTTGCGACGAAGCCCCGCCAGCGCGAAAGCGGCGGCAAAGCGAAGCACCACAGGACCAGCGGCGCAGCGGGCGCGACCAAAAGTCCCCACATCAGCGGCTCGGGCTCGATGCAGCCGACGAACGCCCAGCCGCCCACGATCACCGAGTAGGACAGGCAGAGTCCGCGTGCGGCGGCTTTGTCCGGCGCGAGGCAAGCCGCGGCAAAGCAGCCGGCCAGGGCCGCGGCGGCAATTCCGGCACCCTGCGCCGACGTCGCGCTGACGCAGGCCAGATTCAAAACGGCAACGCACGCTGCGGACAACGGGAGCGCAAGCGACGTTGCCAACGGCAGGCGCGTTGGCAATCCATCGAGCAGCGCCGCCAGCAGGAACAAGTAACCGGCCAGGACGGGGACCCACACGGCCCGCGGCGGCGCTAAGCTGTCCCAGGTGGGGACGAGCAGCCAGGCGGCCACAAGCGCCGCCAGCGCAATGAGGACCCAGCGTTCCGCAACCCGCAGCCCGGCGGCCAGCGAGATGGCCCCGATCGCCGCCGCGGCCGGCGCCAGGTAGAAGGTCCAGTGCCAGTGCCGCTCGGGCAACAGCAACCCTTTGGGCAACAGAAAGTAGCCGGCGCAATACGCGGCCGCAAACGCAGCGGCCGCCGCGTAACGCTGCGAAACATCGCGGGGAAGGAACCGCTGCGCCAGCGCGACCACTGCCAGCGAGATCGCGGCCGGGAAGAAAACGCCCTGCACCGCGAACTCGATCGAGAATTCCATGGCGTCGGCGCGGCGCGCGGTCAGGTGCGGTTGGTGCGGCCGGGCGACCTGCCGGCGGCGCCGCCGGGCTGGCTGCCGCCCGTCAGCGGCTGCGTCTTTTCGCCGACCACGACTGTCATTTTGACGATGTTCTCCACCCCGGCCTGGTCCTTACCGATGCCGAACTCCATGCGGTCGATGTCGAACTCGGCCGTCAGGGTGAGGCCGTCGTCGCCGACGGCGACCGTAGCCGGAAAGCTGATCTCCTTCGTCGTCTTCAGGAGGGTCAGGTTGCCGGTGATCGTACACTTGCCCGCGTCGCCGGGTTCGATCTTGGTGCTCTCGAACTTCGCGGTTGGGTTTTCGCGGGCGTCAAAGAAGTCCTGGCTCTTGAGGTGGTTCGTGAGCTTGTCGATCTGAGTCCAGATGGAATTCGTGTCGATCTCGACGGACACGGTTTTGAGCGCCTTGCCGTCGGCGTCAACCTCGGCCTTGCCGGTGAATTTCGCAAAGCCGCCGGTGCGGGGATCGGGCGCCTTGGGCGGGGAATGGGTGCCGACGAACTGGATCTTCGTGTTCTCCGGCGAGAGCGCGGCGACGCCCGACTCGATCGCGACGGGCTTGGGCGAGGCCGTCGTTGTGGAAGTGGTCGCCGTCGGATCGCCTGGATTGGCGCCGGTGCCGGGCGACGTAGCCGAGGGGCCGGTCGCCGTCCCGCTGCCGCCGGTCGAGGTGGTTGTGCCTGTGCCGGCCCCCTGGTCGCCGCACCCGGCGAGGAGGAAGCAAACAACGGCGGTCAATCCCAGTGCAAGTCGCATCGATCAAACTCCGCAAAAAGAGGCTTGGTGGCCTTCCGATTTCGCAATGTCCTTCGGTACACGCAGCCGTTTGGGCGCAATTGTTATTCTGATCATCCGACATCAAGCGCCGGCCGTTTGTGCCTCGCGGAGGAGCGACGCAATCGCGTTGCGGATCCTCTCCGACGTGAGGATTTGCTTCAGCAAAGCGCGCATTGTGGCCTCGGACGAGACGTTGGTCTTTCGGTCGTTGAGGTGGTCGCGGATCGTGACGGGATACGCTCCGGGCAACTCTTCCCACAAACTCAACACTTGAAACTCGTAATTGTCGAGCGCGGGGCAACGGACGCCGAATTCCGTGACGAGTTTTCCGGATGGTGCGAGGGCCGTGCGCACCGTCCCTTCCAGAACGTTCCTAGTCTTTTGAGAAAGTAGGCTTGCCTGCTCGCGCAGCAGTGCCCGGGGGTTGGGGGTGGGATTAACCGGCGGCAACTCGCCCCAGAGGTCCTCAGTCGTCGACATCGTTGCACCCGATTCAGACCGCTAAGCGTGGAAGATTCAGGTCAAAGAGTATCGGCAGGTGGTCGGAAGCTGTGGTGCCGTCTGGGCGCCCGTTTGCGTCAAGGAGCGACTTGGTCCCGGCCGACGTCAAAACTCTCAAACCGTCATCCGAAAAGGCTGGCAGTAGCGCGGGCCGGACGAGCACCTGATCAAAAATGTTCCAAAAGTAGCACTGGGGCGTCGAGTGGCGGTAGCCAGAAGAGGAATGTTGCCATGGTCACATTGCTCGCGCGCTCGGCGCACACTAAGACTTCGCTAGGCGACGATTTCCTCCACCACTTTGCCGTGCTGGTTCACCCGCACCGGCCGGCCGTCGGCCGTGTGCAGCTCCAGCGCCGGGTCGATGCCCAGCAGCGTGTAAATCGTACAGGCCAGGTCGGCCGGCGTCACGGGGCGCTCCTTGGGCGATTCGCCGACGCTGTCGCTCTCGCCCAGCACGATCCCCCGCTTCACGCCGCCCCCGGCCAGCATCACGCTGAAGGCCCGCGGCCAGTGGTCGCGGCCGGCGTCGGTGTTGAGCTTGGGGGTGCGGCCGAACTCGCCCATCACGACGACGAGCGTCTCATCCAGCAGGCCGCGCTCGGAAAGGTCGTCGAGCAGCGCGGAAACGGCCTGGTCCATGAGAGGCACGAGGCCGACGCCCACCTTCGCGCCGGTGTAACCCTCCTTGAGCCGCGTGTAGAGGTTCTGGTGCGTGTCCCAGCCGACGTTGGTCACGGTGACGAACGGCACGCCGCGCTCCACGAGCCGCCGCGCCAAAAGGCAGCTCTGGCCGATCGTCCGCGGGCCGTAGCGCTCGCGCGTCTTGGGCTTTTCGTCGGACAGGGCGAAGGCGCGGCGGGCCTCGGGCGAGGTCACCAGGCGATAGGCCTGCTCGAACTGCGGGTCGCCGGCGTTTTCGCTGGTGTCGGCGCCGCGGGCGAAGCCGTCGAGCGCCTGCACGAACTGGCGCCGCCGGGCGAGACGCTCTTCGGTCACCTCGGGAAACGCATCCAGGTCGCGGACGCGAAAGTCCGGCTTGGCCGGGTCGCCGCCCACGGAGAACGGCCGGCACGTGGCGGGGAGATAGCCCTGGCCGGTGATCCGCCCGCCGCCGACGGAGAAGCTCGGAATGGCGATATTGGCGGGCAGGGCGTCGGACTGGCCGCGGACGCGGGCGACCATCGCGCCCAGCGTGGGGTATTCGAGGACCGGCGTGGGCTGGTAGCCGGTGAGCATGTAGACCGCGCCCAGGTTGTGCTCGCCCAGCGGCGACGTGATCGAGCGGATGACGGCCACGCGGTCGAGCATACCGGCGACGCTGGGCAGGCAATCGCTGAGCTGCACGCCGGGAATCCGTGTGGCGATCGTTCCCAGCGGCCCGCGGACCTCGACCGGGGCATTCGGCTTGGGGTCGAACGTTTCCAGGTGGCTGGGTCCGCCGTCGAGCCAGACGAGGATGCACGACTTGGCGCGGACGGGCAGTTTCTTGTCGTCGGCCGCGGCACGGCGCCGGAGAAACGCGGGCAGCGACAGGCCGAGGGCCGTCAAGCTGCCGACCTTCACGAAATCGCGGCGGGTGACGCCGTCGCAGCGGGTGGTAAGCATGGCGTTGTCCTTCTCGGACCGCATGAATGCGGTCACTACGAACGGTCAATGGTTCGTGGAAAACTCCCGGCAGTTCAACAGCGCCCAGCAAAAATCCTCGAAAAAGCGGCGGCGGTCGTCGGGCGAGGCGGCCTTCACGGCGGCGCGCGTCCAGTGCAGAAGCTCGTCGTCGCGAGGCGGCCGGCCCAGCGCGCGGCTGTACATCTCGCAGATGATCTCTTCGTTGCTCCGCCCCGCAGCCATGAGCTTCCGCAGCCGGCCGTCGTCGGAGGAGATTTTCGCGTTCACGACCGGCCCGTTGATCAGGTGCAGTCGGGCCGTCAGTCCGCCGCCCGTCGCGGCCGGGGTTTCGCACGATTCGGTGCGCGGGCAGCGGCCCAGGATGTCGAGCGCTTCGGCGGGGACGGCCGGGTCGATGATGCGCACCGCCCGGTCGGCGGTCGTTTCCGGGGCGTCCTTCTGCGAGGCGCGCCCGGTGTAGGCGTCCTTAACGCCCGTCACGTCGGCGATCGCGTCGGCCAGGACTTCCGCCTCCAGCGGACGAGACAGCGCATGCGAATAGAACCGGTCGTCGCCCGCGTTGGCCGCCAGCGTTTCGGAGCTGCGGGCATACGTGGCGCTCGCGGCAATCAACTTGAGCGTGTGGCAAAGATCGTAGTCGTGCTTCACAAAGTCAGTCGATAGGTCGGCAAGAAGCTCCGGGTGCATGGCGGGGTTCGTCTCGCGGAGGTCGTCCGTCGGCTCGATCAGCCCGCGGCCCATCATCGCCTTCCACAGGCGGTTCACGACGGTCCGGGCGAAGTACGGGTTGTCCTTTTCCGCCAACCACGCCGCCAGGTCGGGCCGATGGTCGCCCTTGCCCTCGACGAAGCGCGTGCCGGGAATGCGCGGTACAGCCGGCTCGCCCGTCGCCGGGTGTGTGACTTCGCCGCGCGGGCCGAAGCGGACGAATTGACCGCGCTCCATGCGGGCGAAGATCGCCGCCAGGCCGTGGTAATCGTCCTGCGTCCAGCGGTCCAGCGGATGGTTGTGGCAGTTCGCGCAGCGCAGGCGCACGCCCAGCAGCAACTCGCTGACGTACTCGGCCTGCCCGCGGGCGTCGCCGGCGGCGCGATGGAAGTTGGCGGGGCCGACCGTGTGCGAATCGCCGGTCGCGGTCAGCATCTCCTCGGCGATCTCCAGGTACGAACGTCGTTCCTTCAACTGCCGCTTGAGCCAGGCGTGAAAAGCCTGCGTGCCAGCGGCGTCGTTGGGTCCGGAGCGGATGCGCAGCCACTGCGCGAGGCGCCAGGTCCAAAACTCGACGAACTCCTGCGAATCGAGCATTTCATCGATCAGGCGCTCGCGCTTGTCGGCGCGATCGTCTGCCAGGAACTTCTCGATTTGCTCAGGGCGGGGCAGGCGGCCGGTCAAGTCCAGCGACAGGCGGCGGAGAAACATCGCGTCGTCGGCCGGCGGCGAGATCGGCAGGCGCAGCGTCTGGAGCGCTGCCAGGACGTGGTCGTCGATGAAGTTCCGTCGCGGCGACTGCGAGAGGTCGACCGGTGCGTCGCCGATCGGCGCGATGAACTGCAGGGGCAGCACGCGGTCGAGGAAGCGGGCGATGACGACGTGCTGCCCGCCGCGGCGGACGGTGGCCGTGCGAGCGGCGGCGTCGATTTCTACGGCCGACGAATCGGCGGCCGTGAAGACCGTCCAGTCGGTGACGTCTTGCGTGCGGCCGTCGTCGAAGCGGGCCGTGACGCGAATCGGCACGGACTTGTCGTTCGGCGAAACGACCGCCCGGCGCGGCTCGATGCTGAGATCTTCAAGTTTTCGCCGGCGGCCGCGCGGCGCGCCGGCGGCGATCCAGGACTCCAGCAGCTTGGCGCCTTTCCCTTCGTATTCCAGCGGTTCGCCGCCGCCGTGGTCGAGAGAGCCGGTGGGCTTGCGGATCAAGAGGCTGTCGGCGGGGCGGGCGAGGTTGATGCGCCGCCCTTCGAGTTGGTGGACGATCGTGGAGTAGTCGGCGGCCGCGTCGCCGCCCAGGAGCGAGAGCTTGAACCCCCCGCGGCCGGCGGCCGACCCGTGGCAGGCCCCGGCGTTGCAGCCGGCCTTCGTGAAGACGGGCATGACCTCGGTGTCGAAATGGGGAATCTCCCCGCCCGCCGGGTCGCCGGCGCAAAGAACCACTGCCAGCAGGAATTCCGCTACGGCCATTTCGCAGCGTCCGGGAACGCCCTGTGCCCCTACCACCTACTACATTTAACACAGAAGCCGGGGGAATGGCACTGCGGAACTGCCATATTCGCGCGACCTGGCAGGACGGCGGCCCGCTCATTCATCCAGCAACAGGTCGAACGGACGGTTCTTCGCCCAGCGATAAATGCGGAAGTCGTGCCCCCCGGTGCACGTTCTCCAGCACGACCGACGCGGCGCCTGGCATTGCGCGCAGTAGATAACAGGCCTCCGCGATGACGGCCTCGCACGTGATGAGCGGAGCTTCGACCGATGGCACCACGTCGACGCAATGTGCGTGCCGCTCTTCCGACCGATCGAGCAGCGCCACGATGCAACTCGTGTCCACGAGAACGGGAGTCACCGGCCGAACCCTCGCAGATGCCGCCTGTTGGACGCGAGATCGGCAACGCCTGAGCGGAATCGCCCGATGCCCACGATGCGCCGGCGTTTGGTCGGCGCGAGCAGAACCCCCAGCGCCTTGATGCCCTCGCGGATGACTTTCGAGTCGCTCCATCCGGTGCGCCGCGCCAGCGCGCGCAGCAGCCGCTCGGTGTGAGGGTCGATTCGGGCCTGGATGAGCTTCGACACGATGGCCTCGCGCGTACTACTCGCCAGTTTCCTATTCCACCTGCCAGGTAATGTCCACCGCAGTGATCGCCGGTTCGATCTCCGCGAGCACGTTAGCATCGCGTTCCACGAGCCGCCGCGCCTGCAGCGCCAGCCGCGCTTCGGGCTGTTCGTATCGTCCCAACGCCCAGGCGCAGGCTCCCCGCACGAGCGGCTCGAGGTCGGCCAGGCCGTGAAGGAGCGCCGGAAGCGCAGACGGCGTCGGGTTGTTGCCCAAGACGATGGCGGCGTTTCGCAAGAGGCCGCGCCGCCGCGCCCGCCAGAGCGGCGTGTCGCGGAACCGGGCGCGGAAGGCCGCGTCGTCCAGCTCGAATAGCGCCGCCAAATCGACGGGGTTCATGCCGTCGCGCGGATGGAAACTCGCCTCGTCGCTAGCCGCGGCCTTGCCGTTCCAAGGGCAGACGTCCTGGCAGACGTCGCAGCCGAAGAGCCAATTGCCGATCCCCGGCCGCAGCCCGCGCGGGATCGGGCCTTTGAGCTCGATCGTCAGGTAGCTGATGCAGCGGCGGCCGTCGAGGACGCCGGGGGCCACGAAGGCGCTTGTGGGGCAGGCGTCGAGGCAGGCGGTGCACGTGCCGCAGTGGTCGGCGTCGTGCGGGGCGTCGTAGTCCAGCTCCAGATCGGTCAAGAGCACGGCCAGGAAAAACCAGCTCCCGCGCGACTTGCTGATGAGCATCGTGTTCTTGCCGATCCAGCCCAGGCCGGCAAGCTGAGCGAACTCGCGCTCCAAGAGCGGCGCAGTGTCGACAACGCCGCGGACGACGGCGCCTGGGCGCTGCGCCGCCAGCCAGTCGGCCAGGCGTCGCAGCCGCTCGTGAATGAGGTCGTGATAATCGCCGCCCCAGGCATAGCGCGAGACGCGGCCCTGGCCAGGGCCGGCCAGCGCCGGCTCGGCCGTCTGATGATAATCCATCGCCAGGACGATGAGGCTGCGGGTGCCGTCCAGCACGTGCTGCGGGTGTTCGTAGGCGGCGGCCCGGTCCGGCAGGTAGCGCATTTCACCGGCAAAGCCGCAATCGAGCCACTCGCGAAAGTACGCGAGGCCCGTCGGCGCGACGGCCGGGCAGATGCCGCAAAACGAAAAGCCCAGGCGGCGCGATTCCTGCTTGATCGCGGCGGCCAGATCGGCGGACGTCGTCGTCAAGGCGGTCATTCGTGAACCAGCGCTCCCGAGTAAAACGCCCGGCGGCCGTGGGGCGTGTCCAGCAGGAGCGCGCCGTCATGGGCCACGTCGTGGCAGCGGCCGGTCGTCGTTTCGGTTCCCTGCTGGACCGTGACCACGCGGCCGCGCTGCAGGCAGAGCCGGGCGAACCGCTCGCCGAGCAAGTCCGGATCGTGGCCCAATTGTTCCAGGCACTCGCGCAGATGCGCGAGCAGGCGGATGAGAAACTGCGTCGGGTCGTGTGTCTTTTCCGTCAAGTCGCGGAGCGTGACGGCGCGGCGACGCAGCTCCGGCGGCGCGTCGGCGGCCGTGTTGTTCGTGTTCACGCCCAGGCCCAAGATCAGCCGGCCGTCGAAAAGCGTCTCGACGAGTGCACCGGCCAGCTTCCGCTGCGACACAAACACGTCGTTGGGCCAGTGCAGGCCGAGTTCGCCCTGCGGCACGACGCCATCAAGCAGCGGCCCGACGGCATCGACGACCGCAACCGCCGCCGCCAGCGACACGCCAGTCCGTTGGTCCGCGGCGATACCCAGCGTCGCCGGATCGAAAAGCAGGCTCATGACCAGGCTGCCGCGCCCGGTCCACCATCGGTTGGCGCCACGGCCGCGCCCGGCCGTCTGCCCGTCGGCCACGACCAGCAGCGGCAGCGGCGGGTTGTGGCCGGCCGCTTCGCGAGCGCGGGCGTTGGTCGAGCCGAGCGTGAAATGGTGCTCAAACGACGCCAGCCAGTCGTGCGAGCGCACGGGTTCGATGTCCAGCGCTGGAATCTTCATGATGCTGCCCAGCTTCAGTCCACCAACTGCCGCCCAGACTTCCTATTCCCTACTTTCGCACGGGCATCAATAATGACCAGTCGTTTCCGCCTGCCACGAGGACTCAATGCAAGATCGGCCCGACGCCGAATCGCCAAGCGCTGCCGTGGCAGAAAGTCGCGCGCCGGCCCCGGCCGACCCGCAGGACAAGGAATCGCTCCCGACCCTGGCGCGCGACCGCGCCGTCTACGGGTTGACGATAACCCAGTTTCTGGGGGCGTTCAACGACAGCGTTTTCAAGCAGATCGCGGTCCTGCTCCTGGTGCGCGTGCCCGACGCGCGCGGCGGCTATAACGACGTGCAAGCGATTGGGACCTGGATCTTCAATTCGTCGTTCATCCTGCTGTCGGGAATCTCCGGATTCTGGGCCGACCGCATCTCGAAGCGGACGATCGTCGTCGGTGCGAAGGTTGCCGAGATCGTAGTGATGGCGCTCGGGATCGCGGCGTTTGCCTCGATGGCCACGAGCGCCCCGGTTCCGCCCCAAGCGCCCGTCAGCCACCCAGAGACGTTCCGGGCCGCGCTGGAGTCGATTTGGGAGTCGATCCTGCAACTGCCCTGGTTCCTGCTAGTTGTGCTGTTCTGCATGGGCGCGCAGAGCGCCGTGTTCGGGCCGGCGAAGTACGGCATCCTGCCGGAGCTTGTCCGTGAGCGCGACCTGCCGAACCTGAACAGCGCGATCCAGATGACCACATTCGTGGCGTTGATCCTGGGGGCGGCGCTGGGCGGGTTCCTGTTGGATGCGTACCGCGACACGCTGTGGAAGGCGGGCATCATCTGCACGCTGATCGCGGTCGCCGGGACCATGACGGCGCCGCTCGTGCGGCGGACCGGCGTCGCCCAGGCGGGCGCGCCGTTCCAGTGGTCCGCGCTCTGGATTGTCCCGGAAATCCGGGCGCTCTTGCGCACCGATCGAAAGCTCTTAGGCGTCGTGGCGATGACGACGCTCTTCTGGTCGATCGGGCAGGCGGGGTTCCTGGCGATCAACGCGCTGGGAAAAAACGTGTTGGGGAAAGACGATTTTCAGACAAGCGTCCTGCTGACGGTCATGTCGGTCGGCATGGGAATCGGGTTTGTGATCGCCGGCCTCCTATCGCGCGGGAAGATCAATTTCAGGCTGGTGACGATCGGGACGTGGGGCCTGCTCGTCAGCTTCGCGCTTTTGGCTCTGCCCGGCTTTTCCAGTCCGTCGACCGCGACGGAGCCAGGCCTTCCTGCGGCGCCGACACACCTCTTGGGCTATGCGGGAAGCATCGTGCTTTTGGGCGTCGCCGGCACCTTTGTGGGATGCTGCTTCCTGCCGCTGCAGGTGTTCGTTCAATCGCGGCCGCCGGATGCCCTGAAAGGCCGCATGATCGGGGCGTCGAACCTCCTGAATTGGATCGGGATGGCGCTGTCGTCGCTCGTCTATCTCTGCGTCGTGTGGCTGTTGAAGCTCATCGGTTGGAACTCTGCGGCCGTGTTTGGGCTGTTGGCGCTGGTGCTGCTGCCGGTGGCGCTTTTCTATCGGCCGCGGGGCGAGTCGCTTGCGTAACGTCGCTTCCCCCCCGCGCCATTTTGCATTTCGTGGTTTGTTGGTTGCAGTTTCGTTGCAGGCTATAGTCAATCACAGTGCCTCGGTTTTCTTGGGCACCGGTGGGCTGACGCCCCCCGTTCGCCAGTTTGCTGAATGGTTTCAATGCCTGCCGCGTCCAACCTCTCCCCGAAGACCGCCCCGAGGATTGCCGTCGGCGGCGGCGGGATCACGGGCCTGGCGGCGGCGCACCGGCTGCTGGAGCTTGCGCCGGGGCTGGAAGTGTGGCTGATCGAGGCGGGGCCGCGGCTGGGGGGCGTTTTGCAGACGGAAAACGTCGGCGGGTTTCTCGTCGAGCGCAGCGCCGACAACTTCATTCGCACGCCCCCCTCGGCCGAGGCGCTGTGCCGCCGTATCGGCTTGCAGGACGAGCTGATCGAGACCAATCCCGATTGCCGCCGGGCTTTCATCGTCCGCAAGGGCAGGCTCCATCCCGTGCCCGAGGGGTTCTTGCTCATGGCCCCCACGCGCCTCTGGCCGCTGATGCGGACGGGCCTTTTGAGCCCGCTGGGAAAACTGCGGCTCTTGTGCGAGTATCTCGTGCCGCGGCGGAAGCGGACGGAGGAGGAGAGCCTGGCGTCGTTCGCCCGCCGGCGGCTGGGGAGGGAGGCGTTCGAAAGGCTCGTGCAGCCGCTGGTGTCGGGCATTTACACGGCCGACGCCGAGAAGCTGAGCGTGCAGGCGGCCTTGCCGCGGTTCGCGGAGATGGAGCGGACGCACCGCAGCCTGATCCGGGCGGCGATGCACGAACGCGAGGCGGCGGCCGCGAAGAAAACCGCCGCCAAGGCCGGCAAGGAAGGCAGCGGCGCCCGCTACGGAATGTTTCTCTCGTTGCGGAAGGGGATGTCGCAGCTTGTCGAAGCACTGGCCGGGCGGATTGCGGAGCGGCAGAAGGCGTCGGGCGTGGGAAGCGTCCTGCTGGGCGCCGCCGTCTCGCGCATCGAGAAGGCGAACGGTCGATGGAGGATTTCCATCACGGGGCGGGACGAGCCGCTCGACGTCGATGCGGTCGTGCTGACGCCGTCCGCGCCGCAGGCCGGCGGGCTCATCGAGTCGTTCGACGCGGCATTAGCGTCGGAGCTTAGCGGCATTCCCTATGCGGGGAGCGTGATTGTGGCCGTCGGCTACCGGCGGGACCAGATCCGCCATCCGCTGGACGGGTTTGGGTTCGTCGTGCCGGCGATCGAGCGCCGGCCGATCCTGGCGGCAAGCTTCAGCAGCGTGAAGTTCGAGGGGCGGGCGCCAAGCCAGCACGTGCTGTTGCGCGTTTTCCTGGGCGGGGCGGAGCGCCCGGACCTCGTCGAGGCCGACGACGACTTGCTGCGGAAGACCGTAGCTGCCGAGCTGCAATCGCTGCTGGGCGTGACCGGGCCGTGGATCATTTGCCAGATTTACCGCTGGAAAGGGGCGATGCCGCAGTATCACGTCGGGCATCTCGAGCGGCTGGCGCGGATCGAAGCGCGGCTCAAGGAGCACCGTGGCCTCCATCTGGCCGGAAACGCCTATCGCGGCGTGGGCATCCCAAGCTGCGTTCAAAGCGGAGAACAGGCGGCGGAGGCGGCGCTGAAGGAATTGCGTGTGGCCACGGCGCAGTTGGCGTAGCCAGCACTGCAAGCAGCGCCGGCGGTGCGATTGACGTTGCGGCGCATCCGGCGGTATTCTCCGCCGAGCGCTGGCCCAACGAGCACGGAGGCTCCAATGAAGTTTGTCCCGCGATATCTTTTGGCGTTCGCCATCATGGCGGCGCTTGGCGGTTGCCAGTCCGAGACGACCTATGAGGGCCGAACGCTTGCGCAGTGGGTCCGCGACCTGGACACGCGCGAAATCGGCAAGCGAGAAAGCACGATCGAAAAGCTCGTTTCGATCGGCGACGAGGCGAAGCCGGCCCTGATTGCGGCGCTCGTGGACCACGACGAGGAGGTCCGAGCGGGGGCGGCGACGGCGCTCTTACGGATCGATCCCTCGGCCAAGACCGAGGTGCTGCGCGTCATGGAGACGCGCGGAACGGAATACCGTCTCTCGATGGCCATCGCGCTCGTGCGGACGAATATCGAGCTTCCCGCGGCCATCGAGGTCCTAAAGAAAACGCTGCACGACCGCGATCCGCGGCTGAATCACCATGCGTTGAAAATGTTCTCGGAATTCAGTCTGGACTCGGCCGCGGCGGTGCCGGCGCTGATTGAGATGCTCCGCGGCGAAGACGCATTGGAGCGGCGCACTGCCGCGCTAGCGCTGGTGCGGATCGGAAAGCCCGCTGCCGAGGCCGTGCCGGCGCTGGTCCAGGCCCTGTCGAGCGACGACGCGGCGCTCCGCGAGGGGGCGGCGCAGGCGCTGGGGGCGATCGGCGAAGGGGACGAGTCCGCCATCGCCGCGCTCGAGGCCGCCAAAGACGACAAAGATTCCAACGTCCGCTTTCGTGTTTTACAGGCGCTGCGGATTCTGTGGCCGACCGACCCGGCCCGCCCGCCGCCCGGCGTCCTGCACCGCGTTTCCAGCTCCGGCCCTTGACGGTTCCACCCGCGCCGTCCCTTATCGAGCTGCACCCGCACAAAACCCTCCCCGACACCCGCAAAGGATTGCCATGTCGACCCAGACGCTTTCCGCGCCGGCCCAGAGCCCGGCCCGCGCGCAGGCTTTCGCTCTCGGCGTTTGCTGGCAGGGCGTCTGCCGCGACCTCTTCCCGTTGTCCGTGGGGTTGACATTCGTGCTCGCCGGCGTGAAGGCCGCGCTCTTGCCTTACCACGTCGACACGGTCGGCGAGTTCGTCCGCTGGGTGTTGCGATGGGGGATCGTCTGCGCGGACGACGTGGCGTTTGTGGCGCTGCTGGCGGTCGCCTGCGCCGGCATTTCGCTCGTGGCCGGCCGCTGGAAATGGTCGCGCCGCATCTGGCGGCCGACGATGTTCCTGGCGTTTTACGGTTCGGGCGTGTTCGCGGTCTTCTCCTACGGCTTTTACCAGGTAATGCTCCAGCCGTTCACGATTCGCCTGATGACGCTGGTGGGCGACGGCGGCTGGGCGCTCTCGTCGTCGATCGCGCCGTATCTGACGGCGCCGATGGTCACGGCGCTCGTCCTGGCGCCGTTGGTCCCGCTGGCGCTCAGCGCCATCGGGCGATGGTCGGCCCTGATGAAGCGGGGAGCGCCCGTCGGCCTGCGCGGCGTCGTCCTTTGCACGGGCCTAGTCGTCGTCTATTGCGGCGTGGCGCATGGTTATAGGGCGGCGCGCTGGCCCGAGCCGCGGCGCTGGGAAAACCGCATCGCCATCAATCCGCACCTGGAGCTGTTGACCTCCTGCATCGAAGAGCTGACCGATTCCGATTCCTGGACCGTGCTTAACGCGGGCGACTACGACATGAGCGACTTCACGTCGCGCGAGCGGCCCGCCGACGCCCAGCCGGCGTTGAACCTGCCGGGCTGGGAACTGGCCGGCCCGCGGCCCAAAAACGTCGTCATCTTCTACCTGGAGTCGATCGCGGCCGAGTACATGAGCCTTTACGGCAACACGGAGCCGACGACGCCCAACCTGGACCGGATCGTCCCCGAGAAGGGGATCATGTTCGACAACTTTTACATTTCCTCGCCCTATAGCTGCAAAGCGATCGTCGCGCTCTTGGCCGCCGTCTACGACCGCCTGGATTGGAAGCTGATCGTTTCCAACCCCGAGCGGTTCGACGTGCCGCTCATTTCCGAGGTGCTCAAACAGCACGGTTTCCGCACGTGCTTTGCGCACGCCGGCTACTTTAGCTGGCGCGGGCGCGACAAGTTCCTGCGGCCGCGCGGCTGCGACATGATGCTCGACGCGCAGAACATCCCAGCGGAGCACATCAGCAGTTGGGGCGTGGGCGACGTGCCGATGATGCAGGCCACGCTCGACTGGATCGACGCCGACAAGGACAAGCCGTTTTTCGCGCTCGTCTACACGCTGGAAACGCACCACCCCTACGCGACCCCCCACGAACCCTTCGACTTCAAAGTCAAGGACCCGGACCTGAAGAACTACATGAACGGCCTGCGGGCGACCGACGAGCGGATCGCCTGGTACATGCAGGAGCTGGAAAAGCGCGGCATCCTGGACGACACGCTGATCGTGATTCTGGGCGACAACGGCGAGTCGTTTGGGCAGCACAACCAGCGGATGCACAATTTCTGCCTCTACCAGTCGAACGTCCACGTCCCGCTGATCATGATCCATCCGTCGCTTTTGAATCAGAAGCGCCGCCAGACCGGCCCGCGCGAGCAGATCGACGTCTCGCCGACGATTTTGGACATTCTGGACATCCCGTCGCCGCCGGTCTGGCAGGGGCGGAACGCTTTCCGGCGGGACGACGGCCGCCCGACGTACTTCTTCTGCATCGGCAACTACGTGATCCTGGGGCTGCGCGACCGGGACTGGAAGTACCACTTCTACGTCAACGACGGCAGTGAAGAGCTGTTCGACCTCGCGGCCGACCCGGGCGAAAACGACAACCTGGCCGAGAAACATCCCGACCGCTGCCGCGACTACCGCCGGCGCGTGGCGGGCTGGGCCAAGTACCAGCGCGAGTTCCTGGAGAAGCACGGCTCGGAATCGACCAACACGTTGACTCGGGCCGCGAATTAGGGGCCCAACCGTCGCGTATTCGTGTCGGCTGCCGGCAACCTCGGAACATGGATAAACCGATGACGACCGCCGACTGCGCGTCTGCCGCCCGTCCCCACGCGATTGTCGCGTCGTCGCGTTCCGTGGCCGCGGCGCGGGCCGAAGTCCAGCAGCTTGGGCTGGCACTGGTGCTGTTGCTCGTGGCGACGAAAATCGTGCTCCTGCCGTTTCCGGTTTCGACGATCGGCGAATTCGTGCGCTACTTGCTGCGGCTGGCGATTGTGGCTGCGCCCGATGTTTGTTTCGCCGTCGCATTGACGACGGCCGCCTGGGCCTCCTGCCCGCTCTGGTCGCGCGGCCGCCTGCGTCGGCCGGCGCGCACGGCGTGGTTTTTCCTGTTCTACGTGGCCGGGCTGTACGGGGCCATGAGCGTGCCGATCTTTCAGTGGACGAAAGTGCCGCTGACGCTGCCCGTCTTTCTCTTCGTCGGAGGGACGACGTCGATGGCCTCGTCGATCGAATCTTGCGTCAGCTTGGGGACGCTGGCGGCGGTCGTGATTGCGCCGCTGGCGTTGCTCGTCGCCCCGTGGCTGCTGCGGCGGCTGCCGGAGCGGGCGGCCGGTCGGGTTTTCTCGTGGCGGATAGTGGCGATCGGCCTCGTGCTGACGGCGGCCTACGAAATTGTCTGCCGGCAGTACGTTCACGCGCGGTGGACCGACCCCAACCGCTGGGAGCGGCGCATCGCGCAAAACCCGCATGCGGTATTTCTCGAATCGTGCCTGAAGGAACTCTGGTCGCCTGGCGTTTCGGCAGCGTTTGCGGAGGCCGACGAGAGCGACTTTCGACGCCAGCGGCCGAGCGAGCCGCAGCTCCAAGAAGGGCCGCCGCTGCCGCGCCCGCAAAACGTCGTGGTAATCGTGCTGGAATCGACGGCCGCCGAGTATCTCAATCTTTACGGCTCGCGCTTCGACACGATGCCGAACCTGGCGCGGATGGCGGCCGATCGGGGCGTGGTGTTCGACAACTTCTACGTGCAGACGCCCAGCAGTTGCAACAGTCTGGTGTCGATCACGCACGGCGTCATCCCGCGGTTGGATTGGACGCTCATCGTCCGCGACTCGGACGAGTTCTCCGTGCCGTCGCTGCCGCGAATCCTGGGCGAACGGGGGTATCGGTCGTGCTTCGCGCACGCCGGTTATTGGAAGTGGAAGGAGCGGGACGAGTTTTTGCGGCGGGCGGGGGTCGATCGGCTGATCGACGCCGACACGGTGCAGGCCGCCGCCGTGAACTCCTGGGGCATCGCCGACCGCGACATGTTCCAGGCCACGCTCGATTGGGTCGACGAGGACCGCCGGCCGTTCTTCCTGTTGACGTACACCATCGAGACGCACCATCCCTACGTCGCCAGGCCGCCGCTCAAAGATTTCGGCGTCGACGACCGGGACATGAACCGGTACTTGAACTCGCTGCGGGCGACGGACGAGACGATCGCCTGGTTCCTGGAGGAGTTGTCGCGGCGGGGGCTCTTGGATTCGACGCTCGTTGTGCTCACGGCCGACCACGGAGAGAGTTTCGGCCAGCACAACCAGCGGGTTCACAGCTTTTCGGTGTACGAGTCGGCGGTCCACGTGCCGCTGGTGCTGATTCACCCGGCGCTGGCGGACCGGGCACGGCACGTGGCGGCCGTGCGGCCGCAGATCGACCTGCCGTGGACGCTGCTGAGCATGCTGGGCGTCGAGCCGCCCGGCGAGTGGCAAGGCGACCATCTCTTCCGCCAGGCCGAGGACCGGGCGTATTTCTTTGCCGTGGGGAACCAGGCGATCCTGGGCCTGCGCGACGGGCCGTGGAAGTATCACTTCTACGTGGACGGCGGCGACGAAGAGCTCTTCAACCTGGCCGCCGACCCGGGCGAGATGGCCAACCTGGCCTCGCGCGAGGCGGACCGCTGCGCCGGCTACAAGCGGCGCCTGGCGGGCCTCGTGACCTACCAGCGCGAGTTTTTGGCGCGGCACGGGTCGAAGTAGCGCGCAGTCCAAAGTGACGGGGACCGCTCGACGGACTCAGCGACTCAGGAACACGACCGCCTCATAGAGGCCACTCTTGCTCTGTCGCTTTCTCATCCTGTCAATGCCGTCGAGGCGAAAGCCAAACTCGGCGAAGATGGCGGCGAGAATCTCGTCGCTCGGCAGCGGGTGACCGTAAAACTTGCTGTTGCCGATTACGTACGCCAGGCGTGCCTTCGAGCGGCACACTTTGTCGATCTCGGCGGCGTGTGAATACATATCGTTGAAGTACTTGGTCACATAGTTGGCCATGAGTTCGCCACTGCCGTTGAAGCGGGCCGTATAAGGCGCAAGCAATGAGTCGACAACGCGGTTAAGGGGAGCGACGCCCTCGGCGAGCACGGAAGTCGCCTTTCCCCACGTGCCGCCGATCGAGTCTGTCTCCAACTGTCCCACCGCTTCGGCATTTTTGACGAAGTTGAGAAAGAACAGGTGGGGTCGAGTCTCGCGCGCGTAGCTGAATCGGTTGGGGTACGGCGGCGATGTGATCACCGCGCTCGCCTTCGGTCCTCCGTGCAACACGGCGGACGCGGCCTTGCTGTTTCCGTGATAGACGCGGACCTCCGAGCACGTTTGTGCACAAACGGACCGGAGATCTTCGGTCATCTCCCGGTACTTTGCGGCGATGACGTTGGCGATGTTCACGGTCGGTCGCGGATTGTCGTCGAACGTCAGCGACACATGGTTGTGTTTCGCATTGCTGACCGGCACGAGAATTCCTAGCACACCCATCCGCAACAGGTCCAAATGTTGCGGTTCGGCCTGGTACGCAAGTAACAGCCGACGAAGGCACGCGAGCTGCGCGAGGTTCCCCTCCGACCACCAGCGCAAGGGCTTGTGAATCGGCGGGATGAATGCCTCATGCTCCCTCAGAAGCCGCTGCGCGTCCGCCGCGTCCTTCGGAGCGCGGTTGAAGCTGCGGTATTCGCGCACGAAGGAGCCGAGACAATCGGCGATCTCCTCGATGTCGGTGTACGTCCGCGTTTTGACCGCGCTGACGAAGTGCAGATAGGGGTTGACTTCGATGCTGCTTGCTCCAATTCGACGGTATTTCATGCAGAGTGGAACCGTACCCACGCCGCTGAACGGGTCCAGAACATGGTCGTCTTCCGTCAGGCCAAAGTGTCGCGCGATGTCTTCAGCCAGAATCGGCGAGAAGCTGGGGGTCAGGCGGTACCAGCGGTGGATTGGGCGACTGAGCTTCCCCTGAAACGTAACGGCTTTCACGCTACGCGAAGTGAAAGTGACTTCGTTGTCCGGCAAAAGCGAGCGCTGCCTCATGGTGTGAGACTCCGCAGCAGTTTGACGACGGGGGCGCGAAACTCCGCCTTGTTTCGCAGCATGAATGCATAGAGGTCGTAACCGGAGAATTCCTTCACAAGGTCGTAGCTCTCCATTCCCTCCTTGACGACCCACACACTACGGTAGCGGCTGACGATGCCGGCGTTGCTTTGATTGCAGAACAGCGGCATGATCGGCAGGGTTCCACTCACCAGCAAATGCCTAGCCATTGCCTCGTCGGCCTGGGTCCGCTTGCTGTCACCAGTCTGGTAGCAATGGCGAACCTCAAGCCCCACGCCGACGAGCTTGATTCTTGGAGCGCTGGTCAGCTTGCGCAACTCGCGTATGCAGTACGCGGAGATCCTGGCCCTCGCCGCCTTCTCGAGACGGTCGAACTGGACGTACGCGTCCGCGCGCCTCGATTCCTCGGCACTGCCCGAGAGAATCTTGGCGCTGTACGTCACCTGATCGGGCGTTTGGTTCAATTCCGCCATGAGCAATGCCTTGACGCACGCCTCGTAAATGTCCCCGATCTTTCGGTGAATGCTGGTGATCGTTCCCCCTGCGAGAGTCGCGCCCGCGTATTCCGGTGAATCCAGACCAAAGATGCTGAAGACGGGATCTGCCTCGTACTTGTTCAGCAGCGCCTCTTTGGTTCCTCCCTTTCTCACTTGGCCGGGTACGTAGCGTTCGAGTTTCGACAGGTGCTCCATCACGATCGCAAAGAGTTGGTCATCGGTCCGATCTCTGACGCTGCCCATGCGGAACCTCAATGATGCTCAAATGTACACTGACCGAGGGCGAACGGCAACCCCATAAACCGACGGGCCGTCGTTTGTCAAATTCCCAAGTACTCCTCCAGCGCGTCCCGCATCACCGACGCCGCAGGATCGATCCCGGTCCAGACCTTGAAGGAAATGACGGCCTGGTTGACGAGCATGCCCAGGCCGTCGAGCGCCGTGCAGCCGCGGTCTTTCGCTTCGGCCAGGAATTGCGTGACCGGCGGGCTGAAGACGACGTCGGCCACGACCAGGCCCGGACGAAGCGTATCCGGCTCGACGGGCACGACGGCGGAAGGATCAAAGAGGCCGATCGACGTGGCGTTGATGAGCACGTCGATTCCCTCGGGGACGGAGTAGTCGCCTTCCCAGGCGGTGAACCGCGCCAGGACCTTGAGCTTGCCGTTGAGCAGGTCGACCAGTTCCTGGCCGCGGCTGGCCGTGCGGTTGACGATCGTGATTTCGCCGCAGTTTGAAAGGGCCAGCTCGACGGCGATGGCGCGGGCTGCGCCGCCGGCGCCGAGGATGACGATTTTTTTTCCGGCGGGATCGGCCACCTCGCGGAGCGACTGCACGAAGCCTTTGCCGTCGGTGTTCTCGCCCAGCAGCTTCTCGCCTTCGCGGAACAGGCAATTCACGGCGCCCATCAGGCCGGCGGCGTCGGTCGTGCCGTCGAGATATTGAATGACCTCGACCTTGTGCGGCTTGGTGATGTTCCCGCCACGAAAACCCATCGCCCGCATGCCGCGGACGGCGTCGCCGAGATGCT
Organism: Planctomycetia bacterium; assembly: GCA_016177915.1. Lineage (GTDB taxonomy): Bacteria > Planctomycetota > Planctomycetia > Pirellulales > S012-138 > JACOUI01. Next base: position 25,611 of record JACOUI010000195.1, read on the forward strand.
CCGGGGAGACTTCGAGCGTCAGGTACCGCCAGTCGAGTCCGTGATGGGCGAAGGCGCGCTCCATCATGTACTGCGTGGGGTTGCCGGCCACGGGCTGGCCCAGGCAGGCGCAGATTTCTTGGAGCGGAGTTTCCACGGCGGATATCCGGCAATCGGTCAATCCCAACAAAACGCGTTCGTCGTCACCTGCCCCCCACCCCAACCCTCCCCCGCAAGGGGGGAGGGAGTATGTCAGTTGCGTTTTTTCCACTGTCGCTTGATGAACTTCAGGGCGTCGCGGGCGAGTTTTTCCTCGGTGTCGTACATGCGGCGCCAGATTTTGGTGGCGGCGGCCAGCTCCGGCAGCGCCAGGCCGAAGGCCTCGACCGTCAGCCAGCCGTCGTAGCCGATGTCGGCCAGCGTGTCGAAGTTCCGCCCCCAGCGGACGTTGCCCTCGCCGGGCGTGCTGCGGTCGTTTTCCGAGATGTGGACGTGGACGAGGAAGTCCTCGCATTCGTGGATGGCGGCCTCGACGTCCTTCTCCTCGATGTGGGCGTGAAACGTGTCGTACATCATGCGGCAGCTTTCATGCTCGACGTCGCGGACGAACCGGACGGTGTCGGCCACGCAGTTCAGCAGGTAGCACTCGAAGCGGTTGAGCGATTCAACGGCCAGGGTGACGTCGCACTTCTTGGCGTGCGCGGCGACCTTGCGCATGCCCTCGACGCCCCACTTCCATTCGTCTTCGGTCGGTCCCTTGCCGGTGAAGTGGCCGAGGGCGGAATGGAACGGCCCGGCCATGATCGTCGCGCCGGCGGCCTGGCAGCAGTCGAGGGCGCGGCAGTTGGCGGCCACGCCCTTGGCGCGGACGGAGGCGTCGGGGCTGATGGGATTCTCTTCGGCGCTGCGGGCCGTGACGGCCGTCCGCTCCAGCCCCAGGTCATCGAGGCGTTTTCCCCACTTGGCGAACTTCTCGGGGTTGAGGTCGAACATGGGGATTTCCACGCCGTCGTAGCCCATCTCCTTGAGTTCTTCGAGCACGGGGAGGTGGCTGTCGTTCAAGTCGCCGGTCCACAGCAGCATGTTCATGCCGATCTTCATAGCAGGCTCCGCAAGGTGAAGGCTGAGGTTGTCGAGCTGCGCGGTGGGGCCGCAGCCAGGCCATTTTAGGTTTCTGCGTTAACGTTCGGTGAGAAGTTCGCTTTTTCGGGCCGCGACGCGCTCGCGCGCGGCCGGCAGGACCCGGCGAACCTCGTCGGGCAAGGGTGAAAGACCGACGCGCGAAAGCACCTGGTTCAACCGGAATACCAGTTTGCCATCGTCGAGGTAGTCGAACAAGAACCGGACCTGCGAGAAACGGTGAATAAACGCAGCCAGGTGGAAGGCCGGCCGGGGGGCCATCTGGTTGACGGCGTCCTGGATGACCAAGGGGTCAATGCGGCTCAAGGCGGCGTAATACGCCTCGAGCTGGGCAGGATCCTCCTCGATCAGGGCCGCGTCCAAAAGCAGTTCCACGAGCAGATGCGCCAGGAACGCCGGCCGGAAGCCTTCGTCGGGCGGCAACGCGTCGCGGAGCAGGGCCGATAGCTCGGCGTTCAGCTCCACAAACGCCATCGTCTCGTGGAACCAGGCGTCGTCCTTGTGATGGCGGGCGATGCCCTCGGCCAGGCCGGCCGTCGAGGGGTCCGGGTGCGACAGGAACGGTTCGGCGTGCTTCGTGCGCACGCGCACGCGGCGGTCGACGACGCTCAGCCAATCCGGAACGGCCGTCCCCGCCAGCACGTAGGGGGCGTCCAGCAACGTTCGGCCGTGCGCGAAGTAGTTCACAGGAATCGCCTGGAGAGTCAGCCAGCGAGCATTGCCGCGACATCGACAAGCGGCCCTACGCCTGTCTCGTTCCGGGCAGCGGCTCCGACTTCACGGGAGGCTTGCGCATGATATCGGCCGGCAAGGGGATGCCGCGGGCGATCCCCTCGGCGACCAGCTCGCGGTTCACATAACCCTGGAAGCGGGCGACGACCATCGCGCCGGGGCGGACTTTGAGCAGGCCGGCCATCAGGATCAGCCGGTCGCCCGGACGGACGACGCCCCGGAACCGCACGTCCTCCATGCCGCCGAAGCCGATCATCGAGTCGGTGCGCATGAGGTTGTAGCGCAGCGCGTAGTAGCTGCAAAGCTGGGCCGCGGCCTCGCAGATCAGCACGCCGGGCATCAGCGGCAGCCCCGGCATGTGCCCGCGGACCCAGAACTCGTCGTGCCGGACGTCCTTGTAGCCCACGCAGCCCATCCGCTTCTCGTCCTGGAAGACGATGGCGGTGAGCTGTTCCATCTCGAAGCGCTGCGGGTTGTAGCGCCGGATTTCCTCGATGTCGGCGACGATGTGGTTCTCGTCGAACTCGGAGAAATCGACGATGACGTCTCGGGCAGGCACTCAAGACTCCTCGGTCGGATCGAGGCGGAGATGCGAGGGCGCGGACGGAAACGGAAAGATCAGGTCTTGACGACCCAACGCTTGGCGCGGCGGGCCTTGGCGCTGGCGGGCCGTTTGCCGTGGTTGGCTTTTTTGATCTTGTGGTGGGGTTTGGCCATAAAGCGGTCTCCGTGGTTGCGATTCAAACGCCGTCCAGTTCAGTTTAACGGCGCAGTTGAAAGTTGGGAAGTTGACCCGGGAGCGGCCGGCGCGGGCGCCGTCCTACCCCAATCCCCTTTCAAAAAACAGCACGCGCAGCGCCGCGAAGTAAATCGGCGGGAAATACTTGTAGAACACCATCCAGGCGGCGACGATGCCGACGAGCCCCACGATCGGCTGGTGGACGAAGTCCTGCCAGCGGACGGCCGTGCTCCTGCGCATGAAAAGCTGAATGATCGAGCTGCCGTCCAGCGGCGGAAACGGCAACAAGTTGAAGGCGAACAGCACGAGATTGAGCACGAACAGAATGCTAACCAGGGCCGAGAGCGGATTGCGCTGACCGTCGTTCCAGACGACGACGTCCGGCGGCACCGGCACGCGAGCGATCTCAAAAGCCCCGGTCCAAAGCCCCAGCCGGATCAGAAGCGCCGCCAACAGCACCAAGGCCAGGTTCGTCAGCGGACCCGCCAGGGCCATCAGCGCCGCCCGCTGCGGATAACGCCGGGCCCAGAACGGGTCGTAGGGCGCGCTGGCCCAGCCGATCATCCAGCCGCCCGACCCGGACGCCACGTAACTAACCAGCGGAACGATGATCATCCCCAGCGGCTCCCGCGCGGCGTGCGCGACGGGATTCAGCGTCACCTGCCCGGCGTAATAGGCGGTGGGGTCGCCGAGCCAGCGGGCGGCAAGGGCGTGGGCCGCCTCGTGGAGCGTCGTGCTGGCCACGAACGCGATGTACCACAACAGGCCCAGCACGATGAAGTCCACGAGATTGACTGGCACGGCAAACGGTCTCCCCGCGCCTGGCCTGGGGCGGCGGAACGATTTTTTTCCGGCAGGTTCGTCAGAGTTGCGCTTTGGCGCTACTCGTTGGGCTTGTCCTTGGCGTCCCCCTGGGCGTCCTTGCGCAAGCGCTCGGCGTGGACGTGCGCCACGTCCCACATGTAGTGGCCGATGACGAGCTTGTCGGCCTTTTCCATCTCCTCGAGCGCCTTGCGCTTTTCGCCGGAAGCGTCGTAGTACAGGCCCAGATAGAGGTGGGCGTAAAACAAACGCTGGTGCAGCTCGTCTTCGCCGGGATCGTCCCGCTTGACGGCGGCGAGCACGTCGTCCGGCCGGGCTGCGCCGCGGTAGAGATCGTAGACCTGCATCATCGGCACGCGCGTGTCGTTCTTGATTTTGAGGATTTCGGCGGCGGCCCTTTGCCGGCCGGCCGTGCCGCACATGCACAAGTAACGCCAGACGGCGTTCTCCACGTCGTTGTCGTCGACCGTCTGGTAGGCCTCAAACTGCTTTTGCCCTTTCTCGAACTCGCCCGCGTAGTAATAGGCGATGCCGCGCTTCCAATGCTGCTTTTCGAGGCGGCGGTCCAGCTCGATGGCCCGGTCGAAATCCGCGATCGATTCCTGCACCATCCCCAGGCAAAACAGCGCGCTGCCGCGCCGGTCGTAGTGGTCGGCGTTTTGCGGCTCCAGCTCGACCAGCCGCGTGAAGTCGGCCAGCGCCTCCTTGTGTTTCCGCTGCGTGGCGAAGATGCTGCCGCGGAGCCGGAAGGCGACGGCGAACTTGGGGTTGGCCTGGATGGCGTCGCTCGCAAGCTGGATCGCCCGGTCGTAGTCCTGGTTGGCGGCGGCCTCGCGGGCTTCTTTCACGAGCGCCTCGGCATCCGCGCCGTTGCAGGCCGAAGGGAGGATCAACAGGGCGCACATCAACCCGACGGCCAGGGCCGCCAGCAGCACACGGCGATGCATCGTCGGATCTCCG
>JACOUI010000049.1 GCA_016177915.1 Planctomycetia bacterium
TCGCGCGACAGGCCGCTGATCTCGTGCAGCTTCTGCCGCTCCTCGTCGATGACTTTCTTGAGCTCCTCGTTGCGGCGGCGGGTGTCGGCGATCTGCTCGGTGAGCTTGCGCTGATTCCCCTCGACGATCTTCTCCTGCTTGCGGATTTGCTCGGTCTGCTGCTCCAGGGCGTCCTGCCGCTTGTCCAGGCCGCGCTCGCGCTCGTGCAGCTCCTCGCGGACGGCCTGCAGCTCGCGCTCGCCCTCGGCCCGCTGCTGGATGGCCTGTTCCTTGGCGGCCAATTCGGCCTCGCGGCGCAGGTTTTCCGAGTCGCGCTGGGCCCGCTCGACGATGTCGCGGGCCTCCTTGGCGGCGTCCCGGCGGCGCACGTAGTCGATGAGCTTGAGAAAGACGATGGCCAGCCCGAAGGCGACCGGGGCCGTGATCAGGACGGCAATGAGTTGAGGCACGGCGCACCCCCAGCAGCGTGGGGAGCGTCTGCGGCGGGCAAGAGAGCGCGCTAGTGGCCCCTTAGGCGTGTGCCCAAAGGAGGCGCATAGCTTGGGCCGGGGGAGTCGGGACGACGCAAGAATGGCAATCGGTCGGCGGCAAAATCAGGACGGGAGAAAGGCGGACGGGCCGGGCGGTCGCGTCCCGCCGGATGCGGCCGGGTCGGGGCGGCCCATCATCGGACCGCCCCTTGGACGCGGACCCTCCGCGGGGCGGAGGCGCCGACGCTGGGCGACGGCGCCTTCGACGGACGACTTGGGGGCCTGTGACAGGCTCGCCGGTCCGGCTGGTCGCCGGACCGGGGCCGCCTTCGACGCAAACTTTCCAGCCGAGCGATCGGAGTACACTGCCACAACACGCCCGAATCCAGCGCGGCAACAGACCGCCGCCTCCCGGAATTCGCTCGGGCAGGGACGGTCCGGCGAAAGGCAACGCCGCGCACGGGGGGGCGTGTCGCGTCGAAATCATGCCCTGCTGCAGGCAGGCCCGCAGCCACGCGAGCACGATGAACAACCAAGGCATCTCAGACTCGCTCTAGTAACGGTGCGAATGCCGATCCCATTGACAAGACTCGCGTTGCGCCGTTCCCGGCGACTGCTTTGCCGCCGAAGACGCTCGCATTACGTGTCTGTGAAACGGACGGCCGCGCGCAAGGCGCGGCAATCCATCTTGGTTCCAAAACAGAATCCTAACAGACTGTCCACAATCTGCAACCCGAAAGCCAAGAGGGGATGGCACGCGGATGCGACGGATGGCACGGATTAACGTGGATCAGTCGACGAACAGCGTCCGCAGGAACGCCGTGGACGTCTCCCATTGGTCCGCCGCCTGGGAGAAATCGACCTCCATCCCCTTCAGCTTCGACAGGGATTCGACGCGTCCTTTCGGGTCCGGCCGCGCCGTCTTGCCGAGCGGGATCTGCGCGCTTTCGCCCGCCGCCAGGCGCGATTCCACGTCCGCCGACAAGAGTTGGTCGACGAGCTTTTTGGCGGCGGTCTCGTGCGGGCAGCCCTTGATGATCGCCAGCGTGTTGGGGATCAGCAGCGTGCCCAGGCCGCCATCCCCCTGGTCGGGATAGACGATCGCCACGGGATGCCCCTCTGCGATCATCACGACCGCGTCGTCCGTGTCCGTCAGGCCGAAGGCCAGCCGGCCGGCGGCGACGTTCGTGGCCACTTGCTTGTTGCCGGGAAGAACCTGCACCTCGTTCTTTTGCAAGTCGTGGAAGAATTGCCTGGTCCGCTCGTCGCCCCAGACGGCGAAGAGGCACGCCGCGTGCGTCGCGGTCGTGCCGAAGAGCGGCTTGGCGATCCCGCAGCGGCCCTTCCACCTGGCATCCGTCAGATCGAGAATCGACGTGGGGCGGTCGGCTTCCTTGACGAGGTCGGTGTTGACGATCAGCACGCGCGCCCGGGCGGCGAAGCCGTGCCACAGGCCCTTGGAGGAGCGGAACATCGCCGGATAGTCTTTGGCGGCGGGCGGCTCATAGGGCAGAAGCAGGCCCGCCTTTTCCAGCCGCAGCGTGTTGAGGATTTCGTTGTTCCAGAAGACGTCGCAGCGCGGGCGGGCGGCTTCGGCGAGAATGGCGTTGGCCAAGCCGACGGTCTTATTGGCCTCGGTGTCGAACTTGGGGGCGACGACGAGGGCATTCTGCGCGGCGAAGTCGTCGAGGACCGGTTGCGAGAACTCGGAATCGAGGGCCGTGTAGACGACGATGTCCGGCTCGGCCGGCCCGCCGCAGCCGGCGATGAAAGGCACGAAAGCAAACGCCACAAGCGCCGCCAGCAGCCCGGTCGTTTTGTCGACGACGACGCGCATGGACGGTGCTCCGCTCCCTCGCCTTTGGCCTACTCGTCGACGAGGCCCCAGCGCTCCAGGATCACGTTGCAACCGGGCGTCATGCTGCGGATTTTGGCCGCGATGACGGCCCGATCGGCCGACGTGGCTTTGGGCAGCTTGGCGGCTAACTTTTTGTATTTTTTGCGGCGGTTGCGGCGGCGGCGGATTTCCTGCATGCGATCGCTGATGCCTCCCACGGAACTTTTCTCCTCTGGATTCTGGCGGCGCGAGCGTGCGGACGCGGCCGCCCTGGGAAAAAGTCGCCGCGGGCGACCCTCTCGTCCCGCGGCACGCTCGAAAACTCAAACTCTGGCAGGATTTGCGGTTTTATCACGGCCGCCGGGCGGCGTCAACTTCACGACCGGCGGGGTAGGGGTCAGCAGCCGGCGGAAGGTCCAGCACTTTCAATTACTGACCGAGCATGTCGCCTCATCGACGATGGCCTTGGCCAGTTCGATCGGGTCCCGTGGACGCTTCTGCTTGAGCGGTGGCAGACCTTTCCCCAGGTGTCCAGTCCCAAAATAGGGAAGCCGCAGGGAATTGCTTGTGTCAGGCCATGCTGCTAGCTTAAATCGCACAAGCGGGCTTGGCTGGCTTAGAATTGAGTGCGACGTTATCCTGCGACGATTCAACGTCCAAGTCAGGCAGCCACGGGGAACGCCCATTCGCCATGTCTAGCGTCTACCGCCAACGCACCCTTTTTCCTGCGGATGTGCTGTCCGGCGCGCTTGATCTATCGGACGAGGAGACTCGGCAGGCGTGGGAAGAGTTGCTGTTGCAGCGCGCAACTGAGGGCCATCGCTGGCTACCGATTAGGGACGCGGCGTTGCTTCCGTCGTTTCGAGCTAGCCTAAGATCGCCTTGGCGTGCTGCAACGCAGATCGGGTCAATTTACGATCCGTCCGCCGTTCCGGCCAAGACTGCGAATCTTTGGTTTTTTCTGAAGCAGGATCACGACGCGAAGGCGATGTCGGACGATTGGCAAGCTGTCGGCCGACACCTCTGGATTGCAGTTGCCGATGAAGTAGCCGCTGAATCTCCATCGGAGTCAAAGGAAGATGTCTGAGGGAGATCGCCCACCCTCCGATCCTGCAAAGGCAGCAAGCAACGTTGTGGAGCAAAAGCTTGCGGAGATTATCGTCTCTAAGTTGCCGCCAGGTCCAATCGAGCCGAAGCAGTTCGCCGAATTCATTGTAAGCGCGCTGACCGTTGAAGTTCGCCAAATCTCTGAATTCAGTGGGCCGTTGCCGCCGCCGCGAATGCTTGCCGAGTACGAGAAGGTAAAACCTGGTTTTGCGGATCAGATCGTCAAGCGGTCGGACAAGGAGCAGGATTTCCGGCACGAGATGGGCCGTAGTCAGGTGAAGTTTGAAAATCGGTCCCTGACGCATCGGGCTGGATTGGGGTACACGGCGCAGTTGGGTGCTCTTTTGCTTGGGATGACGGCCTTGATCGGTGGAATCATCCTTGGAATGAACGGACAGAGTGCCGCCGGTATTGCTGCAATTGTGACCGCACTGGCAACCCTCACGGCGGCCTTTATCACTGGACAGATTGTCCAAGGAAAGAAGCAGGAGAACGGCGCTGGCGGACGCGACGAATCCACCCAAGAGAACAGCGACTAGTTTACTCGCTTACGTCGGCGTCAAGCACCTCTGGTAAGATCGCCCGTTCAAACTGACCCAATGCCGACGGCGGACGTTCGTCCGTCCGTCTTCAACCGCGGCTTGCGTCGCGGTTGCACCAGGCCGATAATCGATGAAGTCCGGTTCAGAGAAGCACGATCGACGACTTCAGGAACTTTTCATGCGCCGCGCAGTTGCCGTTTCGGTCGCAATCTCGCTGGCGGTGGCCGTCTCGGCCTTCGCCCTGGCCCAGGCCGGCAAGGGCAAGAAGCCGCCGAAGGAGTACAACAAATCCACCCAGGAGGCGTTCTTCAAGGACGTGCGCGAGGCGCGGGGACCGGGGCAGCCGGCATCCGGAACGTCGCGCCCCGCCAGCGTCGCCGGAACGACCAACCCCGGCGGCACCACGACGGCGCCCGTTTCTCCCGCCGGCGGTGCCGGCTTCTCCAAGCTCATCTCCGCCGAGACGCTCGAGGACCTGATCAAGGCCGCGCCGGCCGAAATCGGCGACTCCGTCGACGCCGAAAGCAAGTTCAACACCGGCCACAACAAGATCCGCAAGCTCTACAACACGCTGGCCATCGCCTTCAACGTGATTGCCCAGTACGACGGCGAGGTGCGCTTCAAGGAGCCGGCCGCCGGCCTGCGCGACATGCTCGCCCGCAGCGCCCGCAACAGCAAGACCGTCACGACGCAAGCCTGGAGGGAAGCCCAAAAGCGCAGCCAGGACTTGCAGGAGCTGATCCGCGGCGGCAACGTGACCGTCGTCGAAGCGGAAAAGGAAATGGAGTTCAGCAAGATCGCCGACCGCCCGCCGATCATGCAGCGGCTGGAGGACGCCCTGGACCGGGGGCTGGCCCCGATGTCGTCGGACGAAGGGACCTTCAAGGCGAACAAAGACAAGGTCCGCAAGGAGGCCGAGATCATGGCCGTCCTGGCCCGGGCCATTCAGGACCCCGGCTTCGATTACGCGGACGATACCGGCTACCGAGGCTTCGCCCAGGCGCTGGAGCTGCACGCGCTGGAGGTCGTCCAAGGCGCGAACCAGGACAGCTACAGCTCGGTGCGCACGGCGGTCGGCAACATCGGCAAGCAGTGCAGCCAGTGCCACAAGGACTTCCGCTAATCGGCCGCACTCTCATGCCGCTGGTCGTTTTGGGCACGCACAATCAAGGCAAGGTCCGCGAGTTGGCCGACCTCTTGTCGCCGCTGTCGATCGACGTGCGCTCGCTGGACGATTTTCCCGGTGCCCTCGAAATCGTGGAAGACGGCGCGACCTTTCGCGACAACGCGGTGAAAAAGGCGTCGCAGCAAGCAAAGCACCTGAAGCAGTGGGTACTGGCCGAGGACAGCGGCCTGGCCGTCGATGCGCTCGGCGGCCGGCCGGGAGTTTATTCGGCCCGGTACGCCGGACCCGACGCGACGGACGCGGAGAACAACCAGAAGCTGCTGACGGAATTGTCCGGCGTCCCGCCGGACGAGCGCATGGCCCACTACGCTTGCCACGCCGCGCTGGCGGACCCGTCGGGCGCCGTGCGGGCCGAATCGGTCGGCACGTGCCAGGGGCGCATCCTCACCGAGGAGCACGGCAGCGGCGGCTTCGGCTACGACCCGCTGTTCGAGGTCGTGGAATTCCATCGCACGTTCGGACAGCTCGGCCCGGCGGTGAAGGCGGCCATCAGCCACCGCGCGCGGGCCCTGCACAGAATGATCCCCCAGTTGCAGCGGCTATTGCAGTAGCCAGGGTGTTTCCGGACGCTCTCACGCCTCGGTCGCCTGCGAAACCTTGTGCGCTCCGTTCTGTCCGGCGGCCAGCGGGGCGACCTGCGTGAGCGGCCGCCGCGACATGACGAGCGTTTCCAGCTCGCCCTGCTGGACGACTTCGCCGTCCTGGTTGACGAGGCGCCGCCGCCAAAGAATCCGTCCCCGCCGCCGGCCCGACGCCTGCTTGGAGACGATCTCCGTCTCGACGTGCACGGTGTCGCCGAAAAAGATCGGCCGCAAGAACTGCCAATCGCGGATCCCCAGGAACGCGGCCGTCTGCATCCGCGGACAGCCGCTGGAGAGGCCCGCCATGAGCGACAGGCCCAAGAGTCCGTGCGCGATCGGCCGGCCGAAGGGCGTTTGCCGCGCGAAGTCGGCGTCGACGTGCAGCGGCGTGAAGTCGCCCGTCAGCTCGGCGAAGTGGCCGACGTCGGTCTCCGTCACGGTGCGGGCCGGGCTGATCCAGCGGTCCCCAATTTCCACGTCGTCAAAGTGCAGCGCCGCTCCCTGCTCGGGCATGGATCCGTCTCCCTGCCGCCGCGCCGAAACCGCCGACCCTCTTCCATTCAGCGCGGGGCGCCGCCGGGTCCTGCCGCGGTTGGCACATTCGGCCCGCCGCGCAATCTCCCAATAACCGTGCGGACCGTCAAGCATGGGGAGCGCAAAATCGTGAGAGTCGCGCGAGCGGGCGGCGGACACGTGCGCCGATCCTCCGCGCTTCGCTTGGAGAGCCTCGTCAAACTCCACTCATTCTGCGTATTCTACGCATGTCGTGCAATTCCCCGCGACAAGAATCCCCAGGAATTCATAGAGAGCGCGCAGCCCATGAGTCCGCTTGCGCTTACGACACAATCTCGCGCCGGCGCTCGAGGTAATCCCAGACGACGTAGCGGTCCAGATCCTTTCCGGCGGTGAAAAACACGCGGCCCTTGGTCGACTCGGCCAGCTTGTACGCGAAGCGCACGTCCTCTTTCGACTGCATCCAGCTCGGCAGCAAGAAGATGTTGATCGTGATCCCTTCCCGCTGGCAGAATTTTCCTTCGCGCAGCGTGGCGTTCTCGGTGCGCGAGTCGGCCGGGTAGAGCAGGAACAGCATCTCGCGCTCGAAGTGCGCCGTCGGAAGGCCGTCGGTGATGAGGATGATCTGCCGGTTCGGCGTGTCTTGCGTCGAAAGAAAGCGCCGCGCCAATTGCAACCCGTGCTGGATGTTCGTGAAGTGCTGCGGCACGTGCATTTCCGTAATGCCCGGACGGCTCATATCCGCCCGCAAACGCACTTCCGGATCGTGCAGCGTGGGAATCCGCGGCAAGAGCGCGACCAATTCGCCCGGCTGCCGCGGCTTGGCGAAGGTGTAAACCTCGACGAACTGCAGGTAGTCGCCGGGAAATTCCTTGCGGATCAGGCCGTCGAGCGCGAGGCCCATGCGCTTCACGTTGACGTAGAGGCCCTCGTAGCGCATCGTTCCAATCGCACGGGCAACCCCGTGCCCCCGCGCACGAGCGCGTTGATCATCGAGCCGGGGATGTCCATGTTGGCCAGCGAATCGCCGAATTCGTACTGCCTTGTCTGCTGCAATTCGACGGCCCCTTCGCCGATGACCGGACCGGCGTGCCGCCCGGTGCGCGATGGCTGCAGTTCCTGAAAAATCCGCTCCAGCAGCCGGCCTTGAAACAGCCGGTAGGCCTTGGGCGTCAGGCGGTAGCCCGTGTTGTCGCGGTCGAGCCCCTGGCTTTTGGCCAGGTCGCGCAGGTACTCTTCCACCTGCTTCTGGATGCGCTCAAGGTTCTCGAGGTCCGCCGCGTCGGCGTACTGCGCCAGCTCCTCCAGGTCGATGATCCCCACCCGCGCCGTCTTGGCCGCCTCCTCAAGCTGCTTGATCAAGCGGTCGATCGTCTCGAGCCGCTCCTTGACTTCGATGGCCTCGGGGATGGTTAGCGGGCCGCGGCCGGTGAACTGGTATTTCCCGGCCAGCTCATCGACTTGATATTTCTCGCCGAGCCGATCGACGAGCTGCACAAGCTGCCCGGCGAACGCCGGGTGGTCGCGATCGGCCGAGTACCAGATGCGCTCCAGGTCGTAGATTTGCTCCTCGGCCACGGCGCGGTCGAAGCGCTTGCGGTGCCGCTCGGGCGGCGAGATCCGGCCCGCCAGCTTTTCGTACTGCTTCCGCGCCTGCTTCTGCACGGTCCGCGTTTCGTAGGTGGCGAGGATTTTCTGCTTCATCGCCCGCAGCAGGGCCAGGAGCGACTGGATGCTCGGCCCCAGGCCGGCGATTTGCGACGGGTCGATGCGGACGGCGTGGGCGAGTTCCTCGTCGGTGAACTCGCGCATCTCGCCGAAGGCCAGCATGTGCTCGAGGGCGGCCGACGCCACATCCGGCGGCTCCGCCAGCGGGCTGGGGAATTTTTGCGGATCGTACTTCTGGTACGTGTGGATCACGCCGCCGATAGGCGCGTTTGTCCTCGCGGGCGATGGCTTCGGGTTTGACATGGTGCAGTCCATCGGAGGATTCGCACTCCATTCAACGTAGCCATCACGCTCCGCGTGATGCAGCCGGAACTCACAGGCGCCTCGAGCCGAGATGGCGCGGGCTTCTGGTCCGTAACCTGATCGCCCTGCACGCTTCCTCACGCGGAGCGTGAGGGCTACTGGCGGGAAGCCCGGTTGCCCGCTCGCCGGGGCGGCGGTTTTTATTGTATTGTAGCGGGAAGGTGCGGTGCGGCCATTGGCTGGGCGGCGGTGCTCCGTGAATCCACACGCGCGGCGACTCTTGGACTTCTATTTCCGGATCGATCTGCGCTCGCTGGGGCTGTTTCGCATTTTGCTCGCCACGGTGCTGATCTGGCACTGGACGACGCGCTGGCCCTGGATCGACGAACTCTATGCGGCCGGAGGCGTGCTGCCGTCGGCGCTTTCGCCCAATTCGACGGTCATCCCCTACTTCCCCTCGCTGCTAATCTGGATCGATCATTCGCCCAGTTGGCTGCGGGCGTTCTTCCTGGCGGCGCTCGTTTGTTACGTGCTCTTCTGCGTCGGCTACCGGACGCGCGTTTTCGGCCTCTTGTCGCTCGTGGCCTACAGCAGCATCGCCCATCGCAATCCCTACGCCTTGATCGGGGCGGACTTCGTCCTGGGTTCGTTCCTGCTCTGGGCGCAGGTGCTGCCGGTCGGAGAGCGGTTCTCGATCGACGCCCTGCGCACGGCGCTGCGCGGGCACGTGCCGCTGCGGACCGCGCCCGCTGCGGGTGCAAAGTCCGCGATTCCCGCCCGACGCCGCTCGCCGCTGCTTGTGGCCGCACTCGGCGCCGTCCTGCACCTGGGCCTGATCTATCTCTGCACGGCCGTGTGGAAGTCGGGAAGGACCTGGTGGGACGAGGGCAGTGCCACGTACTACCTGATGTTCATGGACCAATACACGTACCCTCTGGCCGAGACGCTGCAAGAAGCGCCGTTCTGGCTCCACCATTGCCTCACGTGGACGACGCTCGCTCTGGAATACGCGGCGCTGCCGGTCATGCTGTTCCCCTTCGGGCAGCCGCACTTGCGCAGGCTGTTGCTCGTGGCGCTGATCGGTCTGCACGCGGGGATCGCGCTCGTCGTCGATGCCGGACTTTTTTCCTGCGCCATGCTGGCCGCGTTCGCGCTGCTTCTGACCGAGCGCGATTGGGACCTGGTGCGGCGGATGACTTCCTGCTGCTCGCGGCGGAGGACGGCGTACTACGACGACAACTGCGGCGTCTGCACGAAGACCGCGCAGCTTCTGGCGCTTTTAGACCGGCACGGGAACCTCTCGTTCATCGGCAGCTCCGACCGCGACGCCCGCCGCCACGAGATTCCCGAGGCGCTGACCGACAAAACCGTCGTCGTCTTTGACGACGGCACGGGCAGGATGTACACGAAGAGCCGGGCGATGGCGGCGCTCGTCGCCGGGCTGCCCTGCCCCTGGCACGTGCTGCGGCTGATCGCGCTGCCGGGACTCGCGCGGATCAGCGATTTCTTCTACGATCGATTCGCCAAGAACCGGCACCGCGTTTCGCAGTGGCTGGGGATGGCGGCCTGCGGCGTGCGGCCGGCGGCGAAGGGCAAGTTCGCTCGTGACGACGTGGCGCAAAAGGAATCCAAGAACCGTCTCTGGTGGGCCAACATCGCCGGGGCGATCGTGCTCCTGGCTGTCCTCGGGGCGATCTACTACGGCAACTTCGCGCCGGAGGGAACGAAGATGCCGCTGCCGTGGCTGGACGCCCTCACGCGCATGCCGCCGGCCTATCAGCATTGGGTGATGTTCTCGCCCGACCCCCCCAACTTCGACATGTGGCACGTGGCCGCCGCCCGCACGGCCGACGGCCGCGAAATCGACCTCTTTACCGGCCGGCCCGTCGATTTTGAGCCGCCGCCCCGCGCGGAAAAACGCTTCCCGCAAATCCTGTGTACCTACCTCAAGGAGGCCAGGGCCTTCTGCCAGTACCTGGGGCGGGAGTACGACCGAGCGAGCCCGCCCGAAGCCAAGCTCCGCGCGGTCAGCCTGTATCGCCTGCGCCGCGGAACGAAGCCCCCCCAAAAAATGGAAACGGTCAAAAGCTCGCACGAAGAGGGCGCAGGGCCGCCGCAAGAAATGCGGCCGGACGACGAGCCGCGCCTCGTGATCGAGCACTTCCTGCTGGGCACGCTCGTCGCCGCCGACGGGCAGTACGTCCCCGGCCCCAACCGCGCGACGCGAACGGTGTTCCGCGTCGCGGACGGCACGCGCGTCGTCCTTGGGCAGGGCGCCGCCCGGCCCGACGACGGCGTTGGCGACGGTCCCTGGACGGAGTATTGGTCGGACGGTGGAGTTGCCAAGGGCGACTATCGTGATGGGATGCGCCAAGGCCGCTGGACGGTCACATATCCCAACGGCCCGTCCGCAGAAGGGGCCTACGTCGACGACCTGCGGCAAGGATTCTGGCTGCATCGCTATCCCAGCGGCGTGCCGCAGCTCTCCGGCGTGCGACAGGACGACTTTCGCACGGGAGTCTGGACGAGCTACTACCCCGACGGCTCGCGCGAAGGGCAGATCACGTTTCAGATCGCGTCTCAGAACGACAAGAAATATGACAAGAAAGAGGGCCCGGCGATGCAGTGGCACCCGGACGGCTCGGTGCGTGCCCGCGGAAACTACCGCAACGGCCACCGCGACGGCGCCTGGACGTTTTACTACCCAAGCGGCCGCCTGGAATCGCAAGGCGCCTACCTGAACGACAAGAAGCACGGCCCCTGGACCGCCTGGCATCCCGACGGGAGCAAAAGGGAGCAGGCGACGTTCGAGAACGACGTGCCGACGGGAACGCGGAGCACCTGGTCCCCGGGAGTGGAGCGATAAGCGGCGATTGCGGCTCTTTCTCTTTCGCCGCGGCCGATCTCCGACCAGAATGGAATGCAGCGGAACCTCGGTTGCGGATGGCAGATCAGTTTGGATCGTCCCCAATGCAAAACGGCAAGCTCACGATCGTCGTGCCGGTGTGTAACGAGGCCGAAAGCCTCGCGGCGCTCCACGGCGAAATCGACGCAGTCGCCCGCAGCGAGGGATACGACCTCGATCTGATCTTCGTCGACGACGGCTCGCGCGACGATTCGTGGAAGGTCATTTCGGAGCTGGCCGATCGCGACGACCGCGTCCGCGGCATCCGCTTCCGGCGGAATTTCGGCAAGGCCGCGGCCCTCTCGGCCGGTTTCGCCGACGCCCGCGGCGAAAGGGTTCTGACGCTCGACGGCGACCTGCAGGACGACCCGCATGAAATCCCCAAATTCCTGGCGCGGATCGACGAGGGCCTGGACCTCGTCAGCGGCTGGAAGAAGGTGCGGCACGATCCCTGGCACAAGGTGCTCCCCTCGCGCGTCTTCAACGCCCTCGTGAGCCGGCTGACGGGCGTCAAGCTGCACGACCACAACTGCGGCATGAAGTGTTTCCGCCGCGACGTCGTCCGCGAAGTCCGCCTCTACGGCGAACTGCACCGGTTCGTGCCCGTGCTGGCCGCCGCCCGCGGGTTCAAAGTCGGCGAGGTGGTCATCCAGCACCGCGCCAGGAAATTCGGCCGCTCGAAGTACGGCGTGCGGCGGTTCATCAAGGGTTTCTTGGACCTGTTAACGGTGAAATTCCTGACGGGCTTCGGCCAGCGGCCGCTGCACGTGCTGGGGACTCTGGGCCTTGTGTGCTTTTTCGCCGGTCTGGTCGTGCTCCTGTTTTTGACGGGCGCCTGGGTGGCCACGCGCGCGACGGGCGTCTTCGGACCGCCGATCCATTTGCACGAACGGGCCTTATTCTTCTACGCCCTGGGAGCGCTGCTCTTGGGCGGGCAGTTCATGACGGCGGGTCTCCTGGCCGAGATGGTCATCGCCAACAGCAACCGCGATGCGGACGCCTATTCGATTGCGGAGCGCACGGCGTCTGCGGAGGAAGAGGGCGCTATGGAAGACGCGTCGGGGGAACGCCGCCCATGAGCCTCGCCCCCGAAGCCCCTTCAGCCAGCTCGCCGCCCGACGATCCAGCCCGCGCTGCGCTGCGCCGCTGCGCCTACTTCTTGCTGGCCGCCCTGTCGCTAGGCGCCATGACCGGCCGGCTCCTGAGCCTCAACTCGGTCGATCAAATCCAACTGCAAGGCTTTCTCAAGCAAGAGGGTTACGAGGACTGGCAGCGGGAGCGGCCGTTCCTCTCGGCCAACGACCGCAGCCGGTGGTGCAACGTCCGCTCGCTCGTCGAGCACGGCACCTACGAGATCGACAAGATCGTCCTCCAGCCGAACTGGGGCACGATCGACATGGTCAAGCACAAGAACCGCCGGGGCGAGGCGCGGCTCTATTCCAGCAAGCCGCCGCTCCTGGCCACGCTCGTGGCCGGCGTCTACTGGCCGATCTATCACTTCACGCGCTTCAACCTGGAAAAGAACCCGCACGGCGTCGGGCGGACGATCCTGCTGATCGTCAACATTCTCCCGCTGGGCGTGTATTTTGTGTACGTGGCGAAATTGGCCGAGCGATTCGGCAGAACGGATTTCTCGCGGCTGTTGATGATGGCCGCGGCGGCGCTGGGGACGTATCTGACGACCTACGCGGTGGCGCTCAACAATCACCTGCCGGCGGCCGTCAGCGCGGCCATCGCCACCTGGTACGGCGTGCGCATCTGGTGCGACAGCTCGCGGTCGCTCGTGCATTTCGGCCTGGCTGGCACCTTCGCCGCATTCGCCGCCGCCAATGAGCTGCCGGCTTTGTCGTTTTTCGCCGCGCTGTCGGCCGCGCTCCTTTGGAAAGCCCCGCGGCAGACGCTTTTGGCCTACACACCGCCGGCCTTGGTCGTCGCCGCGGCGTTCTTCGGCACGAACTACCTCGCCCACGACACGCTGTATCCCCCCTACTTCTACCGCAGCAAGACCAACCAGGCCGACAACTGGTACGAATACGACTACATCGACGCGAACGGCAAGAAGCAGTACAGCTATTGGTATCCGGAAAACAAGGTGGGGGTCGACAAGGGCGAGCCGTCGCCGGCCGTCTACGCCTTTCACATCCTCGTCGGCCACCACGGCATCTTCTCGCTCACGCCAATTTGGATTCTGAGTTTGATCGGCGCGATGATGATGCTCTTGGGCAATGACCGGGCAGCTCGGCACGTGGCGCTCTTCGTCGGCCTGATCTCGATCGTCTGCATCGGCTATTACCTCGCCCGGCCGCTGGAGGACCGCAATTACGGCGGCGTAGCGGCGGGCTTTCGCTGGGTGATCTGGTTTGCGCCGCTGTGGCTGGTGCTGTTGTTGCCGGCGGCCGACTTCCTGGCCCGCCGCACCTGGCTGAGGGTCCTCGGAGCCGCGCTGTTGGCCGTCTCTGTCCTCTCGGTGAGCTACCATACCTGGAATCCCTGGACGCACCCGTGGCTTTGGGACTACACGCGGGACGTGAACGAGACCCAACCGTAGAGCGATTGCATGTTTCGTGCTCGTACTCGTACTCCTACTCGTACTCGTCCTCCCCTCCCCCCCTGCTGTGGTTCCCTCCCCCCTTGCGGGGGAGGGTTAGGGTGGGGGGTTGCGGGCGAGTGGATGCTCGCTTCGTTGGCGGCGCGGCCTCGTGTGTTCGCGCTGTCCATCATCTTTCTGCTCGTCGCCGCGCCCACCCCAGCCGCCGACCCGCCCGTCACCGCCCTGGCCTTCGCTCCCGATGGCAAGACCGTCCTCGTCGGCTCGGCGGCCGGCGCTCATGTCCGTTCCTGGCCGGCACTGGAGGTCATAAAGAATCTCCCTACGGAGCTCTCGCACGTTCACGACATCGCGTTCTCGCCGTCCGGCGACCACGTGGCCCTGGCGGGCGGCGTGCCGGCCGAATCAGGAACGATCGAGGTCTTCGCCTGGCCGGAGCCGAAGCTGGTCTGGCGCGAGTCTCGGCACACGGACGTCGTCTACTCCGTGGCCTGGGGCGGCGACGGCAATACGCTCGCCACGGCGTCGTTGGACAAGGATCTTTGCCTCCTCGAAGCCTCGTCCGGCAAGACAAAGCACACGCTCACGGGCCATTCGCGCGGCGTGACCGGCGCCGTTTTCCTGTCGGAGGACGACAAACAATTCAGCATCGTCTCGGCCAGCCTCGATCAGAGCCTGCGCGTCTGGAGCGCCGACACCGGCGAACTGAAACGCAGCCTGGAAAATCACACCCGCGGCGTGCTGGGTCTGACCGTTCGTCCGGCGCAGAACAGCGACTCGCCGCCCGTTGTTGCCTCGATCGGCGAGGACCGCACGGTCCGCTTCTGGCAGCCGACGATCGGCCGGATGATGCGCTTCGCACGGTTGGAGGTCGCACCGTTGTCGCTGGCCTGGGCCAGCGGCGGCGAGCGGCTCGCCGTCGGCTGCGCGGACGGCAAGGTGCGGCTTATCGACTTCGAGACCACCGCGATTGACGCCGAGCTTCCGGCGCTGGAAGGCTGGATCTACGCAATCGCCATCGCGCCCGGCGGCGACGAGCTGCTCGCCGGCGGCAGCGGCGGGGCGCTGAAGCGCATTGCGCTTCCCAAACGCAGCGAGAGATGACCTGCCGATGGATCGCAGGCTTTAGCCGCGGCCTTGCCACGGTCCGGGCGCCGTCCAGCGGCTATCGAACGCCTTGCGTTCGTGGATTGACTTCGCCACCGGCAACAAAAACGCCGCGACGGCCGCCACAACCGCAGAGAACGTCTGCGGTGCGTCGGCGATCCGCGATCGCCGCAGAAACGCCTGCCACTGCGATTTCTTTGCGGCGTCTTCGCCGAATGCTTGCGTCAGCGCAACTGCATCGGGGTTGATCGGCGTCTTGCGTTTGGCGAACGTCGTCGCGACGGCCTTGGCGAAGAGCTTGCCGTTGAAGTCGAATTGACGTGACAGGAGCCAGATATCGAAGAAGTCCTTCATGCGGCTGTTGATCTGCGCTAGCTTAACCATCGCTTCGAACTTTTCCGCGATTGCCGTTTCACGGGTGTATCCGGCGAGATTGGGGGCCGGGAAATCGAGGATCGTTGGATAGCTGATTTTCTCAGCGCGCGGCACGATCACGTCGCCGAAACCAACGTCGATTTGGAGCCGGACGCGTGCTTTTTCCAGGAAGGCGTTCAACGTGACGCGGACTCCAGAGTAGTCCGCAGCCTCCTTGATCTTGATCTTGATCCCCTCGATGGATTCTTGGTCGAAAATGAGACCGTCGGACTCGACGGGCTGACTGCAAACATCGCGCACGACGCGCGCGATGACGTCGATCCGGTTGGTCATGCGAGCCAGGAGGTCGATGTCTTTCGTCGGGCGCGACTCCGGCGCGCCCCATGCGTTGAACATCAGCGCTCCTTTGAGAACAAACTTTTGCGAGTAGCGCGATCTTGCGAGGCGGTATAGGAATCGCTCCATGGCGAAGTACTGCAGCACCTCGTGAGCAGGTCGCCCCGTGGCCTGCGCCTGATTCAAGAGCCGCTGACGCACCGACGCGGCAACGTTTCTGATGGGACGATTCGTCACAGCACGGCCTCAAGATAAGGGCGCATGACGTTCGCCACGCGGCAGATCTGCGCATGGTGCATGAGCCGATCGACGTTCGTTCGCCCGCTCTGTTTGTAAAGCTTGAGCGCTTCCAAAGCCACGTCCAGACCGATTTTGTGCCGGTATTTGAAGCAGTCGGCAATCGTTTTCTCGCGGCTGTAAA
Source organism: Planctomycetia bacterium (assembly GCA_016177915.1). Lineage (GTDB taxonomy): Bacteria > Planctomycetota > Planctomycetia > Pirellulales > S012-138 > JACOUI01. The sequence goes on from JACOUI010000049.1 coordinate 15,900, forward strand.
TGCGAACCGGCATCGCGTCGAGTCGGTGCACTTCGATTCCCTCGGAAAAGGCCCGCCCTTGGAAGCGGTAAACTCGCACGGGAGGGAAATCGATTCGCGGGCGGATGGTGTCGCGCCGGACGGCGACGTGCACTTCGTGCGGCACCTGCGTCGTCAGATCATGAAACGACAGCGCCGAAATCAGGCAGACCACGCCTTGCGGCGCTTTGCTCGCGACGGTCACTAGGTCGAAATGCGCCAGCGCCGGCGCCGATGCCAGACGGTAGAGGCCGCGGCTGAGACGTTCGACGATTCCCCCCTCATGCAGGGCATAAAGCGTCTTGCGCGAAATGCCCGAGCGCAGCGCCTCGACCATGCGCAGCATGCCGCGGTGGCGGCGGAAGACGGCAACGGCGTTTCGGGGCGAGGGCGCTGCCTGCCGTGCGCGTCTTTGACGCCGACGTGCGCACGCAAGTCCCTGAACAAAAGGCATCTGCGATCCCAGAGAATCGTGGGCGCCTGAAAGGCGAGGGTGAACAAAATATACCCATATTGTAACATGCGGGTACACTTTGTCTACACGAATTCCACGGCTCTGTCACAAACCCTGACGAGGGAACCGTCGCGAGCAATCTACGCCTCCCCCACAATCTCGATAAACGCCTCTTCCAGCGTCCGCCGCTGCGGGGCCATGCTGATAATGCTGATGCCCGACGTTCGCAGCGCGTCGACCGCCCGGTCGACCGCAGCCTGGTCCGCCGCGCCGACGACAATCTCCGTCTGACCTGCGCCCAGCGGCTTCGCGCGGCCGATCGAATGGCCGCGCAGGGCGCCCAGCGCCCGCCCGTCCTCCGCCTGCACGACGAACACGATGTCCACCGTCACCTGGCTGGCCGCGCCCACCGCGAGCGACGGCTGCCGCGTCAGCTCGGCCACGCTGCCCACGCGCTGCAGCCGGCCGTGGTCGAGGATCGCCACGCGATCGCAAACCAGCTCCACCTCCTGCAAGAGGTGGCTGTTGAGGAACACGGTTTTCCCCTGCCGCTTCAACTCCTGCATGATGCGGCGGATATCGGCCCTTCCCACCGGATCGACGCCGTCCGTCGGCTCATCGAGCATCAGAAGCTGCGGGTCGTGCAGCATCGCCTGCGCCAAACCCAGCCGTTGCTGCATCCCCTTGGAATACTTCCGCACCGAAACCTTGCCCCAGCCTTCCAGGCCCACGAGCTTCAAAAGATCGTCGCGCTTGGCGCGGATGGCCGAATTCGGCATGCCCGACAGGTTCCCGAAGAACTCCAGCGCCGTGTAGCCGGTGAGGTGCCGGGGGATGCGGTGCCCCTCGGGGAGGTAGCCGACGTTTCGCCGCGTGAGTCGGTGACCGGCGGGATTGCCGAGCATCGAGGCCTCGCCGGCCGTGCGCCGCACGATCCCCAGCAGGACCTTGATGAGCGTGGTCTTGCCGGCACCGTTGGGGCCGAGGAGTCCGAAGATTTCGCCTATGGACACCTGCAGGCTGACGCCAGCCAGGGCCTCGATCTTGCGGCGGCCCAGAAAGCCGTCGCTGTAAACTTTTTTGAGATCGCGGACTTCAATCGCAGGTGCGTTCATCATCGTTGCCGACACCAACCCGACGCGCTAACGAGGGAAACGACACTACCCGAAGCGCAAGCGAGGAAGACCACGATCAACTGTCGATGGCAAGAATCGTCAGGACCAATCATATCGCCCACCGCGCCGCAACGCAGTCCCCCGCGCCGGGAGCAACATCGAGGGGCGCAGTCGCGGCGAGCCGCATCCTTGACGGTCAAGCGGCCCATGGTTAGCTTGAGGCGTCAAATTCGCCGGCGCGAACCGCCCGCAGTAAACCGCAACTGACTGCGGTGCAAGTGTTTGCGGCGCGCGGCTGAACGGAACCCAGGCGGTCCGGGCCAGCGCGCCGTACCTTTTCTCCGGCGACCGCCGGCATCGTGCGACCGGCCTTCACGCAAGGCCGTTAACCGGGTTGCTCGGTCACCTCGCAGCGAACCCGCCGATCAAGCAAGCGATCAGGAAGAAGGAACCGCCCCCCATGCCCAAAATGAAAACCGCGCCCCGCAAGAAGTCCGCCGCCCGCGGCGCGAAGCTGACCTACTACTTCGGCAAGACCCGCTGCGACGGCCGCGGCGACCAGAAGGAACTGTTGGGCGGCAAGGGCGCCAATCTGGCCGAGATGACCAGCATCGGCCTGCCCGTCCCGCCCGGCTTCACGATTACCACCGCCGTTTGCGACCTGTACTACAAGGCGGGCGAGAGGCTCCCCAAGGCCCTGATGGCCGATGTCAAGAAGAACATCGCCACGGTCGAAAAGGAGCTGGGTAAGAAATTCGGCGACACAAAGAACCCCCTCCTCGTCTCCGTCCGCTCCGGGGCGGCCGTGTCGATGCCGGGGATGATGAACACGATCTTGAACCTGGGCCTCAACGACGACTCGGTCGTGGGCCTGGCCGCGTTCACGAGGAACGAGCGCTTCGCCTACGACTCGTATCGCCGCGTGATCAACATGTTCGGCGACGTGGTCGAGGGAGTCGATCACAAGCATTTTGAGGAAGCGTTCGACGCCGTCAAGTGCAAGTACAACGCCAACCAGGACACCGACGTCCCCACCGAGGGCCTGAAGGAGCTTTGCCAGGCCTACGAGGAAGTCTATCGCCGCCACACCGGCCGCGATTTTCCGCAGGACCCCCTCGAGCAGCTCGAGCGCGCCATCGAGGCCGTCTTCAAAAGCTGGATGGCCCCCAAGGCCGTCAGCTACCGCAAGATCGAAGGCATCACGGGCCTGTTGGGCACGGCCGTCAACGTGCAGTCGATGGTCTTCGGCAACCTGGGCGACGACTCCGGGACGGGCGTGGGCTTCACGCGCAATCCCTCGACGGGCGAGAACAAGTTCTTCGGCGAGTTCCTCGTCAACGCGCAGGGCGAGGACGTCGTGGCGGGCATCCGCACGCCGCTCCCCGTCGCACAGATGCCTACGTGGAACAAGCAAGTCTACGAGCAGCTCCTGGCGATCAAAGACAAGCTGGAAAAGCACTACCGCGACGTGCAGGACATCGAGTTCACGATCGAGCGCGGCAAGCTCTTCATGCTGCAGACCCGGCGCGGCAAGCGGACCGGCGCGGCGGCCGTGAGGGTCGCCTGCGACATGTACCGCGAAAAACTGCTCAACGAGCGGCAGGCGATCTTGCAGATTCCGGCCGGCGACCTGACGCAGCTTCTACTGCCGACGTTCGACCCGGCCGCCAAAAAGTCGGCCCGCGTGCTCACCAAGGGCCTGCCGGCGTCGCCCGGCGGGGCCGTCGGCAAGCTGGCCTTCACGGCCGAGGAGGCCGTCGCCCGTGCCAAGGACGGCGAGAAGATCATCCTCATTCGCAAAGAGACGAGTCCCGAGGACGTGGAAGGGATGCACTCGGCGGCGGGCATTTTGACGAGCACCGGCGGCATGACGAGCCACGCGGCGGTGGTCGCCCGCGGCTGGGGGCGGTGCTGCGTCGTGGGAGCCAATGCCCTGTCGATCGACGAGCACGCGCGGCGCGCCTCGATCAACGGCGAATTCTTCACGCCCGACACCGTGCTCTCGATCGACGGCACGACCGGCGAAGTCCTGGCCGGCGAAATCCCCACCCGCGAGCCGAAGCTCTCGGGCGATTTCGCCACGGTCATGGCCTGGGCCGACAAGTACCGTGTGCTGCGCGTCCGCACGAACGCCGACACGCCGGAAGACGCCAGGCGGGCCCGCGAGTTCGGCGCCGAAGGCATCGGCCTGTGCCGCACCGAGCACATGTTCTTCCACGAGGAGCGGATCCTGGCCGTCCGCGAAATGATCCTGGCCACGAATGAAAAAGAGCGCCGGACGGCGCTGGCCAAGCTGCTGCCGTTCCAGCGCGAGGACTTCATCGGCATCTTCAAAGCCATGGCCGGCCTGCCGGTCACCGTCCGCCTGCTCGACCCGCCGCTGCACGAGTTCCTGCCGCACGACGCCGAGGCGCAGGCCGAAGTGGCCCGCAGCCTGGGCATCTCGCCCCAGGCCGTCAAGCAGCGCGTCGATCAACTGAAAGAGGCCAACCCGATGCTCGGCCATCGCGGCTGCCGGCTGGC